>NZ_CP067097.1:3312921-3617228 GCF_028751525.1 Alicyclobacillus cycloheptanicus
CTTCAGCAATCGTTCTCCATACGCGTCCAGCCGCTCCTGAAACTCATCGTCGGATTGACTCGTCATCGCCAGTTCCAAAATGCCCTCTTCAAATTTACTGACTGTCGTCTCACCGCTCACAATGTAGTCCAATTCACCAATGACCAGCTCAAACATGCGGATCTTCTCCTGCAGCAAGTTGACGATGTGGCTTTCAATCGTGTTGTTGGTGGACAAGTTCCAGATGTGGACGTCCTGGGTTTGACCCAGGCGGTGAATGCGTCCGATTCGCTGCTCGAGCCGCATGGGATTCCACGGCAGGTCGAAGTTGATCATGTGATGGCAAAACTGCAGGTTGATGCCTTCACCGCCGGACTCTGTGGCCACAAGCACCTGCATTTTCCGCGCGAAAAGGTCTTTCATCCAATCCTTCTTACCGCGCCCGAATCCGCCCCGAAACGGCACCGCCGTGACTCCTTGCTTTTTCAGCATGTACAGCAAAAAGTCCTGCGTGGCGCGGTACTCCGTAAAGATGATGCACTTGTCCGGGATGTCTTCCAGCATCCGCAGGACCTTGTCCACCTTGGTATAGGTGCGAATCTGCTCGGCCATGTGCAGCATCTCGTCGATGACGCGGATGGTCTCCTGGTTTTTGGTCCGCTTTTGCATCCGCTCCAACGTCAGCATGGCCGCGTACGGTGAGCTGCAGATTTCCCGCTGCAGCGTCACCAGCGGGAGCATCGACGACCTGGTTTCTTTTCTGTGGGTGTACTCCGCGCGCAAAAAGGTCTGAACGGCGTCGTAGAGTGCCCGCTCCTCAGGTGTCAGCTCGAGCGGCACCACGTTGACATGCCGGTTCGGCAAAGTGGTTCTGCCGTCCGAGCGGCGGTTGC
The DNA here is from genome assembly GCF_028751525.1 of Alicyclobacillus cycloheptanicus. Taxonomy (GTDB): domain Bacteria; phylum Bacillota; class Bacilli; order Alicyclobacillales; family Alicyclobacillaceae; genus Alicyclobacillus_L; species Alicyclobacillus_L cycloheptanicus. The sequence goes on from NZ_CP067097.1 coordinate 3,313,794, forward strand.
GAATCATCACATGGGTCAGCTGGGACTTCAGTGTCGCTGGGTCCTTCGGCGTACGCCGGCCTTCCATGTGCTGCGACACAAAGTCCTGGGTGTTGCCGAGCGCCCCTGGGCGGAGCAGCGTGATGAGCGTGTGCAGTTCCTTCAGGTCGTTTTGCATCGGCGTGGCCGTCAACAAAAGCATGTACTTGTTGGGGATTTGGTTGACCATCTGCCAGTTCCGGGTGCGGCTGTTCTTCAATTTGTGGGCCTCGTCCACCACAACGAGATCCCATTGAATCCCAAGGACAGCCGACCGATGCGGCTCGCGCTTCGCAGTATCGAGCGAAGCGACCACGACATCGTGCTGCGCCCAGCTCCATTCGTTGCGCTGCGCGAAGGCCCCGAGCCGAAACTTCTCATTGAGTTCGCGGGTCCACTGCAGAACGAGGGAGGCGGGGACCAGCACGAGCATCTTGCGCGCCAAATTGCGCAGCTGGTACTCCTTCATGACCAGCCCGGCCTCGATGGTCTTGCCGAGGCCCACTTCATCCGCGAGGATGGCCCGTCCGTGCAGCTCGCGGATGACGCGCGCTGCGGTTTCGATTTGATGGGGAAACGGGTTGAATCCCTGAATGTGGTCCAGTGCGAGAAATTCGTCAAACGCACCCGCCAGCCGAGCGCGGGTGACCGTTTCGCAAAGTTGAAAGAGGCGCCATTGTCCCGACGTGTTGTTGCCAATCGCGGCGCTTTGCAGGTATTCTGTAAACGCACGACAGGTGTCCTCGTCGCGCCAAACGATGGGCGGGAGTCCGGGGGTTGTCGAACGAGCAGCTTGTGATGGCACAGGGCTCGACCTCCGTCGCCTGAGTCGTCGCGCGATCGCGATGATGGATGCACGCGCGTCTCCGTAGTATGGACGGATTCTCTAAAATCTTGCATGCGCCATTCGAGGGACGACCCCGCGGCGGGTTGTGCACGCCTTGACTGGCGTCTGATGGGAGGAACTTCGGTGTCACTGCGGCGTACACCTTTGTTTGAGATATACGAAGCCTATGGGGCCAAGACCGTTGAATTCGGCGGTTGGGAGATGCCCGTGCAATTTTCAGGCATCCTGGCCGAGCACGAGGCGGTTCGCACGCGTGGGGGGCTCTTTGACGTGTCGCACATGGGCGAGTTTGAAATCACGGGTCCGGATGCGATTCCGTTTCTCCAGTTCCTCGTCACCAATGATGCAGCCCGGCTGTCTCCCGGCATGGCCATGTATTCCCCCATGGTGTACGATCACGGCGGCTGCGTCGATGACTTGCTGGTCTATTGTTTTTCCGCAGAGCGATGCTGGGTGGTCGTCAACGCGGGCAACATCGAGAAGGACTTTGCCTGGATGAGCGCGCACACGGACCCGTTTCGGGTGACCTTGACGAACCGTTCGTCGGACATCGCCTTGCTCGCGCTGCAGGGACCGCGCGCACAGGAGGTTCTGCAGACCATCACGTCGTCCGACTTGAACGAGGTGGGTTTTTATCGCTTCGTGGAGACGACGGTGGCGGGTGCACCAGCCGTGGTCTCGCGCACGGGTTACACCGGGGAAGACGGGTTCGAGCTGTATGTGGAGGCGGCTTGGGCGGTGCCGCTGTGGCGTGAAATCCTCGATGCGGGTCAGCCGTTCGGCATCCTGCCGTGCGGTCTTGGCTGCCGCGATACCTTGCGACTCGAGGCGCGGCTGCCGCTGTACGGGCATGAACTTGCAGAGGACATTTCTCCGCTCGAGGCGGGGCTGGGCGGATTTGTCAAACTGGACAAGGGGGACTTCATCGGCAAAGATGCACTGGCGCGCCAGAAGGCGGAGGGCGTCTCCCGCAAAGTCGTCGGCATCACCATGGAAGGCCGCGGCATCCCGCGCCAAGGGTACCCGGTTTACCACGCTGGGCGACAAGTCGGGTATGTGACCTCCGGCACCCAGTCGCCCACGCTGCAGATCCCGATTGGGCTCGTCCTCGTATCGGCCGACGCCGCTGCGGTTGGGTCGACCCTGCAGGTCGAGATCCGCGGCAAACAGGTCCCCTGCAGGGTGGTGAAGACGCCCTTTTACAAACGCGCAAAGTAGCCCTGCTGAAGCGGCTTCCCTTCGCGTCCGTGCCGGCCGACTCAAGCGGGCGCCCCGCTGCCGCCTGCGTTCGCGTCCGATCCCGCCGTCGAGGCAGGGCTTTCCAGGTGCGCCGCGGCGGAGATCACCGGGACCATCCAGGATACGCCATCAAAGTGAAGGCGGGTCACGCTGGTATTGAGAATGGGGGGGATGTCCGCGACGCCGGTGAGGTGGAGCAGTGTACGAATGAAGCCGCCGTGTGTGACGCAGAGGATGCGTCCGGCAGCATACTGCTGTCCCATGTCCGCCAAAAATGCAGCTGCGCGGGACTGCAGGGATGTCAAGGGTTCTTCGTCCGGTACGCCGTTCTCAAAACGTGCGCGCACCTCGTGCCGATTCATGCCTTCCGCAGCGCCAAAACCGCGTTCGCGCAGCCGTTTGTCAATGTAGAGCGGGGCACCGACCCCTGCCTGCAAGGTCATGGCGGTGGTTCTGGCGCGCTGCAGATCACTTGAGAAAATCGCGAGAAACGGAATGCCTGTCAGTTGTTCGGACAGGCGTTTGGCTTGCATCCGTCCGGTTTCGTTGAGGGGAACATCGGTCCACCCCTGTACTTTTTCCGCTCGATTCCAGTCCGTTTCTCCGTGTCGTACCATCCATAATTCGAGCAACGAGCCTTCGCCTCCCCAGACGCGGCCGCCCTTTGGTGCACGTTCAGCCGACTGGTTTCAGTATAGCAATCCATATGGTACAATAACAAAGATTTTGGCCGTGCTGCGGCAGGAAGGACGGTCCTTTGTGTCAGTCCCCGGGAAGGTATTGCTGCTTGTCAATGGTCCCAATTTGAATCGGCTTGGCCAGCGCGACCGCGCCGTGTATGGGTCCGAGACGCTGTCCGACATCGTACGCCGCGTGGAAGCCGTGGCCCATCGTCACGGGGCCAGCGTACGTGCCTTTCAGTCCAACCACGAAGGGGCCATCATCGACTTTTTGCAGCAGGAAGGCCCGAACGCCGACGGACTCGTCATCAACCCTGGTGCACTCGGGCACTACGGTTATGCGCTTCGAGATTGTCTGGCCGATCTCTGCCTTCCAATTGTTGAAGTACATATTTCGAACGTGCATAAGCGGGAACCGTTTCGGCATCAGCTGGTGCTGTCAGGTGTCGTAACGGGGCAAATCGTCGGACTTGGCGCGGCGGGGTACGAGCTCGCGGCCGCCTATTTGCTGCGTCAAGCGATGCCGGAGGGGGAAACATCGTGATCGAACGGTTGCAGCGCCTGCGAGACCGTCTGGCCGCAGACGCGTTGGATGGGTTCATCGTCGCTCGGCCGGAGAATCGACGCTACATGAGCGGATTCACCGGGACCGCCGGAACGATTCTCATCACCCAGCGCGCGGCATGGTTCATTGCCGATTTCCGGTACGTGGAGCAGGCCAAGGCGCAGTGCATCGGCTACGAGGTGGTGCCGCAGGGTGACACGCTGCTGGATACGATGGAAGCGTTGTTGAAGACGGCGGGTGTGAAACGTCTCGGCTTTGAGCAGGACTACCTGACGTATGGGGACGTGTTGGCCTGGCGTCAACTGGAAACGCGTATCCCCGGGCTGCAGCTGGTCGCAACGAGCCAAGTGGTGGATACGCTGCGGATGGTGAAAGACGCTGGGGAAGTCGCCGCCATTGAGCGGGCGGCTGCCGTTGCGGATGCAGGGTTTGACTTCATTCTCGGGATCTTGCGCCCGGGCGTCAAGGAGGCCGACGTCGCGTTTGAACTGGAGATGTTCATGCGCAAACGGGGTGCATCCGCCGTCTCGTTCGAGACGATTGTGGCTTCCGGCTGGCGCAGTGCGCTGCCCCATGGGGTCGCCAGCGACAAGACGATTGCGTCAGGAGAACTGGTGACCCTCGATTTCGGCGCCGTTGTGGATGGCTACAGCTCGGACATCACACGTACTGTCGTCGTCGGAACACCGACCGATGAACAAAAGCGCGTGTACCAGGTAGTGCTCGATGCACAGCTGCGCGCCATTGAAGCCGTGGCAGCGGGAAAGACGGGCAAGGAACTGGATGCGGTCGCGCGCGATTTCCTCGCGCAGCATCAGCTGGGAGACGCCTTTGGCCATAGTCTTGGGCATGGGATTGGCCTGGAGATTCACGAAGGCCCGCGGCTGTCAAAAGTCAGCGAGGACGTGCTCGCGCCCGGCATGGTGGTCACCGTCGAGCCCGGGGTGTACCTGCCTGGCTGGGGCGGGGTGCGAATCGAGGACGACCTGCTGGTGGAATCAGGCGGCGGCCGGATTCTGACCCATTCACCAAAGCGTGATCTCATCTCAATTTAATCGACATCTGTATGTGACCACAGGAGGGAACATGGAATGATTTCCAGCAACGACTTTCGTCCCGGGACGACCATCGAAGTGGACGGACAAATTTTCCGTGTGATTGAGTTTTTGCACGTAAAGCCTGGCAAGGGTGCGGCGTTTGTGCGCACCAAGCTGAAAAACGTGAAGACGGGCGCGGTTCGCGAACAGACCTTCCGCGCCGGTGAAAAAGTGCCGCGCGCGCGCATCGAGACCCGTGAAATGCAGTATTTGTACGCAGAGGGCGACATGTACACCTTCATGGACACCGAGACGTTTGAACAAATCCAGATTCCGAAGTCGCAGCTCGAGTACGAATTGAACTTCCTCAAGGAGAACATGAACTGCTATGTGGTGATGCACGAGGGGGCAGCCATCGGGATCGACTTGCCGAACACGGTCGAACTGGAGGTCGTGCGCACGGAGCCGGGCATCAAGGGCGACACCGCGACCGGCGGCAGCAAGCCGGCCACCGTGGAAACCGGCTATACGCTGCAAGTCCCGCTGTTTGTGAACGAAGGTGACCGCCTGTTGATTGACACGCGGTCGGGAAATTACATTTCCCGCGCCTGACGTCGTGTAACATCCTGCGCCGCATGTCGGCGCAGGCCGCTGCGCAGGAGCGAAGGCGCAGCCACCCATTCACTGATGATAAAGACCGTTCCCCATGCAAAGCGGTGCAGGGGGAGCGGCTTTTTTGTTCTCAGGCGGTTTCCGTTTGCATATAAACGAGGTGTACAAGCCTCGTTCCGGATGGCGTTGGGCGGGGCCACACTTCGTGGGTGAGGCGATGCGCCGATGTTCGAGATTGAAGACAAAGTTGTGTACGCGATGGCCAGTTTGCGCTTTTTGTCCAGTTGTGTCGAGTGTCTTGGGGCCGTCCTGATGCTGTACTTCGGTACCGCGCACAAGGCCCTGCAAGTCAACGGTGCCCTGGCACTGGTGGGCCCGTTTGTGCTGGTGACGGTGACGTTCCTGGGCATCGCCGGGATGGCCGGTCAAGTGCCGTGGTGGAAAATTGGGCTGATCGTCGTCGGCGTCGGCTGCATCCTGACGGGCGCGCGCGGCTGAACGTAAGAACGTAAGGCTGAACGTAAGAACGTAAGGCTGAACGTAAGAACGTAAGGCTGAACGTAAGAACGTAAGGCTGAACGTAAGAACGTAAGGCACGGCTTGTCCAGCACAGTGCCGCGAAACCGCGCTGACAGAGCGCCGCTCGGGTGCCCCGTACAGGCGCGGCTTCGCATGTACGGCTGGGACTCAAGTTTGACTTGCTTTTCCCTGACGATTTCGAAGAAAGCTGAAAACCAGCGCCATCAACAGCACGAAAATCACGAGAAACACAACGATCCACCGAATCATGACCGCAAGTTCCATGGGGTTCCTTCCCTCCTCAACCAGCCGATCTGCCTCCCTCCTATTGCATGCACAGGCGCGCGAGTCCGTGCAGGCGGTCCATGCCAAGTTGAGACCCGGAAGCGGGCATAAGCTTGTTCACCTGCCCATATATATGGACTACCAGGGAGGTGGACAACGGTTGTGGCAACGGACGAATCGTCGATCGACGAGGTTTCTTCGCTGTGGCGGCAAGCCCTTCGCGTTTGTCCGGCGGAAGTTCAGCAGCGCGTCCTGCAACTGCCTGCGTCCACGCTGGTCAAGATGGAGGAATTGCGCTTTCGGCTGGGACAGCCCGTAGAAATCTGCGGCGCGGCGCTGGACCGGTTTCTGCACCGGGAGGCCGGGTTGACCGACGACCCAGGCGAGGCGTGGATCACGACGGAAGCCGATTTGTCTCGTGTCGTCCAGGGGGTTACGCAATCGTCGTTGTATGCCGTCGAGGACGAGCTGCGGCGCGGCTTTGTGACCATGCCTGGCGGGCACCGCGTCGGTGTCGCCGGACATGTCGTGTTGTACGAGTCGGGAGCGGTGCGTTCGATTCGTTCCATCACGTCCGTCAACATCCGCATCGCAAAGGAATGCCTGGGTGCCGCCGACCGACTGCGCCCGTATGTCGCCAGGCGGACGGACGGACGGCCGTACAGCGTACTCATCGTCTCGCCTCCGCAGTGCGGCAAGACCACCATTCTCCGGGACTTGGCGCGCCAATGGAGCGAAGGGGTGATTTCACCCGCCAGTCGTGCCCGCAAAGTGTGCGTGGTCGACGAGCGCTCTGAGCTTGCAGGCTGCCTCGCGGGTGTGCCGCAGTTCCGGCTGGGCCCGCGCACCGACATTCTTGACGCCTGTCCGAAGGCGGAGGGCCTGTTGATGGCGATTCGCAGCCTGTCGCCTGAACTCGTGGTCACGGACGAAATCGGCCGTGCGCAAGATCGCGACGCCATTTTGGAGGCCACACACGCGGGCGTGGCCGTGCTGGCCAGCGCCCATGCCGGAACCATTGAGGAGTGGCGGCGCCGGCCGTACATGTCGGAATTGTTTGAAGCCCGCGCGTTTCAGCGGTATGTGCTGCTCAGTCGAAGACAGGGTCCTGGCACGGTGGAGCTGGTCCTGGACGAGCACGGCCATCCGTTGGCAGGGTTTGCGGGCGCGCGGAGGGGAGATGGGCCATGATTCGAGCGCTGGGTGCAGCGATGGTCGTCGGTGCATCCACGGTCGCAGGGTTTCGCGTCGCGTCCTGGTACCGGCGCCGGCCGGCGGAACTGCGTGCACTGTTGCAGGCGGTGCGCCTGCTGCAGACCGAGATTGAATTCAGCGTCACACCCCTTCCGCAGGCATTGACGCACGTCGGCAAGCGCACCAGCGCGCCTGCCAGCCTGCTGTTTCTGACCGCGGGAGAAGCGCTGGAGGCACCTGAGGTCGGACCGGCGGAAGCGTTTGCCCGGGGGATTGCCGCGTGTGAGCCAAAGAGCGCACTCGTCGCACGGGACTTTGAGTGCCTGGTGGAATTCGGAAGCACCCTCGGGACGTCCGACCGGATTCACCAAAGCCAGCAAATTGAAGTGACGCTGGCGCGATTGTCCGCCCTGGAGGAAGAGGCGCGCGAGGCACAGCGGCGCAATGAGCGGTTGTGGCAGTATCTTGGCGTTCTGGCCGGACTGCTGGTGGTCATCCTGCTGTACTGAGTCGTCCATCGAGCAGGTGGCCGCAGGGCATTGCGAGGCGGAGGTGTTTGGGGGGAGATGGCATGACGCCAGAGGTTCGCGCGGTGTTTCAGATTGCCGGAATTGGGTTCCTGGTGGCCATTCTGCACACCATTTTGAAACAGAGCGGGAAAGAGGAATTCGCGCACTGGACGACGTTTGTCGGGTTTGTCGCGGTTTTTGTGATTGTCATTGGCTACGTCGACCAGCTGTATTCAGAAATCACTCGCGTGTTTCTGAATCAGTAGGTGAGGTCCGTTGCACATCCTTCAAATGGTAGGCATCGGTCTCACCGCGACGACGCTGGCAGCACTGCTTCGGCAGCGGGCACCACAGTTCGCCATGATGGTCGCTTTTCTGGCCGGTACCGTGCTCTTGTTGATGGTCTTGCAACACATGGCGTCGGTGGTCCAGATGCTGACGCAGCTGGCGGATGCGGCCAAGCTCGACCATGGTTTTCTGGCCACGGTGCTGAGAATCATCGGAATCGCGTACATCGTTGAATTTGCGGCGCAGGTGGCGCGCGATGCACAGGAAGGTGCGCTGGCCGGAAGGATTGAACTGGCGGGTAAGGTCGGCATTGTGATCCTCGCCATTCCCATCGTCACAGACGTGATTCAGGCGCTCGTCCATCTGCTGCCATGACGGTCACGAAGGTTGCGGCTGGTGAAAAACGCGCCACGAGGGAGGAGGAACCCATGCGACGCATCACGCCAGCGCTCGTACGAAAACTCGGCATCGCGTGGGCGGTCTTTCTGCTGACACTGGTCGTGCACGCGACAGCCGCATGGGCGGACAATGCCGCGGCCCAGCCATCGAACGCTGCCAGCACACCCACGGTATCCGTACAGCAGGCAGCCAACGAACAACTGGACCACCTGCCGATTCAGTCCATCACGCGCTTCTGGGATGCGCTGCAGCAGGAGTACGGTGGTTATCTGCCCGACGCGAGCGGCACCAGCCTGGTGCGCGACATTCTGGACAATGGAGGCATCAACCTGCACGGCATGGTGCAGGGTGTCATCCAGTATCTGTTGGACACGCTGATTGACAACGCGCGTCTGCTCGGCGGGATTTTGGTGCTGTCGGTGCTTGCGGCCGTCCTCGAGTCGCTGCAGGGGGCGTTCGAGCAACAGACGGTGAGTCAGGTTGCGTACGCGATGATCTTTCTGGTGCTGATGGTGCTCGCCATCGGGTCGTTCACGGAAGCCATTGGTACCGCGCGGCACGCCATTCAGTCGATGAACGACTTCATGCTCGCCACCGTTCCGCTCATGACGGGGCTCTTGGCGGCGTCCGGCGCAGTTGCGTCGGCGGCGTTTTTCAATCCCGTCGTGATGGTGGCGGTGGAAGTCGTCAGCAACCTCGTGTTCCTGGTCGTGTTTCCGCTGATTTTCTTTTCGGCGGTCCTGGACATCGCGAGCGCGCTGTCGCCGCGGTACCAGCTCACGCGGCTGGCGGGGCTGCTGCGCAGCGGCGGCGTCGCGGTGCTTGGGCTTGGCCTGTCCGCCTTTTTGGGCGTCACGGCGGTCCTCGGCGCCGGCCGCGGCATCGCGGACGGGGTCTCGCTGCGAGTCATCAAGTTCGGCGTTGGCACCTTTGTGCCGGTCGTCGGCAAGGCGGTCGCGGACGCTACGGAAACCATCGCCAGCGCTTCGCTGCTGGTGAAGAACGCGGTCGGGATCGGCGGATTGGTCATTGTGGCGTGCCTCGCGTTGTTCCCGGCGTTGAAAATCCTGGCGCTGTCGCTCATTTACAACGGCGGCGCAGCGCTTATGCAGCCGCTGGGCGACACGCCGCTGATTGCCTGCCTCGGCGCGCTGGGCAAGAGTCTGCTGTTGGTGTTCGCCAGTGTCGCTGCCGTGGCGCTGATGTTTTTCATCTTCATCTGCATCCTCCTGGCGTCTGCCAATTTGGCGGTGGTGATGGGATGACAGCCCTTGGCGAGTGGCTCAAGCAGATGGTCATCATTGTGCTGCTGGCGGTATTTACGGAGCTCCTGCTGCCGACGAAGGCGATGCAGAAGTACGTGCGTATGGTGATGGGACTGGCCATCATCGCGGCGATGCTCCAGCCCATCGTGCCGTTGTTTCAGCGCGACTGGGCAGACCAGGCTGCGGCTGCGGCGGCCCGCGAGGTGACAGGCACGAACGCGACGGATGCAACAGCGCCCGGCGGCGGAGAAGCTTCGGGGTGGAATGCGCAAAGTGCTGCCGGGATGTCGAACCTCTCCGGGCTTCGTTCCACGCTGCAAAGTGAAACGGACCAAACGATCGACGACCTCTTGGCTTCGTATCTGCAGCAAAACCTCGAGGACACCGAGCACTTGTCCATCTCGTCGATCACGGTGACAGGGTCTGCAGAACAGGGCAGCTTGCAGGTCGTGGTGCACGCGAACCTGACGCCCGAAGAGCAAAGCGAGGTACGGCAGTCGGTGGCGAAGCAGCTGGGGATTTCGACATCGCGGGTCAGCGTGCTTGCACCGAATGCCTAAGGGAGCGCAGAAAGGGGAACGTGGCAGTGGATTGGAAGCCATTTTTGCAAAATCGATGGCTCCTGGTGCTGGGGGCGCTCGGCATCGTCCTCCTGGTGTTCGGTTCCATCTGGAGCCGAGCCGGAAACGCCGTGCAGACCGTCGCTGGGGTGGCGCAGCAGACGCAAAACAGCACCACCGGGTCGAGCAATGAACTCTCCAGTGATGTCAATCAGGTCGATCCAGGTCTGGTGTTCGAAAACCTGTACGACTCGCAGTTGACGAACATGCTGGACCAAATTGCCGGCGTCAACAGCGTGCATGTCATGGTCACCCTCGACTCCACGGAAACCTTGCGACTCGCACAGAATTTGCAAGAAACGACCCAAGAGCAGGGGGGCACGAAGACGTCGACCAGTGTGAACAAACAGACGACGACCATCCATACGGCGTCGGGCGCTGACGAACCGATTGTGATTGAACGCCTGGCGCCAGCCGTGCGGGGCGTGCTGGTGACAGTGAACGCGCAAGATTTTTACACAGCAAAAGCAGAAATCATTGACGCGATCACGAATGTGTTGGACGTGCCTGCATATAAAATTAGCGTAGAGCCTCAAAAATAACATTGGTAGAATCCCAAGGAGGAATGCATGGTGGTAAAAAGGCAAACAGTTTGGCTGTCGACGATGATGGTTCTATCATTGATGCTGATTGGCTACTATACAATGAATGGCGGCCAGACCACGACCACGTCGTCGACGGACACCAGTCCTTCCATCAGCACGACGACAACCCAGGAGAACGGCAGCAGCAGTCAGGGTTCCCAGAACGCGGGTGGAACAACGGCAACGGGGAGCACCTCTGCCTCGACCGGGAAGTCCGCATCGCAATCCACTTCCAAGTCCTCCAGCAGCGTGAATGCCGCAACGGGGCCGTCGAGTGGTGCGGACTGGTTCACGAACTACCAGACTCAGGTTGAGCAGCAAATCTCGCAAAAAGAGGCTGCTGCAACGCAAATTATCGCCAACAGCAACGCTTCCACACAGCAGTTGGCCCAAGCGCAGCAGGAACTGCGCCAGTACATGAATCTTGACGGGGCCATCAGCGACGCGCGCCAGCAGATTCTCGGAGAAGGGTTTAAGAACTGCGTCATTGCGCCAAATGCGACGGGACAAGGGGCCCAGGTGTACGTACAGACCAACAAGCTGTCGGCTGAAGATGCGGTAAAGGTGATGAACATTGTCAGTCAGCAACTGAACATTCCGATCAATTCGGTGATTGTCCACCAGCACGCCTGATGATGGATGCGGCGGATTCGCCAGAGCGCCCTGAGGCTGCGAGCTGCCAGGGCGCTTGCTGTCCTCCCGGTTCACACTCTGCAACCCGCTTTTGGCCTATGGTATACTGGACGAGTGGGTAATGAGTTATTGTCGGGGAGTGACGGACTTGTTCAAGATTGGGGAAATTCGTGAGTTAATCCGACTGTTGGATGAAACGAGTGTTGCAGAACTTAAAGTAGAAACCGATGATATGAAGTTCCTGATTAAAAAGGCTGATGTGCCAGCAACGCCCGTCGTGGTCTCGTCCACGCCATCCAATACCGCTCCGGCGCCGGTCGCTGTACCCGCTGCCGCAGCGCCAAGCACACCCGCCGCGGCACCGGCTGCCCCAGCTGCCGATGCGCCTTTGGAGCAGGATGAAAATGTGCACTTTGTCACGTCGCCGATGGTCGGCACATTCTACCGCGCGCCTGCGCCTGACGCACCGCCATACGTGGAGCCGGGTACCAAGGTGAATCCGAAGTCCGTGGTCTGCATTGTTGAAGCGATGAAGCTCATGAACGAAATCGAAGCAGAGGTTTCCGGTGAAGTACTCGAGGTGCTTGTGGACAACGGGCAACTCGTTGAATATGGGCAGCCTCTGATCAAAATCCGGCGCGCATAATCGAACGTCCAGACGCGTCCGGAAGGACAGCGTTCCATGGGCTTGTCGGACAACTTTGCGAAGGGGATTTCAGGATGTTTAAACGGGTACTCATTGCCAACCGGGGTGAAATTGCGGTACGCGTCATTCGGGCTTGCAAGGAACTGGGGATTGAGACCGTCGCGGTATACTCAGAAGCCGATCGCGACGCGCTCCACGTTCAGTTGGCCGATGAGGCATATTGTATTGGACCTACACCCAGCAAAAACAGCTACTTACATATTCCAAGCCTCATTACCGTGGCCACATTGACTGGTGTGGACGCAATTCATCCTGGCTATGGCTTTCTGGCTGAAAACAGCGATTTTGCGGAAATGTGCGAGGCGGTCGGCATTACCTTTATTGGGCCGAGCGCACATGCCATTGAAACGATGGGAGATAAATCTGTCGCCAAGGAAACCATGAAGAAAGCGGGCGTTCCTACGGTGCCCGGCAGTGACGGCCTGGTCGCGGATGCAGACGAAGCGATCGAAATTGCCAGCCGCATCGGTTACCCGGTGATTATCAAGGCGACTGCTGGGGGCGGCGGCAAGGGGATTCGAATTGTCCGCGACGAAGAGAGTCTGCGGCAGGCTGTCAGCATGGCACAGCGCGAAGCGGAATCGGCGTTTGGGAATGCTGGCGTGTATCTCGAAAAATATATTGAACAAATGCGACATGTTGAAATCCAGGTGCTGGCTGACCGTCACGGCAACGTGATTCACCTCGGTGAGCGGGATTGTTCAATTCAACGACGGCTGCAGAAGCTGGTGGAGGAAGCGCCTTCGCCGGTACTGTCACCCGAAACCCGGGAAGCGATGGGCAAGGCAGCCGTTGCAGCAGCGAAAGCCGTGGACTATGTTGGCGCGGGTACGGTCGAGTTTATCTATTCGCTCGATGGTTCGTTCTATTTCATGGAGATGAACACCCGCATCCAGGTTGAGCACCCGGTGACCGAGTGGGTGACATCTGTCGATCTCGTCCGCGAGCAAATTCTGGCAGCCGCAGGCGAACCCTTGTCGGTGCGGCAAGAAGATATCCAATTGGTTGGTCACGCCATTGAGTGCCGCATCAATGCTGAAGACCCGGCGAGGAATTTCATGCCCGCCCCGGGCCGCGTCGTGGATTATCTGCCGCCGGGTGGTATCGGCGTACGTGTGGACAGCGCCGTTTATCCGGGTTATACCGTGCCGCCTTATTATGATTCCATGGTGGCGAAGCTCATTGTTTGGGCGCCCACGCGTGAGCAGGCGATTGCGCGGATGTCACGGGCCCTCAGTGAATTTCGTGTGGAAGGCATTCAGACGACGATACCGTTTCACATGAAGCTCATGGAAAACGAGCAGTTTCGGTCAGGGCAATTTACCACGCGGTTTTTGGAAGAGAACACGATTTTGTAAGCCGTGTCTCGACGCGTGTTCGGAACAGAGATGGATGGGTGGGGCTGTCTCACCGCCAAGGAGGCGTGTTCGGTATGCAAGACATGGAGTTTCAGGCCAGCGAGATGGGCAAGATTCAGATTGCCGATGAAGTGTTGCAGGTCATTGCCGGGCTTGCCGCGAGTGAAGTTGCTGGCGTGGTCGGGATGAGCGGCAGTTTTGCGGGCGGTTTGACAGAGCAGCTGTTGGGACGCAAGAACCTCGCCAAAGGGGTCAAGGTGGAGTTCGGCGACGGCGATAAGGAGTGCTCTGTCGATTTGTCGGTCGTCCTTGATTTTGGCGTCAACATCCCGGAGACGTGCATGCTCGTGCAGGAGAACGTGAAACAGGCCATCGAGAGCATGACTGGACTCCATGTGCTGGCCGTTCATGTTCACGTGGGTGCGGTTGCCTTTAACCAGGAAAAGTTGCACGCTAAACAGAGAGAAGTGACGGAGCTGCTGCCTGGCGACAAGAAGAGTCACTAATCGCTTGGCCTCAAGCGCGCCAAACTCATAGAGGAGCGGTATCTGCGCTGCCGAAGCGCGAAAGCGCCAAGGCAGCGTATGGCAACCGCGCAAGCGCTAAGGCAACAAATACGCCAAGCTCATAGAGGAGCGGCATCTACGCTGCCGAACCGCGCAAGCGCTAAGGCAGCGTATGGCACCGTATGGGAGGGATTCGGTGAGCATTCTCGATCGGTTTTTGTTAGTTCTGCTGACGCTCGGCAGCCTCTGTGCAGCGGTCATCCTGCTGCTCGTCGGCCTGGGCTCGGCCGGCGGCTGGATTCAGACGGCGCTCAGCACCGCAATGGCCTACCCGGCGTACACCATCGTTATCGCGATCGTGTTTGGGCTGCTGGCTCTCCGATTCCTGTTCTACCGATGGGGAAGACCCGAGGAGGACTACGTTGTGCTCCCCGGCGACCATGGATTCGTCCGAATTTCGTTTGAAACCATTCGCCAGCTGGCGAATCGGACAGGGAAGTCCATTCGCGGGGTACAGGAGTTTGACACGCGCGTTCGCAATGGACAAGCTGGCGTCGTGCTGGCGTCACGCGTTCGCGTGCTGCCGGACGTTGAGTTGACGCAAATGAGCAACGAGATTCAGAATGCGGTGAAGAGCTATGTGGAACAGACGGCCGGTGTCACGGTGGAGCGTGTGACGGTGAATGTCGTGGAATTGGCGCCGCATTCTGCGAACAAGAGTTCGCGAGCCTGGGTGGACTAAGGTATGAAATGGCTGGCTTCGTTTGCGGCGCGGATCCTCCAGCTCAGACAGCGCTGGCTCGGCCTTTTGGCAGGCTGCGGCGTGTGGCTGGCCTGGATGATCTTTGGTTTTTGGAACACGATCTTGCTCATACTGTTAGCAGGACTCGGCTATGCCGTAGGGAGAATCACGGAAGCGCGGACGTCCTGGAAGGACATTGTCGAAAAGCTGCTTTCGGAACACTCTTCGGACCGCTGATTTGTGCACTGTGGAAGGGGTACGACCATGAAAAGGCATGAAGCGCGCCAGTGCGCGCTCCAGGCGTTATATCAAATCGATGTGGGGAAGGGGCATGCCCACGCATCGATTCGGCATGTGTTAGAGGAATTCGGTCATGCCGCCACGGAACGGGATGTCGCGTACATCGAGCGGCTTGTGACGGGCACGGAATCCGAACAGGCGGACATCGATGAACTGCTGGGCACCCATGTCGAGGGATGGAAACTGGACCGAATCGCCCGCGTCGATCTCAACATTCTTCGCTTGGCCGTGTATGAATTACGGCACGAACTGGATGTGGATGCAGCGACCATCGTCGACGAGGCGGTCGAGTTGGCCAAGGACTTTGGTTCCGATGAGTCGGGCCGCTTTGTGAACGGCGTTCTGGCGCGCATGCTGCCGGTGACGCGGCCGACGAACGACAATCCATCTGCGAGTGGCGCAGAATCCGATGTGTCCGATGGTTGAGGTGACGTATGCAGTACATCCTTGGGGTTGATACAAGCAACTACACCACGTCCCTGTGCCTGGTATCTGCGGCGGACGGCCGGTTGGCGGCGGAGGCGCGGCGCCTTTTACCTGTAGCAGCAGGACAAAGAGGGCTTCGGCAGTCAGAAGCGCTCTTTTTTCATGTTCGGCATCTGCCCGTATTGATGGACACGTTGATGGGGGAGGTGAGACGCGTCGATGCTGCCGCAGCCATCGCGGCCATTGGCGTCTCCGTTCGCCCGCGGCCGTTTTGCACCTCGTACATGCCAGTGTTTACCGCGGGTGCATCGTTTGCCGCGTCGCTTGGCCGCGCGCTCGGCGTGCCGGTGCTGCAGACGTCCCATCAGGAGGGTCATCTCGCGGCGGCGACTTACCAACCTGACACACCGCGCCTGCGCGACAGGTTTCTGGGCGTGCACCTCTCTGGCGGCACGTCCGACGTGTTTGCCGCACGTCAAACCCGGTTTGGCTATCACGTCACGATGATTGGCGAAGGCGCAGACCTGCACGCCGGTCAGTTTGTCGATCGCGTCGGGGTCGCGCTGGGCTGTCCGTTTCCCGCCGGCCCTGCTCTCGAGCAGCTGGCCAGCCAGGCGCCCGGCGATTTCCGCCTGCGTTTCCCGGCCAGTGTGAACGGCGCCAGCATGAGTTTCTCCGGCCCTTGTTCGGCGGCGATGCGTGCCATTGACCAGGGCGAGCCGCCGGAAGTTGTGGCGGCCGCGGTGCAGGCCTGTATCGCGAACACCCTGGTCAAGGCGATTGCTCATGCCTGCGAACAACACACGGATCTGACGGATTGCGTGGTGGCCGGCGGGGTGGCGGAAAACCGCTTTATCCGGCAGCGGCTCGTGGACAAGCTGGCGGCGCTGCGCAGCGATGTGCAGCTTCATTTTGCGCCGGCCAGGTTCTCTTCCGACAACGCGCTTGGGGTGGCCTTGATTGCCAGGCGTCATTGGTACGGTACAAAGGGCTGAGGTATAATGAGCGAGTATGAAGCTCGCAGCATCGGGGGAGGGAATCACCTTGGCGGACGGCTTGCAGCAAAACCAGCAGGTGTACGACATCAATATCATTGGCGGCGGCCCAACCGGTTTATTTGCGGCCTTTTACTGTGGCATGCGAAACGCAACCTGCAATATTATCGACAGTTTGCCCGAACTGGGCGGACAGCTTGCAACGCTCTATCCGGAAAAGTTCATCTACGATGTGGGTGGATTTCCGAAGATTCGTTCGCGAGACTTAGTCGAGCAGTTGAAGCAGCAGGCGTTTCAGTACGACACGACGGCCGTGCACCTGAACGAGCGGGTGGAAGGTCTGCATCGCCGGGACGACGGCATTTTTGAACTGAGAACGGACAAACAGGTCCATCTTTCAAAAGCCATCATCATTTGTGCAGGTATTGGTGTGTTTACACCGAAGCCGTTGCCGGGTGAAAACGTGGACGCCTTCCCTGACGACGTATTCTACTTTATCGATAATCTTGATAAGTTCCGCAATAAGCACGTCCTGGTGGTTGGCGGCGGGGACTCGGCCGTCGACTTTGCGCTGATGCTCGACGGTGCGGCGAAGCAGGTCACGCTGATTCACCGGCGCGACCAATTCCGGGCACACGAAGAAAGTGTGCGCCAGCTGCACGCATCTGGCGTGGAGGTTCGGACATTTTACGAATTGAAGGCGCTGCACGGAGACGGCAGGCTGAAGCGTGCGACACTGATTCAGAACAAAACGCAGGAGACCGTCGACATTCCGGTGGACGCGGTGGTCAGCGGTTTGGGATTCTCTGCGTCGCTTGGTCCCATCAACGAGTGGGGGCTGGAGATTGAAAACAACGAGATTGTGGTCAACACCCGGATGGAGACGAATATTCCGGGGATATACGCTGCCGGTGACATCGTGACGTATCCGGGCAAGGTCAAACTCATCGCGACCGGGTTCGGCGAGGCACCGACCGCAGTGAACAACGCGAAGACGTATATTGACCCGAAAGCCCGGCTGTCTCCGGGGCACAGCAGCAACCGCAAAGAGTAAGCAGGACAGAGGGGGGCGCGCGGATGGCCAGAATCCTCGATGGGAAACAGATTGCGGCGGACATCCAGCAGGAAGTGCGTGAGCGTACAACGGCGTTTGAAGCCAGCGGGATTCACTTTCAGCTCACCGTGGTATTGGTCGGCGACCATCCCGCGTCTGCCACCTATGTACGCAACAAACAGCGCACGGCGGAAAAAGTTGGCCTGAAAAACACGCTCATTCATTTGCCTGGCGATGTGTCCGAAGACACGCTCCTCGCGGAGATTGACCGATTGAACGCGGATACAGAGGTGGACGGTATTCTCGTGCAGCTGCCGCTGCCTTCTCACATCTCTGAGCAGGTCGTGATTGAACGCATTGCACCGGAAAAGGATGTCGATGGGTTCCACCCGATGAACGCGGGCAAAAACTTCGTCGGGCTGTCTGCAGTGTGGCCGTGTACACCGGCTGGCATCATGGAAATGTTCGAGCGGGAACAGATTGACGTGGCCGGGAAGCACGCGGTGGTGGTGGGGCGAAGCAACATTGTCGGAAAGCCGATGGCCATGATGCTGCTCGCAGCCAACGCCACCGTGACGCTTTGCCACTCGCGGACGCAGGACCTGGCTGCCTTGACGCGGACGGCAGACATTGTGGTCGCGGCGGTTGGGCAGCCCGGCCTCATCACAGCGGCGCATGTCAAGCCAGGAGCCGTGGTGGTCGATGTCGGCATGAACCGGGTCGACGGCAAACTCATGGGCGATGTTGCGTTTGAGGAAGTTGCCCCCATCGCCGGTGCCATCACGCCGGTGCCGGGCGGGGTGGGGCCGCTGACGGTCGCGATGCTGATGAAAAACACCGTGCGCTTGGGCTGCGCCCGCAGACACCTGTCGTAACACGTGCCCGAAAGCAGTCATCGGCCCCCCGCCAGCGGACAAGCCTCGCAGCGGTGCGAACACATCCGAAGAAGCGCGGTGCTGCAGGGTGCGATCCCGCTGTTCGGATAACTTTGGGAGGGGGTGAGGCGGAATGTCGAACATGCTCGCGGTGGACAGGTCGCCTGATGTCTTAACCGTTGCCGCGCTGAATGCGTGGATCAAGCAGCGTGTGGAGTCGGACCCCCGCCTTCGCCGGGTGTCGGTGGTCGGGGAGTTGTCCAACTTCAAGAAACACACCAGCGGCCACATGTATTTCACCTTGAAGGATGAACAAAGCCGCATCCGCGGCATTATGTTTGCGGGCCGCAACCGCTTTCTGAAGTTCATGCCCAAGGACGGCATGCGGGTGATTTGCACCGGGTCCATCGGGGTGTTCGAGCGCGACGGCCAGTATCAACTGTACGTGGACGATATGCAGCCGGATGGCGTGGGTGCCTTGTATATCGCGTACACGCAGCTGCGCCAAAAGCTGGAGGCGGAAGGCCTGTTCGCCAGTGAGCGTAAACGGCCCCTGCCCGCCTTCCCGCGGCGCATCGGCGTGGTGACGTCTCCGACAGGCGCCGTGATCCGCGACATTTGTACCACGCTCGCCAGGCGCTTTCCCATGACCCAGGTGATTTTGGCGCCCGCGTTGGTGCAGGGGCCGGAAGCGGCCGAGACCATCGTCGCGTCTTTAACGCGGCTGGCGCAGCTGCGTGCTTCCGGAGTGCCGATTGACGTTGTCATCGTCGGCCGCGGCGGCGGCTCTTTGGAAGAGCTGTGGCCCTTTAATGACGAGCGGGTGGCGCGAACCATTGCAGCGTACCCCGTGCCGGTGATTTCGGCGGTGGGACACGAGACGGACTTCACCATTTGCGATTTTGTCGCCGATGTTCGGGCGGCTACACCAACGGCGGCGGCAGAACTGGCGGCGCCAAAGGCTTCCGATCTGCGCCAGCAGTTGGCGGAGTGGGCAGAGCGCTCTAAAACGGCACTCGGCTGGTCGCTCCAGCAGCAGCGGACGCGCCTGGTGACGCTGCAGTCGTCGCAGGCGCTGCGCGACCCGCTGAAGCCGCTCGAATACCGAAAGCAGTCTGTCGACTACCTGGAGACCCAGGTGCAAAGGCTCATTCATGTGCCGCTTCGGCAAGCACAGGCGCGTGTGTCGAAGGCCGTGGAGCGGTTGTACCGGATCGACCTGGCGGCGCGCATCGAACAGGCGCGATCGAAAATCAGCGCCTTTGAGCAGAGCGCATCCACGCAGATGCACAGGCGGGTGGACCGCCTCAACCATGCGCTGGAACGCACCATTGCGCAGTTGGATGCGCTGAGCCCCCTGCGCGTCCTGTCGCGCGGGTACAGCGTGGTGTTCGAGGCGGACAGCGAGCGCGTCGTAGGCAGTGTCAAAGCGGTGCGTCCCGGTCAGCGAGTGCAGATTCAGTTTGCCGATGGACGCGCGAAGGCGCGCATCGAAAGCGGGGAGGAACCTGAGGATGACGGAGAACAACTCCGGCTTGACCTTTGAGACAGCGATGAAGAAACTGGAAGAGACCGTTCGCCGACTGGAGTCGGGTGACCTGACCTTGACAGAATCCATCGAGCGGTACAAGGAGTCGATGCAACTTGTTCAGTTTTGCCGGCAGCAGCTGGACCAGGCAGAATTGGAGATCTCCAAGCTGGTCGAAGGTCCCGATGGCATTGCGCTCGAACCTCTCGACCCCGTCGACATGCCCAGCGCCAACGGACAAAATGAGCAGGCCTGAGCAGGCGGCTGCGGACGCGGGGGTGCGGTAACGCGTGGACCAAGCATGGACAGCAGAGAGCTACTTGCAAACGTACGGTGACCAGGTGACCGCATACCTGGAGGGACTGTTTGATCCAAATGCGCACCCCACCACCTTGTTTCAGGCGATGCGCTACAGCCTGCTTGCGGGCGGGAAGCGCCTTCGCCCGGTGCTGTGCCTAGCAGTGGGTCGCGCCTGCGGCATTGCGGAGACAGAATTGATGCCTGTCGCGGCTGCGCTCGAACTCCTCCATTGCTACTCGCTCATTCACGATGACCTCCCTTGTATGGACGACGATGACTTGCGGCGGGGCAAACCCACCAATCATCGCGTGTTCGGCGAAGCGGCGGCGCTGCTCGCAGGCGACGCCCTGTTGACGTATGCGTTCGAACAATTGGCGAAACCCTTGCCGATTCCGGCTGACCGACAGATCCGCATGATTCGCGCCCTGTCTTCGGCTGCCGGCTGCTATGGGATGGTGGCGGGGCAGATGGCGGACATCGAAGCGGAGCGGTCCAGCGGTTCGATGCGTGACTTGGAGTTTATCCATATGCACAAGACGGCGCGTCTGATTGAAGCGTCTGTGGAACTGGGTGGATTGTACGCGGGACTGCCGGAGCCGTCCCTTCAGGCACTCAAGGCTTTTGGGCTGACGATTGGGCTGGTGTTTCAGATGGTCGACGATGTGCTGGACGTGACGGCGACCACCGAACAACTCGGCAAGCAGGCAGGCAGCGACGAACGCCTGGGCAAGCTGACTTACCCGAAATTTCTCGGCCTGGAGGCCACCCAGGAGCGCATCGAGATATCCTTGAACCGTGCGCTTGCCCACCTGGATGCTTCTGGTGTGGATTCGTCGCTTCTGGCGTCTATCGCGCGGTTTATTGTAGTCCGGGACAAATGAGCCGATTGCGCTTGGTATATCGTGCCATCGGCTTGTGCGCCTTCGCATACTCACGCTACGGTCACAGCGGACAAGCTGGCGTGTGCCTGCGGCGCCGGGTCGTGCGCAGCGGCCTTTGTTCGGCAGCCAGCGGATTCGAGGCGGAATGGGCCGTATGATATAATGGGAGTCACATTCGGGTGGCGCAGTATTCTAGTCAGCCGTCTGCTTCTGAAGGCGGGGCTAAAAATCCGCCAAAGGGCACATCGATGAAGTTCCTGGTGTTGGCTTGGGGCGCCCAGCCCTGGGCTGGTACTGGGAGTTAAGAAAGGTGGGCGGATCGCAATGGCATGCGAAACCCGACCCAGCTTTCGCGGAGGCCCAAGTGCGTGGCCACTTCGAGTGGTTATGGCTTGGGGTATGAACCTGCATGCGGACCCCAATCTGTGTGCAGCGTAGCCTGCCTTGCGTGGTGTGGAAGGGATCGCGGGAAGCAGGCAGCACCTCCCGCGGCCAGGGAGGCTGCCGGTGCCGCGTGAAATCTGCACTGCAAAAGAGGCTAGGAAGCAGCAGCGGCTGTTGCGGAAAACGCCTAGACTGTTCGCGACGTGCGTGGCTCTTTGAGGATTATAGTGTGGACTAAGTGGTAATCTAGTCTGACAGTCGGTGACGCTGTCAAGGGGCGCTGAAAGGGAAACCGCCTGTGCGGCGACGCAGAGGCGCGCCCTTGGGAAAACCTACTGGACCTAAGCCACAGCATTTACTCAAAGAGCTGCCACCCGAGCATGTTTGACGCTCGCCAGGAGGTACAGAGTACATAATGAAACGGGCACCGTGGCACCGTGCGATACGATTTGCTCTGGCAGTGGCGGGCCTGTCCTTTGTGGTTGGCGGACTCTTTGATACATCCACAATTTATCTGAACACGGCGACATGGTACGTTGGTGCCGTGATCGTCTTTATTATTGTCATTGTCGGAGCCCTCTTTGACATGCTCGGTGTCGCGGCCGCGGCCGCGCGGGAAACGCCCTTTCACGCCATGGCATCCAAGCGCGTCTTTGCCGCGAAGCGAGCGATTTCGATTGTGCGAAATGCTGAAAAGGTGTCCAGTATTTGCAGTGACGTCATCGGCGATATTGCCGGTGTTCTCAGCGGTGCGGGTGCGCTGGCGGTTGGCGCCCAGCTGGTGATTGCCCTGCATGTTCGCGGATGGCAGCGAGAATTTATCATTATTTTATTGACGGCATTCACCACTGCTGTTACCGTAGCCGCAAAGGCGATTGGCAAGACGCTTGCCATCCGCTCGCCGACGCCGATTGTGCTGGGTGCGGCCCGCGTCGCGGAGACCGTTCTGTTTTATAAACGCGAACATCGGAAAGTGAAGGGGAAACGCGTACAGTGACCTCAACGAGGGGGGATATCGTACGTTACTCGACCAAGTGGAACGTCCGGAAGATATCAAGCATTTCAGTGAGGCAGAGCTGATTCAACTGGCAGCTGAAATCCGCGCCTTTCTGGTGGACACGGTTTCGAAAACCGGGGGCCACTTTGGCGCCAATCTCGGCGTCGTGGAATTGACCATCGCGCTGCATAAGGTGTTGAACAGCCCGCGCGATCGGATCATCTGGGATGTCGGACATCAAGCATATGTGCACAAAATCCTGACGGGCCGGAAGTCGGCGTTTCCGACCCTGCGGAAGTTCAAGGGGATGGCCGGGTTTCCGAAACGGTCGGAGAGTCCTCACGATATGTTTGGCGTCGGGCATGCCAGCACGTCCTTGTCGGCGGGCTTGGGCATGGCGGTTGCGCGCGATTTGTCGGGTGAGGATTACCACGTGGCGTGCGTCATCGGGGACGGGGCGCTGACCGGCGGGATGGCCATGGAAGCCCTGAACCACGCCGGCCACTTGGGCACCAAACTGCTCGTCATATTGAACGACAATGAAATGTCCATCGCGGAGAACGTCGGTGCACTGTCGAAGTATTTGACACGGCTGCGGACGGATCCGACGTATTCGCGAACGAAGGCTGAAATTGAACAGATGCTGCGCCGCGTGCCGGCCATTGGGCCGCGGCTCACGAAGACACTCGAGCGGGTCAAGGATTCGGTGCGTCACCTGGTGGTGCCCGGGCAGTTGTTTGAGGGCTTTGGCTTCAAGTATCTGGGCCCAGTGGACGGTCACGACCTGCCCGTGTTGATCAACGTGCTCGAAGACGCAAAGCTGCTGCGCGGCCCCGTGCTGATTCATCTGGTCACCCAGAAAGGGAAGGGCTACGCGTCGGCGGAGAATGCGCCCGACAAGTTCCATGCGTGGCCGAGCGCGCCGAAGGCGAAGGCGGCACCGTCGTACACCAGCGTCTTCTCCGAGACGCTGATTCAAATCGCCAGCGAGGACCCGCGCGTGGTTGCCGTGACGGCTGCCATGCCTGGCGGAACCGGGCTCGACAAGTTTGCCAAGGTGCACCCCTCGCGGTGTTTTGACGTCGGGATCGCCGAACAGCACGCCACCACCTTCTGCGGCGGTTTGGCCGCATCGGGGAAGCGGCCGGTGTTTGCGGTGTATTCGACGTTTTTGCAGCGGGCGTACGACCAGGTCATTCACGACATCTGCATCCAGAACCTGCCGGTGGTCTTTGCGGTCGATCGCGCCGGTATCGTCGGGCCCGACGGGGAGACACACCAGGGGGTGTTTGACATTGCCTACCTGCGCACCGTGCCGAACATGACGGTGATGATGCCGAAGGATGAAAATGAACTGCGGCACATGCTGTGGACGGCGCTGCACCTGGAGGGGCCGTCCGCCGTGCGCTACCCAAGGGCGGATGGGCTCGGCGTCGACTGCAGTGAGCCGCTTTGTGAACTGCCCGTCGGCCAAGCAGAGGTCCTGCAGGACGGCGACGACCTGGCGATTCTCGCACTCGGTCCGATGGTGCAAGTGGCGACAGAGGCCGCGCAGGAGCTGGAAACCGAACACGGCATTTCCGCGGCCGTCGTCAACATGCGGTTTGTCAAACCGATCGACGAAGCGCTGATTTTGTCCTTGTCGGACCGCCAGTTGCCGATGGTCACGATTGAAGAGGCGTCGCTGGCGGGCGGGTTTGGGTCGGCGGTGCTGGAAGTCCTGGCCGATCACGGCCGCAGTGCCGAAGTATTGCGCAAGGGCATCCCCGACCATTTTGTGGAGCACGGCTCCCGTTCGGAGCTGCTGGCACAGCTCGGGCTAACCAAGGAGGCACTGGTGGCGGACGCCTTGCGCATCGTGGCCGACCGGAAACGGAAGCGATACAGTGCCACCCGATAAGTCGATGCCGCCGTCTAACTCACCGTCTACTCCGCCGTCCAATCGCTCGGGCGCTCGTCCTGCAGAGGGTGGGGACGGGCGTGCGCAAACCACGAAGGCAAAGTCGGTGCGTCTCGACGTCCTGCTGGTGGAACGGGGCTTGTTTCCGAGCCGGGAAGCGGCGAAACGGGCCATCATGGCCGGCCTCGTCCGCCGCGAAGGGGACGTTTTGGACAAGCCGGGGACCTTTGTCCGGCCGGATGCGGTCGTGGAGGTCGCCCAGCCCGAACACGCTTTCGTCAGCAGGGGCGGACTGAAGCTGGAACGCGCGCTCGCGCGGTTCGGGGTGTCAGCAGACCAGCGTGTCGTCGTCGATGTCGGCGCTTCGACCGGCGGATTCACAGATTGTGTGTTGAGGCATGGCGCCAAACACGTGTACGCTGTGGACGTCGGGTATGGGCAACTCGACTGGAAACTCCGGAACGATCCGCGCGTCACGGTGATGGAGCGGACCAACTTCCGCCATGTCGATGCAGCGCTGTTCTCGCCGCCGCCGTCCCTCGCGGTGATGGATGTCTCGTTCATTTCCACGCGGCTGCTGCTGCCGAAACTCCAGGAAATTCTGCAGCCGCCGGGGGACATCATCAGTCTGATTAAACCGCAGTTTGAGGCAGGACGAGGGAAAGTGGGCAAGGGCGGCATTGTACGGGACCCGCAGGTCCATACCGACGTGATTTGCCAATTGCTTTCGTTCCTGCCGACCGTCGGACTCGAATGTGCAGGGCTCGATTATTCTCCGGTTGCGGGCGGTGACGGCAACATCGAATTTCTCGGCTGGTGGCGGCCCGCACGCACAACCGATGCAGAGGCTGTGGAGGCCTGGCGCGACCGGGCCGTACAAGTGGTCCGCGAAGCCTGGCTGGAGATTCGCGGAGAGGAAGTTGTGCCTTTGCGAAAGTGAGGTCCGTCATGCAACTTCGGGAAGCGTTTGCCCTGATGATTGGTCTGGGTGTGTTGCTGCTG
The DNA here is from genome assembly GCF_028751525.1 of Alicyclobacillus cycloheptanicus. Lineage (GTDB taxonomy): Bacteria > Bacillota > Bacilli > Alicyclobacillales > Alicyclobacillaceae > Alicyclobacillus_L > Alicyclobacillus_L cycloheptanicus. The sequence continues at coordinate 3,339,042 of NZ_CP067097.1, forward strand.
GTGGCTCGCTCTATCATCAACCAGTGGCGCGGCCGGGGCGCTGGTACGCCGCTGCGCGGCAAATTCAAAGCGGCGCAAGAGTGGCTGGAGGCCAATGGGTACCATATCCTCCGGGTGCGGGACCGCGGCGAATGGACTGGGTACTACGGAACGCGGGCGTTTCACAAGCATCTGATTGCTGACTTTATTGTTCGACAAGGCGGAAAAACTTATGTGGTGAAACTGGCCAGCGCACGGGAGAAGGGCATGAACGGCGCGAAGCTGCGCGACACCTGGTATCCAATGTATGTCGTGTTCGGTGTCAAGGGAATTTTGCATGTCGACGTGGAAAATGAACAGGTGCAAGTCGTGGATTTCGAAGTCAAGCCGCCGCCCCATGTCGTCTGGTCGAAGGTCATCAATCGCGCCTTGTGGTTACTTTCGGGCATGCTGATTGCGTTGGTGTGGATGCACAGCCGGTAGGGGGGCCAAGGTTGAGGACAGTTGCGTTGTTGCTGAATCCGGACAAGCCTGGTGCGAGAGGCCTGATGGAACGAACAAGGACCCTGCTGCGGGAGGCGGGGATTGAAACGGTGTGCGGCGAGACTGGAAAGGATGCCGATCACGGCGTGTTTCCCGCCGACGAGGTATTAAAAGCGGTCGAGTTGGCCTTTGTGTTTGGCGGCGACGGCACCTTGCTCGGCATGGCCAGACGGTTAGCGCCGTTGTCGGTGCCGCTGCTCGGCATCAACGTCGGGCACCTGGGATTCCTGACCGAAGCCGAGCCGGCGAATATCGACGAGACCGTGCAGCGGGTTATCGAGCGCGACTACGAGCTCGAAACCCGCATGATGCTCACGGCTTCGGTCGTGCACGATGGAGAAGTGCGGGCCGAGTTTCATGGGTTGAATGATGTGGGCATCGGGAAGGGTTCGTTCGCCCGCATGGTGCACGTCGATGCCTACGTGGACGATGTGCTGCTGGATTCCTACAGCGGGGATGGAGTCATCGTGTCGACACCGACGGGATCGACCGCTTATTCGCTCTCCTGCGGCGGCCCCATTGTGGCACCGCACCTCAAGGTGATGCTCATCACGCCGATTTGTCCGCACACCTTGTTTTCGCGCCCCTGCGTGATTGACGACTGCCAGCAGGTCCGCTTCGTCGTGCACGACAACTACGAGGATGTCGGACTCACGGTGGACGGACAAGTGGGCGTAAGGCTCGAAGTGGGCGATGAGGTCTACGTGCGCAAATCGGTCCACGCCACGACGCTCGTCAAGTGGCGCGGCCGGGAGTTCTTTCGGGTGCTGCGGCAAAAGCTGCGCGGTGACGCCTAGTCACTGGACGTCAGTTCGAGAAGGTGCCGCCAGTTTCATGGGAACTGTCAATGGAGCCGTGTAAGGGACGGGGGGAGACCATCTTGCTGTTGGAGTTGTCGGTACAAAACCTGGCACTCATTGACCACGTGCGCCTGGAGCTGCGGCCGGGTCTGACGGTCCTGACGGGGGAAACGGGGGCGGGAAAGTCCATCCTGCTCGACGCCATTGGCCTGATTTTGGGCAACCGAGCTTCATCTGACCTGGTCCGCAAAGGGGCGGACCGATGCGTTGTGGAAGCGTTGGTGGAAGTACCCGCGGCGGCGAACGAGGCCGTTCAGTCCTTGCTCGACGCTGCCGGTATCGAACTTGACCCTGCGGAACCGCTGGTCATCAGCCGCGAAGTTCACGCGACCGGACGCACCGTCTGCCGTGTCAATGCCCGCATGGCGACCGTTCAAATGCTGCGCGAACTTGGCAGTTTGTTGGTGCAGCAGCATGGGCAGCATGACCACCAGGGTCTGCTCCGACAAGAAGAACAACTTCGGCTGCTCGATTTATATGGTCGCCACCAGGAACTGCTGGACCAGGTCCGGTCGTCGTACCGCCGCTGGATCGACGCAAAAGCGGCGCTCGAACAAGCCGCCGTCAACGAGCAGGAACGCATGCGCAGAATGGACATGCTGGCGTTTCAAATCCGCGAAATCGAAGAGGCCTCGTTACGGGCCGGCGAGGAAGAGGAACTGCGTGCCGCCCGGCAGCGTCTGCAGTACGCTGACAAAATTGCGGGCGCCGTTAAAACCGCACTGGAGGCCCTCTCCGGCGACGATGCGCGGCCGGGGGTCAGCACGCTCCTCGCCAGCGCGGCGCGGGAAGTGGCGGCAGCAGCCACGCATGACGCCGCGCTGACCGAGGTCAAGGAGCTTATGGAAACGGCTGAAGTCAACGTGGACGAGGCGCTGCGAAGCCTGTTCCGCTACCTGGACACGATTGAGGCAGACCCGGACGAACTGGCGGCGATTGAAGACCGACTGGCCTTGATTCGAACCTTGGAGCGCAAGTACGGCGCATCGGTGGAGGCCGTCCTTGCGCATTTGGATGCCGTGAAGGCGGCGTATGAATCCCTCGTGAATCACGAAGCCCGGATGTTGGAACGGACCCAGGCGGTCGAAGCTGCGCAGGCGGAATTGGCCGCCTTGTGCAAGGCCTTGCATGAAGCGCGGCAATCCGCATCTACCCGTTTGTCAGCGGAAGTCCAGCGTGTGCTGCGCGAACTGGACCTGCCGAACGCTTCGCTCCACATTGTGGTCGAGCCCCGGCTGCATGCTTCTGGCGAACCGGCCTTTGGGCCGCATGGCGCGGATGAAGTTGCCTTCCTGTTCTCGGCAAACCGCGGGGAATCCCCGAAACCCCTGCAAAAAATCGCGTCCGGCGGCGAACTGTCGCGGACGTTGCTCGCTTTCAAAGCCGTGCTTGCGGAAGTGGATGCCCTCGACACGTTGATTTTCGACGAGATTGACGTAGGGGTCAGTGGTTCGGCTGCGCAGCGGATTGCCGAACAGCTGCAGAAACTGGGCCGGGTTCGGCAAATCCTTTGTGTCACACACTCTCCCCAAGTTGCCGCCGCAGGGGATGACCACTTTTGCATTGAAAAGTCTGAACGTGCGGAACATACGACGACCGTCGTCCACCGTCTGGACTTCGCGGGAAGAGTTGCGGAAATCGCGCGCCTCGTCGGTGCCGGTCTCGCTGGGCAAACGGCGGTCGACCACGCAGAGGCCCTCCTGCGGGGATTCCATCCCGTCCAGTGATGGGGGATGTGCGTGAAAGTCGGATAACGTGGCATGTTTTGCGCAACATAATGAACGCCCCACAGGGTACCTTACTAGCACAAGTTCGGGAGGTGCATGTCAAAGGGGGGGCGGAGAAATGCAGAAGCATCGCTTTCGCAAGTACCTTCGAGTTGCGCTCGCCGCACTTTGCGGTGTGATTGTTTTGTCACCGCCCGCGCGACAACTGGCTGTGTCGCCTGGTGAAATCAACTTGCCGCTTGGTCAAGGTACCGTCGTACCCATTGGACTGCCGGTGAAGACAGAAGCTACCTGTTCCAATCGGCAGGTTGTCAACATACTGCCGATCCGTTCTCGCGACCTTCCCGCGATCTCCGTGACTTCCACGGCCGTTGGCGACACCACGGTTCGAACGCGTTTGTTTGGTGTGGTTCCCTGGAAAACAGTTCACGTTCATGTTGTGCCGCAAGAGATGGTCTATGTGGGCGGCCAGTCCATCGGTGTGAACCTGCATGCCAAAGGTGTCATCGTGGTTGGCTTTCAGTCCGTGAACGGGCAGCGCTCGCCAGCCGCAGCCGCCCACGTCCAGGTGGGGGATGTCATTGAGTCCGTGAATCACATCCAACTGCAGGATACAAGCCAACTCCAAAGCTTGGTGCAATCCACGGAATCTCCGCTGCAGTTGACCATCCGAAGAGGGGATGAACACCAGATTGTGCTGGTTCATCCCGTGCGCGACTCCCTCGGTACGGTTCACCTCGGCTTGTTTGTACGGGATACGACGGCCGGTGTGGGGACCCTGACCTTTTATGAGCCGACCCACCACCGGTTCGGCGCACTTGGCCATATGATCACGGACGTGGACACGGGTCAGCCGATTGTCGGCACCGGTTCGGTCTACGAAGCAGAGGTCACGGGCATGGTGAAAGGCCTGGCCGGGAAACCTGGAGAAAAGCGCGGTCGGTTTGACTCGCACACCGCACCGATTGGTCACATCGACGAAAACACACCGTTCGGCGTGTTTGGCACGATGGATGCCCTGCCGAGGTTTGCCTACGCGAACCGGGAGTACCCGGTCGCACTGCCGGAGCAAGTCAGAGATGGCCCGGCGGAACTGCTGACTGTTCTGAACGGACATACGGTGCAGGCGTTTCATGTGAACATCGAGGTCACCCAAGATCAGACACAACCGGAGACGAAAAGCATGGTGATTCATGTCACCGACCCCCGGCTGCTCCAGCAAGCCGGCGGCATTGTTCAGGGCATGAGCGGCAGTCCGCTGATTCAGGACGGCAAGCTCATCGGAGCGGTCACGCATGTATTCGTATCGGACCCCACGCGCGGCTACGGCGTGTATGCAGAATGGATGTTGCATGAGGCAGAACACGAGACAGAGGAAGAGACCCACGCCGTGTCGAATTTTGTCGGTTAAACCGGGACTTGGGCGAAAAGTATTCCCAGACTTTAGGCAGGACAACCTCCCCCTTCGTCGAAACCTTATAAAGGAATCGACTCGAGGGGGATGCTCAAGTTGTCATTGCGTGTCATGATTGCGGACGATAACAGGGAATTTGCCGAAGTACTTGCAGAGTTTATTTCTTCCCAAAGCGACATGGAGCTCGCGGGCGTAGCCTATAATGGAACCGACGTTCTCACGCTGATTCAGGAAAAGCGTCCGGATGTTGTGGTTCTGGACATCATCATGCCGGTTCTGGACGGCATTACGACGTTGGAGCGACTCAACGAACTTGACCAACCCATGCCGAAAGTCATCATGTTGACAGCGTTCGGGCAGGATCACATTACGCGCCGAGCCGTGGAACTCGGCGTATCGTACTTCATTTTGAAGCCCTTTGACATGCCGGTGCTGGCAGAACGGATTCGCCAAGTCGCGGGCGAACGCCAGACGGCTGCGACCGCAGTGCAGACCGCCAATTCATCCGCCAACCTGGTGGCCTACCCATCCAAACGCACGATTGACGCAGCGATTACACAAATCATCCACGAAATTGGCGTACCTGCGCACATCAAAGGGTATCACTACCTTCGAGAAGCGATTGGCATCGTGTACGAAGACGTGGAGATTCTGGGTTCCATCACAAAAGTGCTGTATCCGCGCATTGCTGAACGGTACAAGACCACCCCTTCCCGCGTGGAACGGGCGATTCGCCACTCCATCGAGGTGGCATGGGGCCGCGGGAATATGGACGCGATTCGCAATGTATTCGGATACACGGTGAGTATTTCCAAGACCAAACCGACAAACTCGGAGTTCATCGCGATGATTGCCGATCGCTTGCGGATTGAACACAGAGTCAGCTGAAAACCGCTTATGGGGTAAGGGGTTTTGGCTTTTTTGAAGTGACCATTTCGACGTTCTATGCGCCTCAAACTTTACGGAATTCCAACAAACATTTTTAAATGATGGAAATAAATTCCTTTCCTTAGAGTTTGGACAAATGATAAGTCTTTCCCGGAGCGTTGTCAGTACAAAAAAAGAGCACCACGGCGGTGCCGCAGTGCTTTGCTATGTGTTGACCCTCTATACAAGGTGCTCCGACATATATAATTGAGCTCCCCGAAATCGGATTGGACAGACTCCCTGCTGGATAGCATACTGGAACAGCAGGAGGATGAGATATGGAACGACGGAATTTTTCAGTGCAGTTTAAGCAGCAAATCGTTCGTGAGTGCTCTGAAACGGGAAACGTGTCTTTGGTGGCCAGGAAGCATGACCTAAATGCGAATATGGTTCGCCGCTGGATTAAGCAGGTGAATGGCAGCGCAAAGTCGAGCCCCAAGACCAGGGGTAAGGTTACACATGCAGCTGCTGAGGAAATGCAGGCTCTGCAAGCAGAACAGCAGCAATTGATTGCAGAAAATGAGCGGATGAAAAAGACAATGGGTGAACAGGCCTTGAAATTTCCATCCTCCGTGACCTGTGAAAAAATGAAAGCCCTCACTTGCGGATAAAGTAGCGATTGCGCACAAGTGGATCACAGCCGGGTATCCAGTCACCATCGTGCTGCGCATCGTGGGGGTCTCTCGGTCCACTTATGATTATCGACAGACACACGAGCCGAAGCCGAAAACGTCTTCCGGAGGGCGTCCTGCGACCCAATACACCGATACGAAGAATGGGCAAAAGATAAGCGACGAGCAGGTTAAGGAATGGCTTATGAACGCCATTGAGGGGGATGGTTTTGGAATTGATTCACGCCAGGTACGAGCGGGGCAGCATTATCCTGACGAGTAACAAGGGAATTGGGGAATGGAACGAATTGTTCGGGGACGCGGTGCCGGCCGCGGCTGTGCTCGACAGCCTGCTACACCATGCGCACATCCTGAACATCCGTGGACAAAGCTACCGACTGAAGGACAAGATGAAGGACCCGGCGTTGACACGTGAACACCGGGATTCGCCACGCGACAGGAGATTACATTTCATGGCTGAGTTCGGACGATGAATTCACGCCGGACAAGACGGTCAAGCAAGTCCGATTGATGCAAGCGAAGGGAGCCTTGCGCATCTGCAGAAGGCCCCTTTCTCGATTTGCGTTGTACGGGTTCCGTGAGGCCAAGCTGTCAAGTTGCGACTGTTGTGGTTGACGTTGAATTCGGCGCAAAGTTGGTAACCTCTAATACGACCCATTGGCCTGTGTAGATTGGTTCTCCGCCAGCTGGGTTTGCAAACACGAGACTCCCAACACCGGTTGCACCTGGGGTGTACGTCGAGTTTCCATTTTCCTGAACGACACCGTTGATATAAACCTTCCAATAGCTGTTGTTGGCTGTCAAGTCGGGTAAAGAAGTCACGGCCGCACCTGTGTCGTCTGTGAAAGCGGCTGCATCGATCGTTAAATTGGAACCTGCGGCCACATCCGAAGGATTCTGGTAGAAAAATTTTGACTGCGTCGGTACCGCGTCTGTCGTTGTCGTTGTTGTCGCGGAAATCTGGAGTTTGATGAGCGAAAGTGGCATACATTTTCCTCCCTTGTCAACAATGTGTCTTCACGAAGCAAAGGCAGTGCGGCATGCCTTGTTTGACAGACAGGTGACAGCAGCCATGGAACGGCATGCAACAGCAAACGACACACCGCCGCCGCTTGCAGGTACAGTGGTCACCTCCCTTCCCGCCGTACATCCGGATGGACTGAACGATAATCGGTGCCCCTTGCCGAGGCACATCCGCGGTTCGAAATCTGATTTTGCCTTTGCTCACATGGTACGTGTGTGGTAATTGAAGCACGCCATTGACATACACGTTGATCATCGAGACAGAAGCAGGGTCCGGAATGTAGTTAATTCCATAACCGCGGACATGGTCTTGATTGGTGTAGGTTCTCTTTTCGCCGTCAGCCAAGGTATAAAAGTAAATCACCTTTGTGCGAGTGACGCGCCGTGCGACCGACATTCCAGTCAACTCTTTCCATGAATTGAGCTTAGCACAGCGTATGAGTTCGTTCTCACGCACGCAGTAGACAAGTATCTATATACGAAATATTGGGTGTTCGCATTCGGGTGGCAGCACATGCTCTAGAGGACGTGTCGTGTCGTCACAGAGAAAAGGACCAGCCAGACGTTCCGTATGCTGCAGCTGTCATCATCAACTTTTCCTCGCGCCCTTCAAGCGGGGCAGAATCACAGAAACCGTGGTTCCCGTCCCGACCAAACTCGCAATTTTCAACTGACCGCGATGCATGGAAATAATCTGCTGACTGACCAACAGTCCTAGCCCCGTCGCGTCTTCCTTGGTTGTGTAAAACGGCGTACCCAGTTTCCGCACCGTCTCTTCGGACAGCCCCGTACCATTGTCGATGACATCAATCCGCATCGCATCGTCTCCCTCTAATTGAATGTGCACCGCCACTTTTCCCGCGTTCGGGGCCGCTTCAATGGCGTTCTTGACGAGATGGATGAATGCCTGCTTCAGCTCAAAAGCGTCTCCCTCGACAAGGGCGGTCTCTGCAGATGGTTCCACGTTCAACTCCGCATCGATGCACTTGCTCACTGCCTGGATTTTCAGCAGTGCCATGACCTCTTGGACGACCTGAACAACGTTGACTTTCGCAAACGTCTGCGGCTGAGGTTTGCCCAATGCCAAGAGGTCTTCAATCACCTTTTCAATATGAATCAGTTCATTTTCCATAATCTCAATATAGGGTTTGCGCTCCTCGGCTACGGGAAGCAGTTTCAGAAAACCCTTCAAGACCGTCAGTGGATTGCGGATTTCATGGGCAACGCCCGCAGCCAGCTGACCGACAGCGGAAAGCCGCTCGGAGCGCAGCAACAGCTCCTCTGTGCGCTTGTGCTCCGTGATATCCTGTGCCGTCCCAATGAATTTGGTTTCGCCATGGTCGTCCACGAACAGTTGTCGTTTCGAATGGATGACGCGAACATCGCCGTCCGGGCGAATAATGCGAAAGTCGACATCGTACGGTTTGCCTTCCGCCAATGCCTGTGCGGACGCGATGAAGCGTTCCTGGTCTTCCGGGTGGATGTACCGAATGACAGTCGCAAGGTCAACGTATCCACTCCCCTTGTGCTCGATCCCGTAAATCCGAAACAACTCTTCGGACCACATCGACCGCAGGTTAACCGGGTCGAATTCCCAGCAGCCGAGGTGGGCAATGCGCTGCGTCGACTCCAGCCACTGCTGGCTCCTGGCGAGTTGCTGTTCCGTTTCATGCGGGCGAGACATGTCCTTGATGATCACGCACAGTGCAATCACTTGTTCGTCCACAATGACCGGGACTCTTGAATAGACGACCGGAACTTGTTTTCCGGCCTTAGTCTTCAGGCGCAGCCCCGTGCTGTGAAGAATGGCGCCGTGCAGACCGGAAGCAAACCAAGCGTTCGCAGATTGTGCGTCGGGTGATAAGAGAAGCTCAGTACAATGCTTGCCAAGCAGTTCGGCTTTGGCATACCCGGAGATGGCCTCACACTTGCGGTTGGCCTCCACAATGTTGCCGTCCCGGTCGATCAAACAGATCCCGTCTGAATTATATTCGCTCAAATCACGGTAGGCTCGAAATGCAGGTTGCAACGTGTCAGTCGATTCACTCATGTGGCAAAACCGCTCCTTGATGGTTGAACAGAAAACATGCAAATGGCATCAACATGCAGGATACTTGTTGCGTACCTGCAGCGGTATGGAGTTCCCATTCCGTTACAGTCGTCATTTTGCTCCATCGCTGTACGCTTTCTCGACATCCTTCTACACCGAATGCTCGCAATCCTTCTCGCATCCAGTTTGGGATTTCTGCCAGTCGATTGGGGCTACGCATGTCCGGGTGGGTCTGCAAAATCATCGAAGGGTATCGAGGCCCTTACACCCTGAACAGTCTCCACCAGACACTGGGTGGACGAATGGATCTATCGGTGGTCAGTTCGTACACTGCTGATTGACGGCCGGCGTTCATTTGAAGTTGCACAACCTTCGAGCCTGCGCGGACGGGAAGGCGCGGTGTCGTTTGAGGGACGAGCGAGATTCGAACCTTCATCCCAGGGAAGCCAATGAACGTGGGCACCTGTTTGGACGACAACGTGCTGGTCTCGCCCCAGGGGGTGGTGAATGTGGCATAGGCGCCGCGATCGGCTTTCAGAGTTTCGAGGTGCAGGTTGGTGCCAGCTTGCTGCAGCAGCGCGGCACTGGACGTCAGGGCTTGCATCAGAGGCGACGGCGTTCCTTGTTGGCCGAGCATCACGCCCAGCAGCAAGACCTTGCGGCTGCCCACCGTTTGGTATCGAGCGGAAACAAAACACCCGCCTGCCTGGAACGTGCTGCCCGTTTTCACGCCGACAATACCGTCTTGACCCAGCACGTAGTCCACATTGTACACGGTTCCTGCAACAGGAAAGGTCGCCTCCGGCATCTTGACGATGGCTCGCAGCGCGGGAATGGCCATGTCGGCCTGGGCGATTTTCAGTTGATCGACGGCGGTGCTGACGGTCGTGGCAGCCACTCCGCTGGCGCTGGTGTAGGTTGTATGATTCATCCCCAGCTGTTTCGCGGTTTGATTCATTTCCTTGATGAAGGCAGGTTCACTCCCGTCCACCCAGTCGGCGAGGGTGGTGGCGATGTTGTCGGCGGACGGCAGCAGCAGGCCTTCTAACAGCTGCCGCTCCGTGAGGGTTTCTCCGGCCTGTACCTTCAGCACAGAGTCGCCACGGGCCGCGTCGGCCTCGTAAGTCGCTTCGTCGTTCGCCGTGATCGTCACACTCGGACCATTTTCACCCGCCTTCAAGGGATGGTGCTTGAGCACCAGATACGCCGTCATCAATTTGGTGACACTGGCGATGGGCACAGGTTTTTCATTCGGTGTCGCCGCCATGATCCCGATGCCGGACGCCATCACTGCGGTTTGTCCCGCGGCGGGAAGCGTCAGATGGAGCTGGCCAGGAACCGTTGCGGTTGGAGGAACCGACAAGGAAGCGGCGGGGTGGGGAATCGGCCGAACGAGCTGAACGATGGCAAACACGACGACGGCGCTGGGAATGAGATACCTACCAATGTGCTTCACGAGTGACCTCCGTCCAATGGAGTAGCGCATTGGATTCTATCGAAGAACAGGCCGCGTGACAACCGGCGAGACGCGGGTCCCAGTGCCCAGCGGTCGATTGTGCGGATTTTGTCACACCGATCGCGACTTTGGGTTTGCTTTGGGATGATTGGACGCGCTTGGTCAAACTGTTTTGTCTGTTTCAGTCGCGCCAAGTGGAACGTGTACGAACGATTGCGTTATGTCCCCTGGAGAAAGCGTTGGGTTCCTTCTAAAGTTCGAATCGAATTCAACAAGCTCACGTGGACTTTGACCGATAAGGAATTCGAACGTAAAAAAAGACCGTTTCGCTGTGTCAGTTGGTGATAGAACGCCGGATTTCGCCGATACACGACGTCCTCCAGGCCAAGGAGATCAACGTGATGTTCCAGTCCATCGGCATACACATTGCGAATCTCGTGTTCAATTTCACGCTCAGCAATGCTGTCGAGGACATCGAGGGTTTGCTGGTTGTACCTTTCTGCGACGACACCTCGGATGGACACGTTCAATTGGTACCTGATATTCTGACCTTCTCTGATGTAGCCGATTTTGATTCGCGGTTTGGTGAGAATGGCACTGCCCAGCAGCTTCCCGTTTGCAGCGAGATTGAGGGTGGTCCGCGCAAGGTGCGGATCAACCCATCGCATGCCGACGGATTCCTCCTTTGATAAATTACTTACAAATTCAAGCTGATCATTCAACAGACTATATCCTGTCAGTGTCAATGTGGTCTTTTGCTCATTCGAGGCAGACCACGTCGACTGGTCAATCGAAATCTGCGGAATGAGATGGACTTCAGCCGGTTCTCGAAGGTTCGCGATGAGCCGGTTGAGTCGGACAGGTCGAATGAACGAGCTTTCGCGGTACAACTCGTAAGGGTCCCCGATTCCAGAGTAAACCGGGGAGTTTTCGATAACGGGTTCAGTAGATAAAATTTCCTGAGGGGATTCCGCGGTGGAAAAGACCCAAGTTGTATAGCGGAATTCGCTGTATCGCGTAAAGATGTCGAACACCTTTGTCCATTCGCGGTCTTTGAGCAAATTGTTGGTAAGCACCAGCGCATTGACGTGTCCCCAGTTGATGCTGCGGGGCACCTTCTGATAGAACTCGTGTGCGGCTTCGTCCAAAGTATTCCCTCTCGCGCTGGCAACCCACGCCCCGGGCGACTCTCCAGCTTGCGAGCCTTCAATTTTACCAAGTTGGCGCATGTCCAAAATCTGTACATACGCAACATATTGTCCATCCACTTTGTCGACCGCGATGGCATGGGGATACAGCTTATGTTCGAATTCCTCATAACCCCAACACCCGGTCAGCAGTGGCGACAGACAACAGACACAAACGGAAATCAGCCAACCTTGGAATCTCATGTTCGTCCTGCCTTCCTCTGCGGCCAGTTCGATACGTACGTCTTGTAAAACGAATGCCAGTGAAACGGCGAAGTCGGCGCCAGGAACGGCATGCCAAAAGAACGTATCTGCGCAAAGTACGTGACCACAAAGATGCATGCGAGGATGAAACCGAACAGCCCAAAGAACGACGACAACAGCAGTACGCCAAGTCGAAGGATGGAAACGACACCTGCCAGCGCATGGTTTGTGATCGCGTACAGTGCGACGGCGCTTGCGGAAATCGCGACCACCAATGCCGGACTTGCCATGCCGGCACGAATGGCCGCGTCGCCGATGATCAGCCCCCCGACGGTAGATAAAATGTTACCAGACGGCTGCGGCAGGTGTGTTCCTGACTCTTTGAAAATCTCAAACATCATGAGCATCACGAAGGCCTCAATCGGGGTTGGCCATGGCAGTCCAATTCTTGAGTTCACCAAAGTGGCAAGCATAGCGAGCGGCACCTCGTCCGGGTGAAGGGCTGTAATCCCCACGTAAAAACCCGGCACGAACAGCGCAATGATGAAGGCAATGGCGCGAATGATGCGCTCGAACGTCACAAATGGAAACGTTGCATACATATCGTCTGCGGCTGTCATCAAGAACGAGAGGTTAATTGGCGCCAGCAGCGCAAGGGGTTCACCGTCGACCAGGATGGCAAACTTGCCCCGGCGCAGACATTGAGCGACAAAGTCCGGCCGGCCAGAGACTCGATACTTCGGGATGAAGGCATACTTCGATGGGTTCAGCATTTCGACCAACTCGGGTCCAGATTCCACACTGATGACGTCGGTTGATGCCATGTGACGCTTCAACGCTTCGATGATGTGCTCACTGCATGCATCTTTGACGAACAGTATGCCTACACTGGTGCTGTTGAACTTCCCGACTTCGAATTTCAACACCGAAAGAGACGCCGTATTGAGTCTCTTTCTGACCAGTGCGATGTTTGTGGTGAGATCCTCGACAAACCCATCACGCGCTCCCAGCAAGGAAATTTCCGTTTTGCTGTCTTCAGGCAGCCGGTTCGGTTTTTTCGCGATGTCGACGGAAAATGCGTGTCCGATGCCAAAGACGACTAACTGTCCCTGGAACACATGTCGAATGACTTGGCGATAGCTGTCTAGTTTCGCGGCAAATGGGAGGCTCTGCGCTGGCATCAAGTCCGTCGTCCGTCTGACTTCGTTTGCAGTGAGTTCTCGAAGCTGCGGAAGGATGGACCGTTCAAGCCGCTCGAGGTCGCACAATCCTTCGCAATACACAAGGGTAACTTCCGACCGTTTGCCGGCCGTTCGCCAGGTCAGATGCTCAATTTTCACATCCTGCGTGTCCCCAAAGAGAAATTCGAGTCTGTCCTGATTCGCCCGGATGTCGCTGACGATCTGGTCTTCACGACCGTCGAGCTGTTGGCCGCGGCGCTTGTCTCCGTGTAGAAAATTCATTGTGCTGCCTCCGCTTTCCATCTCCAAGACAGAACAAACAGCGTTGCAACCGTGAAAACGGTCAAAGCGAAGAAGGCGGGTAAATAAAGGTCGGAAACGAAGTGGATGAAAGTTTCGTCTGAGATTGGATAAATCGCCAGTGCACCAGCGGTGACAGATGCTGCGAACAGCACCACACTACGTCGGTTCGCGGACGTACGCATCACCTCAGGAATCAGAGAAATGGCTAACGAAATTCGGATATAGGCACCCGCCAGCCACTGATAAATCGAAAGAAAATCCACGTGCTCGATAAAGTGCCGAAACGTCAAAAGACGCCATTCCTCGTATGGCGGGTACCGGAGGCGAGACGCTTCAAAGGGGCCGAATTCCGATATGGCTCCCATCAAAGGCCCGATGGTCAATCCGATGAGCCCTAGACCAATGAGAGGGAACACATACCATCGGATTTTGGTTTTGATCAGCGGCTGCAAAAACAAGACGATGATGATTTCAGAGAACGCGGAGCTCGCAAACACCATGCCGTGAATGACTGGCGCATACCCATTTTCCAAAATCGGACGCAAATACATATAATTTTTGTGCGGCATATTCCCCAAGGAAACAAATATGCCTAACAAAACAATCATCGGAAGTAGAATTCCGTTTGAAATGGCGATGGTCGTGATTCCACTCCTTGCAGCAAAGAAACACCCGGCAATCAGAACCAGGACAATCCAGAAGATAGGGGTTTCTTGTAAGTACATCGTCTTCGCCCATGTACACGTGTCTCGCAGTGTGATGACGGCCATCAAGAAAAGCTGTGCGACGATGAGGAGTGAGATTGGGTACCACAGTCGTCCATGCATTGGTTTTTGAAGCCAATCCTTAATATGGGTTTGCGCCGTGTTATGACTAATGAGATAGATGCACAAGGTGCCGACCATAAGCAGCGCACCCGACGAAAGAACCGAAATCCAGGCGTCGCGTTTTGCAGCTTGCAGCAGCAATGGAATGATAATGACGTGATCCATGACCCCAACCGTTGTAAATACCAACATGCTGAGCTGAAGGACACTCAATGGCTTCGAGAATGATTCGTTCGTCATCATTCGCCTCATTCGTGCTCGTGGTCATTCTCCGCTTAGCCTCACCATCTGCCCGGACTTTATACAGAGCAAAAAGCCACCGTGTCCCGTGATTCCGTCACCGAGTCATCGTCTCATGCCCTTGTCGAACCACCTCCACGAACTTGGACAGAGCGGGCGACTGAAACGCGTCCTTGCGGCGAATCAGCAGTGTGGGCGCCTGCCCGAACGCATCGGGCAGTTCGCAAGTCCGCAAGGCACAGCGGCTGTGTTCGACTACCGTTTTGGGCACCATCGCAACCCCCAGCCCCGCGGCGACGCAGCCCAAAATGCCATCCAGCGTTCCCAGTTCGATCACTTTTCTCGACTGGATGCCGAGATGGTCGAGGTAGCGTTCGAGACGCTTGCGGTACGAGCAGCCTTCCCGGAAGGCGAGGACCGTCAATGGGCCGTGGGCTGGCGGCAGATGCCGGCTGTTCGCCCCGGAAATCAGAACCAGCTCTTCTTCAATCACGGCCAAGGGTTCCAAGAGTGGATGGTCCACCGGTCCGGCGACCATGGCGGCTTCAAGTTCGTAGTTTAAGACGGCTTCCATCAAGTGACTGGTCGGGCCCGTGTGCAGGGACAATTCCACTTCCGGGTACGCGGCGTGGTACTTCGCCAGGATGGCCGGCAAGCGAGTCGCGGCTGTGCTTTCCATGGCACCGATGCGCAGGGCGCCGCTGGGCGTATCTGTGTCTTGCACAGCCTGCTGTGCTTCGGCACAAAGGTGAAGGATTTGTTCAGCGTAGCGAAGGAGCGTTTCTCCGCTTGGGGTCAGCGTCATTCCGCGGGGAAGGCGGTGGAACAACGTCGTTCCTAGTTTGCTTTCGAGCTGCTGAATACGCGCGGTCACGTTCGATTGCACATAACCCAGTTCGTCGGCAGCTTTCGTGACGCTCCCCGTCCTGGCCACCGCGGCAAAAATCGTCAAGTCCCGAATTTCCACTCTGCACCCCTCCAACAACCCATCATTCCGAGTCATGAAATCAATCACTTTCATTCATTTTACATTATGGAAAAACACACATACACTCAAGAGGCGAGAGGAGGCATCAGCATGTCGTTGGTTCACCAGACGAAACGCGATTCTGCTCGACATTTCGATCGAAGCTTGTGGCTGCTTGTGATCGCAGGTGGGTTCAGCTTGTTCATCGCCATGGGGGTTGGCCGGTTTGCGTACACGCCGATTCTCCCGTGGATGCAGTCAGAAATGCACTTTTCCAACGCCATGGCTGGCTATTTGGCAGCTGGGAATTACTTCGGTTATCTGGTCGGCGCGGTGCTGGCAGGGTCTGTGCCGTGGATCCGCAGGCGGCGCTTGCTGGGCTGGCGTATTTCTGTGCTTCTGAGTATCGTCACGACAGGCCTGATGGCGGCGGCCGCCAATCCGTGGGCTTGGTTCTGTCTCAGAACGCTGTCCGGCATCGCGAGCGGACTGGTGTTTGTGCTCGCGGCCAGCATGGTGCTGGACATCCTTGCGAAACATGACCGACCCAAGCTGTCGGGCATGATGTACGGCGGCGTCGGCGGCGGCATCGCGGCGTCCGGGTGGCTGGTGCCTGTGCTCGCCAGACACTTTGGCTGGCGCGGCACGTGGGTCGGATTGATGGGCATCACCGTGATCGTCGGTGCGGCGGCGGTGCTGTGGATGCGGGAGGAGCCGGTCGCCTCGAACCCCTCGCGGGCAGGCGACCGGCCTCGGGTATCGATGGGCCAAAGGGCGGACCAAAGTGGGTATTTTCCGTGGCTGATGGCAGCGTACGGGTGTGAAGGGCTGGGCTACATCATCACGGGTACGTTTCTCGTGGCAATGGCGACGCGGCTGCCTGCGCTTCACGGGTTTGCATCGTATTGTTGGGTGTTGGTCGGTCTGGCCGCGTTACCCTCCGCGGCTGTGTGGTCCTACTTCGGGGGCCGCGTTGGAGAAGTGTCGACCCTGGTTACGGCCTACCTGCTGCAAGCGGCTGGGGTGCTCTTGACGGTCCTTGTGCCGAACGCGATCGGCGTGTATTTGGGGTCCATTTTGTTCGGCGGGACCTTCATGGGCATCACGACGCTGGGGACGATGCTGGGCAGGGAACTGCGTCCGCAGGACAGCAGCAAGGCGATCGGGGTGATGACAGTGATTTACGGCATTGGGCAAATCGTAGGTGCAGGCGCTGCCGGTGCGCTCGCGAATCGTTCCGGGGGGTTTGAACTCCCGACCCTGGCCGCGGCCGGCGTGCTGGTGATTGGCGCGGGTTTGCTCGTGCTGGGTCGGCGCGCTCGCATCCCCCTCGTGACGATGAGCCGCCAATCGAAACACGGTTGACGATGTTCCACTGCTCGCCCGCGGCGCGAGAAAGTCCACCCATCATCTAAACGGCATGGACATCCACCCGGCCTGCATCCGCCTCACGTTCATACGCTGAAGTGTGGCGGCGTTCAAATGACGGGATCGGAAGCCATCTGGTGCGAAGGGCTTCACTTCCTGACGTGCTGCTACAAGGCTGACGGGAGGAGGTGTAGTGATGATTACACGGGCACATGTCATGCCGTACATTGGCCAGCGTGTGGTCGTCCGAACGCACGATGGTGCGGTCCATCACGGGATTCTTCATCATGTGACCAATGACGGGATCTACCTGAGAAAGATGGGACCGGGCCCACGGCTTGCAGCAGATGCCAAATCGAGCAGCGAAGCCGTGGTGCCGCTGGGCGAACTGCCGCAAACGCCGGGGGAAGCTGACCTCGCGTGGTGGCCCTTTTTCTTCTTGCCATGGCTGGCGATCGCGGCGTTTGCCCCTTGGGGCTGGTGGTGGTAAGCAGCCGTCACGCGGCTTTGCAGCAGATGGGTAGTCGTTCGCCCACCGACCTCGCACTCCGTCGGCATATGGTTAGGTAAGTGCCTGACAAACGGAGATGGGAGGATGAAGCGGTATGGCTTCCCAGAAAACGTTCGCCTGTATGATGACGAAAAAGCACCGCATTTTGGTGGATTTGACCCCACGGTACTGGGCCTTGGGGGTTGGCGTCGGACGCATCCGGTCGCACTTTCAACTCGGACCCCTGGCGTTTTGCGTCTGCAAGGTCCGGGACTGACAACTGCAGGTCCGCGTTATGACGTGCCCTTCCGGGGCCCGGACCCGGGAGGTTTTTTTATCGGTCCGGCGAAAGTTTTTGATCGGCCTGGCGAATGGGTGGAACGCGGCCCATCGGAGGCCGCTGGGCCGCTGGGCCGCCGGGGACAAGCTGTGTGAATGCATGGAGGAGGCCGCTGACATTTCCAACCGACGTTTGCTTTCCAATCTGTTTCTGCTCTTCATCACCTTGGTGTGGGGTGCGACGTTCACGTTGACAAAGGACGCCCTGCAGGTGGTGCCGGTGTACCCGTTTCTGTTTGTCCGCTTTCTGCTGGCCGCCGTCGCGCTCGCGGTCGTGTGTCTCGCATCGCCTGTGCACCGCGGCGGATTCACGCGGCGTGTCTGGGCGGCGGGCACGTGGCTTGGCCTGCTGCTCTTTGGCGGGTATGCGCTGCAGACCCTCGGGCTGCTCACCGTCTCGGCGTCGGTCAGCGGCTTTCTGACCGGACTCAACGTCGTGCTCGTGCCAATTTTCGCGATCCCGATTTTACGCTCGATTCCCCGCCCTCGCACGTGGCTGGCTGCCATGATGGCCGCGGTTGGACTGGCGCTCTTCAGCGGCGGTGATGTGCTGCAGATGCCGGCTGGCAGTCTGTACGTGCTGTTGTGCGCGGTGTGCTTGGCGCTGCAAATCGTATTCGTGGACAAGCTCGGCAAAGACACGGATGCGCTGGCGCTGGCAACGGTCGAGCTGCTGGTGGTGGCCGTGTGCGCCTTCGCCGCATCGCTGCTGCACCCGCACCAGGTGCTGGGCCCGGCCGCGGCGTGGCTGCAGCCCGCGGTGATTTGGGCCACGCTCATCAACGGGCTGCTCGGGACTTCGCTCGCCTACTGGGGCCAAAACATTTGTCAAAAGTTTACCTCCGCCGGGGAGATCGCAGTGATTTTCTCGATGGAACCGGTGTTCGCGGCGGTCATCGCGTGGTTCGCGCTGGGCGACCGCTTGTCCCGGATGGGGTGGTGGGGAAGTGTGCTGATTTTTGCCAGCATGCTGGCGGCCGACCCTGCGGTCAAGCTTCCGATTCGCTGGCAGCGCAAAACAGCGTGAGACGCATCCGGGGACCGAACAGGTTCGATGCGATACGCTCACGCTGCGCTGTGGGGGACAACGTATGAAGCGCAGCTACTGAACGCGCATCCAGACACCCCAGCCAATGAAAGCCAACGCACAGATGCCAATCGCTGCGAACACCAAGGTCATAACATCGCCTCCACCCAAATTATATAACAAGTTTTCCCTGTGCGACGAGGCATTTCGAACGAAGCGGGCAAGCCTCGCACTTGGGGCGTTTTGTCGAGCAAAAATGGTGACCGACCGCATCGAGCAAGGCATGGTACTGATTGAACAAGGACACGTCAGCGGGCAGGTTCGCCATGAACCACGCACGCATGGATTCGTACGAGATGTCAGCGGGGGTGAGCCCTAACCGGTAAAAAATCCGTTTCGTGTACGCATCAATCACGAACGACGCCTGGTTTGCCGCGTACAGGAGGATGTCGTCCGCCGTCTCGGGGCCGATGCCATAGATTTGCAGGAGTTCGGCTCTGAGCGGCGCCATCGGCTGTGCGAGCATGGCATCGATACGGCCTTTGTGGTGCGTCATGACGTGTGTCGCGAAGGCTTTCAATTTTTTGGCCTTGGTTTTATAGAACCGCGTCGAATAGACGCAGGCTTCGATGTCGTCGACGCTGGCTGCGGCCAGGGCCGGAAACGTTAACAAGCCGTGATCGTTCAGCCGTTCAACGGCTTTGACGGTGTTGGACCAGGAGACATTTTGTACGAGAATCGCACCGATGATGATTTCCTCGGTGGACGATGCCGGCCACCAGCCGCGATCGCCAAAGGCGTCTTCCATGCGGTGATAGATGTCCATCAAGGTTGTCTGAAGGTTTGGATGATCATCGCAGTGTTTCGGGCTGTTTGCCGCGTTCGAGATGGTCTTCATGGATTGCATCCCCTCGGGTTTCTGTCGATGATGATACCACAGTCATCGAAACGGCGTCCGCCGCCATCTGGCAAACGCTGCTCTGCCATCTTGGTTGGAAGCAATTGTACAGCTATAATAGACTCAGTTGAAACAGGTTGGGAGGGAAACGGGTGGACCCATCCCAAGCAAGACATCGCAGCACCTATCTTGCTGCTGGCACCATCCTGCTGTTCATCGTCATCGCAGTCGCTGCGTCGCTCGCCATGAGCCGGTGGGTGCTGCAAACGGATGCAAGCCTGCAGGAGCAAGTGCTTGCTATCGCGGCACAGCTGCATGCCCCGGGGGACCAAAACACGATGACCGTCGCCACGTCGTCCCTGACCTTGGCGCAGCATATGCGCTATCAAATTCAGCAGGACTTGCTGCAGGGGATGACGTCCAGCCAGATACTTCAGCAAATGGTGCAAACGTACGGTCCCGGCGTGCTGGCCGCCCCTTCGTTTCGTGGATTCGGGCGCGTCGCGTGGCTGATTCCCTGGGTATTTCTGTTCGTTCTGGCCTGTGTGGGCGGGTGGCTGCTCCGGCGAGGGTTTCAGAGCCAGCGCGATGTGCCGCCGACGCTTCCGGCCGGGATAGATGAAGACGCCGCGTCAACGCTGGATGAAAAGGCGCAGCGCTCCATCGACGCTCGCCTTCAAGAGTACTATTAAGGCGGAGACAGGGGTGTCCGAACAAGGAGTGAACGGGCCATCGTCCTTCTGAAATGGGGATGAGGAAGGAAAGGAGCGGATTGCACTTGGCCATCTCGGTTCGTGCCAGGCTGCTCATCGCCTTGTGTGTTGTGCTGGCGATTCTTGGGGTGTTGATTAAAACGGCGATCACGCACGCCTCGACGTACTACGTCACCGTCTCTCAACTCTACAACGAGGGTTCGCAGGCGGTGGGTCAGCAGACGACCGTAAGCGGAAACATTGTTGGCGCAAGCGTGAACTATAATCCGCAGGCAGAATTGTTGCGCTTTTCGGTACGCGACGGCAGCAACGGCCGTCCGCTGCCGGTGGTGTTTCACGGAGCGGAGCCGGATGACTTTTCCAACAACTGGCCCGTGGTTGTGACGGGGACCTTGAAGTCGAACGGCGTGTTTCAGGCGTCCCAGCTGCTCATCAAATGCCCGTCCAAGTACCAGGCTGGCAACAGCACGCAGCCCCAGACTCAGACATTCAACGCGATTGACTGACGGTTTTGGGGTTTGGGGGAGGGAATCGAGTGCTGATTGGGGATATCGGACAAGCTGCCCTTCGGCTTCTGTTCGTGGCTGTTTTGCTTGCGATCGGCGTCCACAGCGCGGCCATTCGAACGAAGTCTGCACGGTGGCGGCGCCTCAGCCAAGGCGCGGCGGCGGTCCAGTTTGGCCTTGCAGCTGTCGCTTCCGCCGCGCTGGTGTATCTCTTGGTCACATTGAATTTTCACTATTCGTATGTCGTCGATTACACCGCTGTCGGACTCTCGCTCGTCTATCGAATCGCGGCGTTTTGGGGCGGGAATGCAGGGTCGCTCCTGTTATGGGCCTTGGTCTTATCCTTATACGCGATGATTGTCGCCTCTTCACGGCACGAGGACAGTGACCGTATGCTGCCGATTGTCAGCCTGCTGATGTCGTGTATTTTGGCGTTTTATGTGATTGTGCTGAACACCGGTGCAAACCCCTTCACGCAGCTGCCGCATGCCGCTGCGTCGGGAAATTCCCTGAATCCGCTGCTGCAGAACCCCGGCATGACGGTTCATCCCGTCAATGTCTACCTCGGCTACATCGGTTTTTCTGTACCCTTCGCGTACGCAATAACCGGTCTGCTGCTGCGCAAGACGGACGCGACCTGGCTGCGGGTGACCCGCCGCTGGACCCTGATTTCCTGGCTGTTTCTCGGTGTCGGCATAGTGTACGGCGCCCATTGGTCATATGAAGAACTGGGATGGGGCGGGTATTGGGCGTGGGACCCCATCGAAAACGCAGCCCTTTTGCCCTGGTTGTCGGCCACCGCGTTTCTGCATTCTGCGATTGTGCAGGAACGCAGGGGGATGCTCAAAGGCTGGAACATACTCCTCATCACCTTCACCTTTCTGCTGACCTTGCTGGGTTCGTTCTTGACGCGCAGCGGTGTACTCTGGAGCATTCACGCGTTCACGAATGGGCCGCTCGGAACCTACTTCCTGGTGTTCTTCGTCATTTGCACGGTGTTCTCGGCGGTGGTCATCGTGATGCGCTGGCACACCCTCAAACCCGAGCGGCGCATCGAGGCGGTGGTGTCGAAGGAAAGCGGTTTTTTGCTGAACAACGTGCTGTTTCTCGGGAGCGCCTTCGCCATCTTATGGGGCACGCTGTTTCCCATCCTCTCTGAGGCGTTGACGGGACGGCGCATGATGGTGTCCGGTCCCTTCTACAACGCGGTGAACTTGCCGCTCGCCGTGTGTATCATTCTGTTGATGGCCATCGGCCCCGTGATCGCCTGGCGACGCGCGTCCGTGCAAAGCATCGTGAAGACACTCGTGGTGCCGTTTGTCGTCGCCGTCGTGGCCGGACTGGCGGTCGCCTTTCTGCTGAAGTTGCACTACGGTCAGTCCTCCATCCTCGGCACGCTGTCGTTCATCGCGGCCATCTTTGTCATGATCACCATCGTCCGTGAATTTTTGGGCGCTGTGGGGACCCGGGTGGCACTGACCGGTGAGTCATGGTGGGTCAGCTTCGGCCGCTTGGTCAGCCGAAACCGGCGGCGGTACGGCGGCTATGTCGTGCACTTTGCGATCGCACTGATGGCAGCAGGCATTGCAGGGTCTGGCGCCTATCATCAGGACTTGGAGGTGCAGCTGGCGCCAGGGCAGTCGCAGACGATTGCAGGATATCAGTTGACCTATGCGGGGATGGGGGTCTCCGCGGCGCAGGGCGGACGGCAGATGTACGGAAACCTGGTGGTGCAGCGAGGCGGCCAGGTCCTCGGCGTGCTGCGGCCGTCGGCGACGTTCTTCACCGACGGTCAGTCCCCAACCACCAATGTCGCCTTGTACTCGCGCCCCCTGTCCGACTTGTATGTGGTGATGTTAGGAACGGGATCGAACGGGGATGCGGTGTTCGACCTGCACGTCAACCCCTTGGTACAGTTCATCTGGTGGGGCGGGTATTTGTTTATTCTCGGAACCCTGGTGAGCTTGTGGCCAGAGGCGGGATGGCGCAGGCAGCGAGCGGCAGCAGCTTCACCCGTCGAGACAGTGTACCAGGAACTTGCGGAACTCGAGTACGATTATCGTATGGGCAAGCTGGAACCGGACGCGTATCAGCAGACCCGGCAGGCGCTCGAAGCCCGCGCTGCGGCGCTGGAATCGTACGAGGCGGCGATGCGGCAAAGGCTGGAAGCCGAGGTTCAGGAAGCCTTTGCAGAGCGCGCGTCGCGCCCGCAACTGGGCGGAGGTGAAGCGTGATGCGGCACATCGCGGCACTCTTGCGCAGGGGGGGCTGGATGCTGTCCGCAGCAGCGGCCGCTGGCTGGATGTTTCTGCTCAGCGGGCCGCCCGTGTTGGCCGACACGGCGCCGCAAGTCAGCCAAGAGCAGTTGTTTCTTTTGCCCGACACCAAGGACAAGTCGTTTGACATTGTGCAGAGTCTCACCGTGCACAATTCGGGCAGCACGCCGGCTTACGTGAACGTGGAAGTCCCAGCGGGTGCGAAGTCCCTCGCCGTGGCGGGCAAGGCCCCCGCTGCGGGTGCGCTGCACGGACGAACGCTCACGATTCCGCAGGCGGTGCGGCCCAATCAGACCACCGTCCTCACCGTGTCGTACACGCTTCCCCTGGATGGACAACAGGGGCTGCAGTTTACGCTGCACAGTTTCTACCCGGTGTACGTGGCGCACTTATACCTTCCGGAGGGCAACGCGGCTTTGTCCGCACAGGACTTGTTCACCACCACAAGCACGACCAGCATCCAGGGGACGACGTTTCGGGTGTTCACGCGCGAGGGCATCCCCGCTGGCGACGACTGGACATTGAGCCTGCAGATGCTGCCCGCGGTGACGCCCAACAATCACGTGAAGGGATTGCCCGTCCTGGGCGCGAATGAGGACGGTACGTCGAATGATCTGCAGGCGCTCGGCAACTTGTTTGTTGTGGCGCTGGTGCTGGTCATCGGGCTGCTCGGGATTCGCTCGACACAGGGACGGAGGCGCGCGCCTGCCTCGCGCGAAAATGCGCTCTATGAGGCCTGGGCGCAGCTGGAGCGGCAGTACCGCGAAGGCTTGGTCGGCGAGGAAGACTACCAGAAACACCGCCAAGAGTTCAAACAGCGACTCGTGCGCCTGAAAGGCGAACGTGTGCAGCAAAGGAGTCCCGCAACGGATGCTGGCGTTGGCAGACGTAACGAAGGAGTATGACTTTCGCCCAGTCCTGGCGAATGTGAATCTAACCCTGGAGCCTGGCAAGCGCTACGCGCTCACGGCGCCGAACGGAAGCGGCAAAACGACCCTGCTGCACATGATGTGCGGACTCAGCCGCCCCTCCCGCGGGGCCGTGACCTGGCAGGGGAAGCCCCTGTCGGCCCGCGCTCGCCGGCAGATGGGCGTGGTTCTGCAGCAGGGTTTTCTCTACGGAGATTTAACGGCCGTCGAGAATTTGCTCTTCTACGCTCGGTTGTACGGGCTGTCTGGGGCGCGCAAGCTGGCGCAGGACTGGGTACAGCGTGTCGGTCTGAACGATGCCGCCGACCTCAAGGTCAAGGAGTTCTCCAAAGGCATGAAGCAGCGGCTGTCCCTCGCGCGCGCCCTGTTGCACGAGCCAGCGCTGCTGCTGTTGGACGAGCCCTATGACGGGTTGGACCGGACCTCCCGCCAGCTGTTTCAGGATGTCCTTTCGGACCGCGTGCGCAGCGGCGCCACCGTCTTTCTGGTGACGCACCAGGAGGACGAAGCGCGGTTTGCGGATACTCATCTGACGCTGCAGTACGGCCGGCTGGTGGAGGTCCGATGAATGCTTGCAAGGTGTTTTTGTGGATGGTGTGGAAGGATATCCGCATCGAATTCCGGGCGCGTCAATTCGTCATTTCCACCTTGGCGTTTGGCGTCCTCTTGCTGGTGGTCATGGGCATCGCGCTGAATGCGGCGTCCAGACTGCCCACGGACTGGAGCGCAGGGTTGTTGTGGATGATGCTGTTCTTTGCAACATCCATCAGCATGAACCGGCACGACCTGAAGGAACGCGAGCTGGGTGGATGGCTGGGGATGTTGTTAGCCCCCGTTGACCGCAGTGTCATCTTCTATGCAAAATGGGTGAGTACTTGTCTGTTTGTCCTTGTCTCGCAAGTCACGCTGGTTCTGGCTTACTTCGTGATTTTGAACCAGCCGATGCCTCAGCTGCCGGGCGTACTCGCGTGGGTCCTTGTCGGCGGGGCGGTTGGCTTAACCGGCATCGGCAGTTTCCTGGCAACGCTGGCTGCGCAGAGCTCGATGCGGGACATGCTCGTGCCGATGCTGTTGTTTCCACTGACGATTCCGCTCTTGATTGCACTGATTCGACTGACGGTGTTCGCGTTTGAACCGCTCGGCGCTCATCCGCAAATTTGGGTGGAAGTCCTGATTGGTTATATCGCAGCGTTTGCCCTGCTGCCCTGGCTCTTGTACGAACCGCTGATGGAGGTGTAGCCGTGAAACGATGGCTGCCTGTGTACGCTGGCTTTGTCGGCGTCTTGGTGCTGGTGGACTTGTACCTGGCGTTGATTTGGTCGCCGCCGGAAAAGACGATGGGGAACCTCGTCCGCATCATGTACTTCCACGTATCCAGCGCCTGGATTGCCTTCCTGGCGATTGGTGTGACGTTTGTCTGTACCGTCCTCTACCTGTTCACGCGAAACCTGCGGTTCGACCGTATCGCCGTGTCGTCCGCGGAACTCGGGCTGTTTTACACGTCGATCACGCTGGTGACGGGTTCGCTCTGGGCTCGCCCCATCTGGAACACCTGGTGGACGTGGGACCCCCGGCTGACGACGACGCTCATTTTGTGGTTCCTCTACCTGGGCTACCTGTTACTGCGCGGCACGATGGAGGGCGTCGAGCGAAGGGCGCGGATTTCCGGCATCTACGCAATCATTGCTTCCATCGATGTGCCGATTATCCACATGTCTGTGACATGGTGGCGCTCCATCCACCCGAATGTCATCAACGAATCCGGTTTCAATATGCCTGGACCGATGGTGGTCGCGCTGATGTTCGGTTTTTTCACGTTCTTCTGTATTTATGTGCTGCTCCTCGTGCTGCGCGTTCGGCTGGAGTCGCAGCGGGCCAGGCTGTATGCGCTGCGGGAGCAGGTGCGCGACATTCGGGCACAAGAAGTGCCGGGCGCAGTATCCTTGCAGCCCGGCAAGTCCCATTCCTGAAAGAGGTGGACCGAACATGCTGAACGAGATGGGTTTTCTGTGGGCGGCCGCGGCGGTGGTGTGGCTTGCAACACTGGTATACGTCGCCGGACTGCTTCGTCGTCAAGGCCAGGTGCAAAAACAGCTCGAACAACTGGAGCGAACGCTGGAGACGAGACGGAACAATGGCTGATCCTCGGCGCGGCATCGAAGTACCGGGACAACCCAGTCGCGGTGCTAGATGTCCCAATCAAATGGTGAGCGTCGCCGCGACGCCGACCGAAGCTGCCGCTTGCGCAGCGCCCAGTACCGGGCCAGCGCGGGACTCGGGACAGGCTGGTTGGCGAGGGGCGGCGCTTTTTGCACCCACGTGTCGAGCAGGTCGGGATCGACCACGCTGTACGAAGCCCCCTGGATGACATTGTGGTCACCCGCGACGCGAGGCGCGGCGTTGTTGTCTTTTTCGCTGTGGCGCCACCCGTACTGCAGGTTCTGACCAGTGAAAATGCCGGACGAGTTGTCGAGGGACCCGACCCGAAGCCCGCCAATGTGAAAGTCGATAAAGTGCGCCATCGCTTCTCCTCCGTATCCACCCCGTAGGGCACATGCCATACAAACAGCATATGATGGAACACGCTGCACAGTGCGCTGGCGAACAGGGGGGAGCATCATGCCGGTGATGATTTCAATCGGCTTCATGAAAGTGGGCGCCATGCAATCGGACGCAGGCATCTTTTTCGGAGAGAACATGCAGAACGGCTGGGACAGCCACGCGAAATCCAATATCTCCGGGGGGCAGCCCTCTGGTGATTACAACTACATGCCCACGTGGGTGAACTACCTGTATGACCCGGACGTCATTGACGTCCCCATCAACGACCAGGACATCAAGTCGCCGACGTTTGCGCATGTCATGGGGATTTGACAGTCGAACAGGGGGGTCCGGTGTGCGCGTCCAGTTTGTGTTTAACATCGGCTACATCCGATTTTCGAATATTGACTCTGCATCGGCGGTGAATTTCGGCCAAAGCATGCAACAGGACTGGCACAGCATCAGCAAAAGCAACACGGCGTATGGGAAAATTGTCGGGGACGGTGCCTATCTCGAACGCACCAAGGCGTTGGTGCAGGACCCGGACGGTGCCGATATGCTTGCGGCCGAGGAGCTTCGGTACCGCGGCCCTGTGCGGGGTGCGAGGTTGGTGTAGCGGGCATTGAATGAACCAAGAGGGGCCGGAAAAGAGGTGATGGACGGTGAACAACGGTTTTTTCGACTCGTTTCCCTACCTGCAGCAAATGGGTGAACAGTTTCAGAAGATGTTTGGCGACGACTTCGTGCGGAACTTGATGAACCAGATGCAGGTTCCCGCTTGGGGCCAGCCTGGGAATGCAGCAGGGGGTGAACGGTTCTGGCCGGGGTTTGGACCGGGGGCGGGACCGACGGGCAATGCCGGGCAAGGCGGCGACGGCGCGGCAGGCAGCGCAGCCGGCAAAGGCACGGGCAACGGCACGCCAGGTATGGGCGAAGGTCCGCCGATGTGGAACCCGTTTATGGGCATGAACCGCCCCTCGGTCGACCCGCCCGCCTCGTATCCACCCGCGGATATTTACGAAACGCGGCATGAAGTGGTGGTGGTCCTGGAACTCCCGGGGATGGAGCGATCTTCGGACGTGCGCCTGTCCGTGTTTCCAGAACACATCGTCGTCAAAGGCGAACGAGAGCGCCGCTACCCGAACGGTTCGAGTGCCAAGTTGACGACCGCGGAACGGCGGGTCGGGTCGTTCGAGCGGCAGATCGCGCTGCCCGCCCGTGTGCGAAAGCAGCACGCCAAGGCGGTGTACCGCGCCGGGCTGTTGGAAGTCCGCCTGCTCAAAGAAGGCAAACCGGCAGACGGGGAGGGGAACCTCATCGACGTCGACTTTTTGTAGGGCGTTACGGCGACTTCACCCAGTGGTCGACCACCAAGCCCCCCACAATCGCGAGCGCGAAGGACAGGGCTGCGCGGATGACCGTGAAGCGCATGCCGAGAAACGGAACTTCGGCCGGCAGGCGCGAGAGCGATACCAGCTGCCAACTGGTCAAAAACGCAAAGACTGCACCAGGGCTGGCCTCTGCAGCTACGAGGCCCGCAGCCAGCGGATAGGCGGCCCAGCGCGATCCGGTTCCGGCCAGCCCCAGACACGCACCCACCAGTACGCCGCGGATGCCCGATTCCCGGCCGAGGATGCGCGCAATCACGGCGGGATCGAAAAACTGCGCAAGCAGCCCAGCGGTGAACATCGAGACAATCATCCACGGCAGCGCCTGGAAAAACATCTCCGTGGTGAATTCCAAGCCGCTTGCCGCGCTTTCCGGGCGGACGAACATCAGCGTCAAGTATCCGCAAAGCGTCAACGCGGCGGTGGTCATCAGGATTTTGTCCACGTCGGATCCCTCTTTCCTTGATGTGCCTTATGCCGCCCCTCGTCCGCTCAGGACAAGGACTGGCGCAGTGCGTTGACGACGGTCGACCACGTGTTGGCGTTCGACAGGGACAGCGACCACACGGCGACGCCGCCGAGCCCCTCCTGATTGACCAGGTTCAGCTTGCGGCTCCACGTCTGTGGTCCGGCGTACCACACTTCCTCGTATCCTTCCGGTTTGGCGTAACGCGCATAGTAGAGCCCCAGTTCATTGTTCCACGTCGACGAAGCGTGATGGGACGCGAGAATGCCGCTTACGGCAGAGTCGGCGACCGCTTCGCTGGTCACGCTGCCATCGGGGTAGACGTGCCAGAAGCGGGTATACGACGGAATCCCCAGAATCAGCTGGTCTGCCGGCACGCCAGTGTCCAGCAGGTCGTCGACGGCGCGCGTCACCCACGGGACGTCGGCGACGGGACCGGGCGTGGTATCCCCAGCCCAGTGCTCGTCGTACGCCATGACGACGATGTCGTCGCACACGGATGCGAGGCCCGCGTGAAAGTACGCGGCGTCGTCCTCCAGGGGAACGATGTCCGGCGTGATGTCGACAGACAGCTTTGCGCCGAGGGGGGCGAGCGCCTGGTGAAGCTGCGCGACGAACGACGTAAAGGCCGCTTGGTCGGACGACTCCAGGTTCTCGAAGTCCACGTTGACGCCGTCGAGCTGCCCATCGCGCACGGCGTTTGTGACCAGCTGGACGGCATGGGCACGGGCTGCAGAACTGGACAAGACGGCGTGGGTCAGCGAGGCGCTGAATTGGTTGTCGAACATCGCCCACACTTGGATGTGGTGCTGGTGGGCGTAACGGACGACCTCCGGTTCGACGTGGGTTTCCACGTTTCCGTCGGCGGACCACAGGGTCATCCACTCCGGGCTGACCACGTTGATGCCGGGGTTGTCGGCCATCGTTTGAATCGATGCGCTGGGCGATTCCAACGGCAGCCAGCCGAGCGCAATTTTATTCGAATGGGTTTCCCACGTGGACAAGGAAGACAGGAGGCTCGATTCCGAGGCTCCGTTTGGACTGGCGGTTTGCGTGGTCGCGGGAAACTGCGCCGTCAGCATGCCGAGCGGGTTGGTCAGCGGCACCCGGAACACGGCGGCAAGCGCGGCTGGAATGGAGGTGGGCGCCTGTGCCTGGTCGCTCTGTGTATAGTGGGGGGTGCCGATCAGTTCTCCGAGTTCTGCCGCCGACAGCGACGACGCTTCCGTTTCGGAGGCCGCCTGCCACGACGGTCCGCCGTAGAGAAAGAACAAACTGGCCAGACAGCCGGCCAAGAGGCCGATGAAGCCAAGCGAGGACGCCAGCCGTCGAAGGAGTGCTGTTCCACCTGATTGTCGCATGGGTTGTCCATCCTGCAGCCGCATGGCGTGCCCTCCTGTTTCCGGTTTGGGATGCTCATGTGAAGCGGCGTTTCGCGCTTCGGCGGCCGCTTGTGCGCTGCCGGCCGCTGTCCACGCACTACAAATCTATTTGCTTCTTCGAGAGTCTATGAATCGTTTTGCGATTTTAGAAGACTGACGCGCGGGATTCGCTGATTGTCACGGTCTGCCGCAACCTGTATGATGAAACCAGGAGTGTGATGGCGTTTGTTGCTGTGGAAAAACGGGCAGCTCACGGAAGTCCCGGAGCGGCTGCCTGAAGCGGACGAAGTTGGTTGGGTGCACTTGACGAATCCGACCGATGCGCAAGTATCGTCCATCCTGGGGGATGTCTTTGGCTGTCACCCCTTGGTCCTGGAGGATGTGATGCACTTTGGGCAGCGGCCGAAGCTCGACCGCTACCTCAATCAAGACGTTCCGCACGCCCTGCTGAGCTTTTATGCGCTCCGCGACGATTTAACCAGCGTCGAATTCTGCGTTGTCATCGGCGCAACATTTGTCGTCACCGTCGAACGCGAGCCAGTGCCGGTGTTGGCGGACGTTCGCCGGAACGTTGCCTCCGACCCGTCGCTGCTGGCGTCGCCCGGGATGTTTGTGTATCAGCTGCTCGACCGGGCGGTCGACGAATACTTTCAGGTCATCGACCGCCTCGAGGACCGCGTGGATGTGATTCAACACCGGGTCTTCAACCACCCGGAAACCCAGATTGGACCGGAAATCTTCCGGTTCAAGCGGCGGCTTCACCGCGCGCGCAGCATCACCTCGGACGCGCGGAACGTGGTGGGTCAGCTGGCCCATGAGTCCTTCCCGTTCACCGAGTCGGAACACGCTGTGTACTTTGTCGATGTGTACGATCACGCCACACGCATTGTGGACGGCTTGGATGCGATCCGCGACAGTCTCAACGGCCTGCTGGACCTCCAGATGGCGCAGCGCGCCAACCGAATGAACGAAGTGATGAAGACGCTGACGGTGATTGCCACCATCTTCATGCCGCTGTCGTTCATCGTGGGGCTCTATGGGATGAATTTCAAGGATATCCCGGAACTGTCGTGGTCCTTTGGATATGTGTATGTCTGGGCGTTGATGATCGCCGTGGCGGCTGTGATGATGGTGTATTTCAAGAAGAAGGGATGGTGGTGAGCGATGCGTTTTGCTGCGACGACGACGCTCGCGATTCATCAGATTGAACTGCCGACGCCGCTCCCCATGGGGCCTGTCAACGCTTACCTGGTGCTGTCCGGGGACAGCAAGGTCCTGGTGGACGCGGGCATCCGCACGCCCGACGCCAAATCGCAGCTGTTTGCCGCACTGCGAGCGTTTGACATTGCACCGAGCGACTTAAGCGGGTTGGTCCTGACCCACGGACACGTGGACCACATCGGCTGGACATCGGCGTTCCGCGCCGAGGGGGTACCTGTGTTTGCACACCCCGGGGTGGCAGACTGGCTCCATCCGGGCGGCGCATGGGATGACTACCGGAGCGCGTTTTTCCGGGCGCTGTACCATCAAATGGGCATGCCGGAGGAAGCGCAAGCCCTGGCTGACCGCCAGTATTTTTTGATGTCTCAATTGACCGACCGGTCGGTAGTTGATGTTCCGCTTCAGGCGGGAAGCGCCTTCTCGCTGCTCCCCGGGTTTGAGGTGCTGTATGTGCCCGGTCATGCGCAGGCCGCCATTGCGCTGTGGAACCCGGAAACGGGAGACTGCATCATCGGCGACCAACTGCTGCCGAGAATCTCTTCCAACGCCGTGATCGAACCGCAGCCCGGCGCACCCTCCGGGGATGCCGCCAGGCGCACGCCCAGTTTGATACAGTACCGTGACAACTTGACGGCCCTGCGCGCGCTGCCGATTCAGACGGTTTATCCAGGGCACGGCGCGCCGTTCACGGATGCGAAAGCGCTGATTGACCAGCGGCTTGCCGAGCAGGTGGAACGCCGCAACGAAATGATCGATTTGCTCAAACAGCTGCAGGATCCGCCAGCGACGGCGTACGACCTGGCAGCAGCGTATTTCCCGCACCGGCTGGATCAGCCGCCGCTGATTTTGTCCGAGACGCTCGGTTACCTCGACTGGCTGGCGGCGGATGGGCTGGTGCAAAGCACGCCGGACGATCACGGCGTCTACCGCTGGACGGTGCGCTGAGCAGGAAGCCCTGGAGGCCGGCACACGGCGAACGTCACGGGGTCGCCTGCCACGTGGTTTCGCCGTCGTCATACGTTTCGCGTTTCCAGATAGGCACTTCCTTCTTCAGGCGGTCAATCAGTGTCTTGGCGGCTGCAAATGCGGCTTCGCGGTGCGGCGACGCCGCGGCGCAAATGACTGCGATGTCGGTGGGGAACAGGCGTCCCACGCGGTGCCATTGGAGCGTGCGGACTCCCGGCCACTCGGCTTCGACGTCCCGCGCGATTTGCTGCATCTGCACGATGGCCATCTCATGGTACGCCTCGTAATCGAGGTACAAGGACTTGCGCCCGCGGGTCCACTCCCGCACGGTGCCCGAGAACAGCACGGTCCCGCCACAACGGGGGTCAACGAGCTGCTGATACGCAGCCGCGATGTCCAGGGGGGCTTGCGTCACCAGACAGAACGGCAGCTGCTCCGGTTCGGGGCTGCCGCCGCTGACCGGGGGAATGAGTGCGACCTCATCTCCTTCGTTCAGCGTCGTCTGGTCGTTGGCATAGCGCCGATTGACGGCCACCAGCACCTCGTCGAGCGCCGTTCCTTCGGGCAGGATGCGCTGCAGCGCAGTCCTCAAGTCTGCGACGGTGGGCCGATCGCCGAGTTCTACTTCGACGGACGTTTTGCCGGCCTGTTCGGCTAGGCCGGCAAACAGTTTGATTTGTACGTTCATGCGCAACGGCAGGACGCGGTTCCAGGAGCAGCGCGTCGCCGCCTTCTCTCCTTCCAATCGCAGCGTCATGGGTGCGGTGCCTCTGCACTGCAGCCCACGCTTGGCGCATCGTTCAATTGATGGTAGCATTTCTGTACACGCCGCCCATGCGGCGAAACCATGACCATCCTCCGCGTCCATAGTACCTGTTGTGAGGCGCGGGGACAACTCTGCACAAGGCTTGGCAACACTTCAGCAGGCTGAACGGCCATCCAGGAACGGAGGGTCCATTTGAACGAGCACATCCATGGAGAGCACACACCACCCGGGGACGAACGTGCGGCGGCCCCGGAACTAACCCACTTTGACCCGGCTGGACATCCGCAAATGGTGGACGTTTCCGGAAAGGCGCCGACCGAGCGGACGGCGGTTGCGGCCGGGCTGGTTCGCATGCATGCGGATACGCGAAGCCGCATTGAACACCGCGCCTTCGCCAAGGGGGATGTCCTCGCTGTCGCAGAATTGGCGGGCATTATGGCGGCCAAGCGGACCGCTGACCTCATCCCGCTGTGCCACCCCATTCCGCTGACGCAGGTGCAGGTCCGCTGCCGGTTCGTGGACCCACCGCACGGCACCTTGTCACGTGCCGGGAAGGGCGCAAAGCAAACCGCGTGGCTGCGTATCGAAGCGAAGGTCAAGACCACGTATCAGACCGGCGTGGAGATGGAGGCCTTAACGGCCTGTACGGCGGCGGCGCTGACGGTCTATGACATGTGTAAATCGGTCGATCGCGGCATGGTCATTGAATCGGTGGCGCTGATGCACAAAAGCGGCGGCAAAAGCGGGACGTATGAGCGAGTGGACGAGCCGTACCAGAGGGAGGGGGCGGACGCCTGAGCACGCCTGCAGCAAGCGGCGCCGCTGAGCTGCCAGCGCTTCAGGGCTTGCGCGGATGCTCCGGTTTTTGAACGGGGCGGCCCCGCCAGCCCTCTCGTTTCAACTTGCCGCGCTTCTTGTCTCGATAGTAGACGAAGCCGCCGAGAAACGCGGTGCAGGCAAAGGCGAGAAGCAGACCGGCGAGCGCGAGGATGCCATCCACCGGGTGACCGTCGGCGAGCCAGTCCACAATGTGAATGCGGAATAAGTTGAGTCCTTCCCCAGCGCCGAGAAAGATGACAATCAAGAGGCTCCAACCGACGAGATAGTTCACGTTTCTCGCTCCTCTATGACCGTTTCCAAGATAGCCGTTTCCAATCTGTTCCGTGATGTCTATCAATCACGTCTTAGAGTTTCATCATAGCGCACGGTCATGCACCAGACAACATGCTACAATAGCAGCAGGAGGTGCCGGGTTGGTGTTTCGCGTGCTGATGGTCGGAACGGGGCCGCAAAGTGAACAAGTGATGAAAGCGCTGGCACGCCACCCTGCCGTGGAATGGCTGGGCGTGGTTGACCCCGGGGCCGGCTCGGATGTGCAGGTTCGCGCCGCGGACGATGCGTGCGCACACGCCCTTTTTGTCTATCCGGCGCTGTCCGGCGCCTTGTCGGCGGCGGTAGAACAACAGGTCAATGTCGTGCTCGACTGGTCGAACGAAGTCTCCGACACCCTGCTGACCGCACACCATCTCCGGGCCACGGTCGTGTCCGGCCCGGCGCTCGACTTGCTCGTGCAGTGGGTGGGCGCGTACAACGAGCTGGCTGCCCGGCTGGACGCCCAAGAACAGGACCTGCAGCTGCTGCGCGAAGTGCAGACGCTGTTGGAGGCCGTGATTCAAAGCACCCAGGACGCCATCACGGTCGTCGACAAGGACGGCCGCCAAATTCTCATCAACCCGGCTTACACCCGTTTGACAGGCTTGTCTCCCGAGCAGGTCATCGGCAAGTCCGCCGATGTCGATATCGCGGAAGGCGACAGCATGCACATGCAGGTGCTCACCACCGGTCGGCCGGTACGCAATGCGCAAATGAAGGTTGGGCCGTACCGGCGCGAAGTCATCGTGAACGTCGCGCCCATTCTCGTCAACGGTGAACTGCGTGGAAGTGTGGGCGTAATCCACGACATTTCCGAAATCAAGCAGCTGACGGAGGCGCTCGACCGAGCCAACAAGCTGCTGCGCTCGCTGCACGCCAAATATACGTTTTCCGACGTGGTTGGCAAGAGCCCGGCCATGGTGGTCGCGGTCGACCAAGCCAAACGTGCCGCAAAGACGCCCGCCACGGTGCTGCTGCGGGGAGAGTCTGGCACCGGCAAGGAGTTGTTCGCCCACGCCATCCACAACGAAAGTGACCGCCGGCTGCGCCCGTTTGTGCGCGTCAGCTGCGCGGCGATTTCAGAGAGTCTGCTCGAAAGCGAGATGTTCGGGTACGAGGAAGGCGCCTTTACGGGCGCCCGCCGCGGCGGCAGGCGGGGGTTGTTTGAGGAGGCCTCCGGCGGGACGCTGTTTCTCGACGAGATTGGTGAGATGAGCATCCCCACGCAAGCCAAACTGCTGCGCGCGCTGCAGGAAAAGGAAATTGTCCGTGTCGGCGGGACGACGCCGATTCCCATCAACGTGCGGATCATCGCCGCGACGCACGTCAATCTCGAACAAGCGGTGGCCAAAGGACGGTTTCGGGAGGACCTGTACTACCGGCTCAACGTGATCCCAATCGTCATTCCGCCCCTGCGCTACCGCAAGGAAGACATCGAGGCGATTGCGACACAGATTGTGCTGCGGCTCAATCAGGCCTATGGGCGCAACGTGACCCATTTGACGCCGGCGGCGGTTGCCACCTTAATGGCATACGACTGGCCGGGCAATGTGCGTGAACTGGAGAATGTGATTGGCCGGGCGATGACGAACGTGGACTATCGCGAGACCGAACTGGACGCGCGTCACTTGCCGATTCTGACCCCGCACGCACACGGCGAGGACCCGGACAGCCTCGCTGCCGCACTGCCGCTTGGCGGGAGCCTGCAGGAGGTTCTGCACACCGCCGAGCGCATCGCTATTGAACGGGCGCTCGCAGCGGCGGGCGGCAATAAGACAGAGGCCGCACGGCGGCTGGGGATTTCCGTGCGCAGTCTGTACTACAAGCTGAATCAGACCGCCGAGTGAGGCGCGGTCTGGACTGAATGAAACCGTTTGCGTGCAAAGAATTGCGCGGTGTGCAAACTATTGCACACCAGCAGCAGGCCGCGTGTCCGGTCGATGCGCCGAAGCGGCCGTGGAATGCGGCCGCACGCTGGTCGGGACACACTCGACCTTCTTGGCACGAATCTTGCATTAGACATGGATGAGCGTTGGCAGGTTGAAGGAGGAAGTGCAGCGATGGAACTTTTCACGTACCTGGAGCAGTACGACTACGAGCAAGTGGTGTTTTGTCACGATGCGTCTTCCGGGTTGAAGGCCGTGATCGCCATTCACGATACGACCCTGGGGCCAGCCCTTGGCGGCTGCCGCATGTGGACCTATCGCTCGGAGGACGAGGCGGTGCTCGACGCGCTGCGGTTGGCGCGCGGCATGACATACAAGGCGGCGGCGGCTGGACTGAACCTGGGCGGCGGCAAAACAGTCATCCTGGGCAATCCCAGGACGGACAAGAGCGAAGCCTTGTTCCGAGCGCTTGGCCGGTATATCCAAAGCTTGGGCGGCCGGTACATCACCGCCGAGGACGTCGGCACGAACGTGCATGACATGGACATCATTCACCAAGAGACGAATTTTGTCACGGGCATTTCCAAGACCTACGGGTCGAGCGGCAACCCCAGCCCGATGACGGCGCTCGGCGTGTTCCGCGGCATGCTTGCCACCGCCAAGGTGGCCTTCGGCACCGATGACCTGGCGGGGAAGACCGTCGCCATTCAGGGGCTCGGCAGCGTCGGCTACGCGCTGGCAGAACACCTGCACGCCGCGGGTGCCAACCTAATCGTGGCCGATATCAACGACACATCGGTGGACCGCGCCGTCAAGGAACTCGGTGCACGGGCTGTCAGCCCGGCTGAAATCATCGGCGAGCGCTGCGATATTTTTGCACCCTGTGCACTCGGTGCTGTGATTAACGACGACACCATCGAACGGCTGCGCTGCGGTGCAGTGGCGGGCTCGGCAAACAACCAGCTGGCAGAGGAACGCCACGGCGACCGCCTGCATGAAATGGGCATTGTTTACGCCCCAGACTACGTCATCAACGCCGGCGGCCTGATCAACGTGGCGGACGAGTTGGAGGGTTACCAGCCGGAACGTGCGCAAGCCAAGGTGGAGGCCATTTACGACATCATGCTGCAGCTCTATGACCTTGCGGCACAGGAAGGCTTGCCCAGCCATAAGGCGGCGGACCGGATGGCCCAGGCGCGCATCGACCAGATTCGCGGTGTGCGGAGCAACTACATCGCCGGCGCCAAGACCGCGCCCAACCGGACACACGGATAACAGCGCCATACGGAGGGACAAAGCATGCCAGAAGAATTCGATTTAGTGGTCCTCGGCGGCGGCACAGGCGGTTATGTCGCAGCGATTCGCGCGGCGCAGCTGGGCATGCGCGCGGCCGTCGTGGAGCGGGAGAAACTCGGGGGCACCTGTCTGCACCGCGGCTGTATTCCCAGCAAGGCGCTGCTGCGCTCGGCCGAGGTGCTGGCCCTCACACGGGAAGCATCCGATTACGGCGTGCAGACGAGTGCGCCGCAATTCGACCTTGGCGCCGCTATGGCCCGCAAGCAAAACGTCGTCGAACAACTGCATAAGGGCGTTCAGTTTTTGATGAAGAAGCACAACATCGAAGTGGTGCACGGGATTGGGCGATTGATGGGGTCGTCCATCTTTTCGCCGCAGGCGGGCGCTGTGTCCGTGGAGTCGGCGGCCGGCGAGTCGACCATTTTGTCGCCGCGGTTCACGCTGGTTGCGACGGGATCACGCCCGAAAGCCCTGCCTGGGCTCCCGTTTGACGGGGTGCGCGTGTTATCGAGCGACCACGCGCTTGAGCTGGACCACGTGCCGGCGTCGGTTGTGATTGTCGGCGGCGGGGCCATTGGCGTGGAGTGGGCGTCGATGCTGGCGGACTTCGGGGCGTCGGTCACGGTGGTCGAATTCATGCCGCGCCTGCTGCCGACGGAGGACGAGGACATCTCACGGGCGCTGGAGCGCGCCTTCAAGAAACGGCACATCCGCGTGATGACCGGTGCGCAGGTGCAGCCGGAGACCCTTCAGCAGACCGATGACGGCGTGCGGCTGCAGGTACGTACCCAGAACGGGGAGGAGGCGCTGGAGGCAGAAGTGGTGCTCGTCGCCGTCGGCCGCGAACCGGTCGTCGATGACATCGGTATCGAGGCCACGGAGGTAAAGCTGGAACGGGGCGCGATTGTCGTGGACGCGCATTACCGGACGGCTGAGAAGAGCATTTTCGCCATCGGCGACGTGATTGGCGGCATGCAGCTGGCACACGTGGCGGCGCATGAGGGCATTCACGCGGTGGAGTACATGGCAGAACTGAACCCGCGTCCGCTGGTCTATGAACAGATTGCCCGCTGCACGTACAGCCGGCCGGAAGTCGCCAGTGTGGGCTTGACTGAGCAGCAGGCGGCCGATCGCGGCGTCAAGTTGAAGGCCGGCACGTTCTCGTTTCGAAGCATCGGCAAGGCACTCGTGTTGGGCGATGCGGACGGCATGGTGAAGGTCGTGGCGGATGCCGAGACCGACGACGTTCTCGGTGTGCACATCATCGGCCCACATGCCACCGACTTGATTTCGGAGGCCGGACTGGCGCTGGTGTTGAACGCCGCCCCGTGGGAAGTTGGGCAGATGGTTCACCCGCACCCGACCCTGTCGGAGGCCATCGGCGAGGCCGCCCTGGCGGTGGACGGCAACGCGATCCACGGTGCGTGACCGGCGGTAAGCGGCTGGCGGCGAGCGAGGGCGGCAGACGGGTGGCGGCGGAGGAAGGGTGACCACGGACCGATCGCGGCAGACCGATGACATCGCATGCGCGCTTTGGCAGTTCGGCATCGCGCAGCGAGACTGGGAGGGATACCCAATGGTAACCGAGACGTTGAAGCATAGAGAAGCAGGGCTGACGGATGAAGAAGTCAAAGAAATGTACTGGACGATGGTTCTGGCCCGCACCGTGGACGAACGGATGTGGCTGCTGAACCGGGCTGGCAAGATTCCGTTCGTCATCTCCTGTCAGGGACAGGAAGGGGCGCAGGCGGGTGCGGCGTTCGCATTCGACCGCACGAAGGACTACTTCGCGCCGTACTACCGCGATTTGTGCCTCATGCTGGCCTGCGGCCACACGGCCCGCACCGAGCTGTTGGCGGCGTTTGGCAAGGCGGAAGACCCGAACAGCGGCGGACGGCAGATGCCGGGGCATTATGGCGATCGCAGCCGGCGTATCCTGACCGGGTCGAGCCCCGTTTCGACGCAAATCCCGCATGCGGTGGGCATGGCGCTGGCGGCGCGGATGCGCAACGAGGATGCGGTGGCCTATGTTTCCTTTGGTGAAGGCAGCAGCAATCAGGGCGATTTTCATGAAGCGGCGAACTTTGCCGGCGTTCATCGCTTGCCTGTGATTTTCTTCTGCGAGAACAACAAATACGCCATTTCCGTGCCAGAGCGCAAACAACTCGCTTGCAAGGATGTTGCAGAGCGCGCGGCGGGGTACGGCTTCGAGGGCGTCGTCGTCGACGGCATGGACCCGATTGAAGTGTACAGGGTCGTGAAGCGCGCGGTCGACAAAGCGCGCGCGGGCGGCGGCCCGACGCTCGTGGAAGCGAAAACCTACCGGCTGGTGCCGCACTCAAGCGACGACGACGACCGCTCCTACCGCACGCGGGAAGAGGTCGCGGAGGCGAAAAAGGGCGACTCGATTGTGCGGATGAAGACGTACCTGCTGGCGTCCGGGTTGCTGACGGAGGAAGAGAACGCGGCCCTGGTGGCGCGCGCAAAGGTTGAAGTCGACGAGGCAACGCGGTACGCGGAGAATGCGCCATATGCCGCCGAGGAGACGCTGATGCTGCACGTGTACGCAGAGGAGGGTGCTGCCCGTGGCCATGAAACAGTACATTGAAGCCATTCATGACGCGCTCTTTGAGGAAATGGGGCGCGATGAGCGGGTCTTTGTGATGGGGGAGGACGTTGGTGTGCGCGGCGGGGTGTTCCGCGTGACGACGGGGCTGATTGAGCAGTTTGGGGAGTCCCGTGTGATTGACACGCCGCTCGCTGAATCTGCAATTGTCGGGGTGGCCATCGGGGCTGCCGCCGCCGGCATGGTGCCGGTCGCCGAGATTCAGTTCGCGGACTTCATCTTGCCAGCCGTGAACCAAATCATTTCCGAAGCGGCCAAGATGCGCTACCGCTCCAACAACGACTGGCACTGCCCGCTGGTGATACGCGCGCCCTACGGCGGCGGGATTCACGGTGGTTTGTATCATTCGCAAAGCATGGAAGCGCTGTTCACGCATGTCCCGGGCCTCAAGATTGCCACGCCGTCGACGCCGCGGGACGCGAAAGGCATGCTCTTGGCCGCTATTCGCGACCCGGACCCGGTGCTGTTTTTCGAGCACAAGAAGTTGTACCGCCTGGTCAAGGAAGACGTGCCGGAGGCCGAAGAAGTGGTACCGCTGGGGAAGGCCGCGGTGCGCCGGCAGGGGGATGACATTACGGTCATATCCTACGGGTACACGCTGCACCTGGTGCTGGAGGCCGCAGAGCAGCTGGCCGCCGAAGGCATTTCCACGGAAGTCCTGGACCTGCGGACCTTGCGGCCGCTCGATGAAGCGGCGATTCTCGAGGCTGCCCGCAAGACCGGCAAGGTACTCATCGTGCATGAAGACAACAAGATTTGCGGCGTCGGCGCTGAGGTCTCGGCGCTCATCGCGGAGCAGGCGCTGTTTGACCTGGATGCGCCCATTCGCCGCCTGGCGGGACCGGAAGTGCCCGCTATGCCGTTCAGCCCGACGCTGGAGAAGGCGTACATGTTATCGACCGAGCGCATCACCGCAGAGATGCGCAAGCTGGCCAAGTTCTAGGGTGTCATCGGCTGGACGGGGCAGCGTGTTCGCGTATCCGCCCGCGTCAGCCAAGGAGATACGGATTTTGAGCTGGAAAGGGTGGACGCAATGCCGGACGTATTGATGCCGCAACTCGGGGAAAGCGTGACGGAAGGCACCATCGGGAAGTGGTTGAAACAGGTCGGCGAGACGGTTGCGAAGTACGAGCCGTTGGTGGAGGTGCTGACCGATAAAGTGAATGCGGAAGTCCCATCCGATTTCGAAGGCGTGCTGAGCGAAATCGTGGTGCCGGAAGGCGAGACAGTGAAGGTGGGCACGGTGATCTGCCGCATCGCCAGCGAGGGCGACGGACATCCAGAGGGGACAACGGACGCGGGTCGCGCAGCTGCGGACTCGGCCGCAAAAGCGGCTGCGCAGGCGTCAAATGGACCCGCGAGTGGACCGGCGCCCGCGCCGAGTGCTGCACCTTCGCCGTCTGCCGGAAGCGGCGCAGCGGACGGACGGCCCGGGGCCCGGGGCCGGTATTCGCCAGCCGTGCTGGCGCTGGCCGAACAGCACGGCATCGACTTGTCGCAAGTACCTGGGACCGGGGAAGGAGGCCGCATCACGCGCAAGGATGTCCTGGCCTACGTGCAGGGGCAGACCGCGCCATCCGATGCAGCACCCGCGGCACCTACAGGACCGGCGGCCGCACCCACAGCAGCGGCGCCGACCCTGCAAGCGCCGCCTGAGCCATCCGCACCTGCGGCCGGGCTCGGCGGCGGAAACGCGGCGTGGTCGGGGACGGACGACGAGGTGGTCGTGGAACCGACCGCGATCCGCCGGACCATTGCACGCCGCATGGTGGAAAGCAAGCACAACGCGCCGCACGCCTGGACAATGGTGGAAGCGGACGTCACCAAGCTGCAGCAGTTCCGGGACGCCATCAAAGCCGACTTCAAGCGCCGGGAAGGCATTGACCTGACGTATCTGCCGTTCTTCATCAAGGCCGTGGTGGACGGGCTGAAGCAGTTTCCGATGCTCAACGCCTCGTGGCAGGACGACAAGATTCACATCAAAAAGCGCATCCACATCTCCATTGCCGTCGCCACCGACGACGCGCTCGTCGTCCCCGTAATTCACGACGCGGACCGGCTGAGCATCGCCGGGTTGGCGCACGCAGCGAATGAGCTTGCGGCCAAGGCCAGGGGGGGCAGACTCACGCTGGACGATGTGCAGGGCGGAACATTTACCGTCAACAACACAGGGGCGTTTGGTTCGATTCTGTCGCAGCCGATTATCAACGCGCCGCAGGCGGCCATCCTGTCGTTTGAATCGATTGTCAAGCGGCCCGTGGTGGTGGACGACGCGATTGCCATCCGAAGCATGGTCAATTTGTGCTTGTCCATCGACCACCGTCTGCTGGATGGATGGGTTGCCGGACAGTTCCTGAAGGCGGTGAAAGCGCGCCTCGCGTCTTTTGGCCCGGAAACTGTACTATACTAGCCACGTTTAGTACACTAGAGGGGCGGGTTGTTCTGGCCGGGGACCGGTCAGAAACCCTGGTGTCGGGCCATTTGCCGGGCCCCGATGACGGAGGTGGCAACGTGACAGAGTCAAAACTTGCAGAAAAGCAGCGCCGCAAGGCTGAATTGATGAAAGAGCAGGCCAGGAACCGTCCGGACTGGTTGAAAATCCAGCTGAAAACGGGTCCGAACTTCCGCGAACTGAAGCAAATTATGCGCGGCGGGTCGCTACATACGGTGTGTGAAGAGGCGCACTGTCCGAATATTTTCGAGTGCTGGGAGCAGCGGACGGCGACCTTTATGATTCTTGGGGACATCTGCACCCGCGCTTGCCGGTTTTGCGCGGTGACCAGCGGCCGTCCTACAGAACTCGATCTCGCCGAACCCGCGCGGGTGGCGGAGGCGGTCGAGGCCATGGGGCTGGAGCATGTCGTCGTGACCAGCGTCGCCAGAGACGACTTGGCGGACGGCGGTGCTTCCATCTTTGCCGCGACGATTCGCGCGATTCGCGAGCGTGTGCCGAATTGCGGCATTGAGGTGCTGACTCCGGACTTCATGGGGAACTGGGACGCGCTGCAGGTCGTACTCGACGCGTCGCCGGATATTCTCAATCACAACATCGAAACCGTGCGGCGGTTGTCCGACAAGGTTCGCTCGCGCGCCAAATACGACCGCACGCTGGAATTTTTGCGGCGTGCCAAGGAAGCGCGCCCGGACATCCGGACGAAGTCCAGCATCATGGTCGGCGTGGGCGAGACGTTCGTGGAGATTCTCGAAACCATGGATGACCTGCGCGCGGCCAAGGTGGATATTTTGACCATCGGCCAGTATTTGCAGCCGACCAAAAAGCACCTGTTGGTGGAGAAATTTTATACGCCAACGGAGTTTCTGCGGCTTCGCGGCGAGGGCCTGAAACGCGGCTTTGCCCATGTGGAATCAGGCCCCCTTGTGCGGAGTTCGTACCACGCGCGCGAACAAGTGGAGCGGGCGGACGGCGTGCCGCTGCAGTCGCTGCGGGCGGAAGCTGGCGTCCGCGTATCGGAGGGACCGTCAGCTTGACAACCGAAGCGATTTCTGTGCGGTGGGTGTCTTTGGGCCGGCTGGCCTACGACGATGCCCTGGCCGCTCAACAGGCACAGTCGGAAAAGTTACTGGCAGGGTCGGGCGATGAGCAGACGGTGTACGCCGTCGAGCACCCCCCGACCATTACCATTGGCCGGGGCGGGAGCCGGGATCATATCGTTGCGCCCCCGTCCGAGCTCGAGCGGATCGACATGACCGTGCGCGAAGTCGACCGGGGCGGCGATGTGACGTACCACGGCCCCGGTCAGTTTGTGCTGTACCCGATTCTGCACCTGGAACCGTGGGGCAACGACATTGGCCGCTACGTCCGAATGCTGGAGGAGTGTGCGATTCGGGTGCTGGCAGAGGTCGGGATTACGGCGGACCGAATGGAAGGCTTTCCCGGCGTTTGGGTGGGAAACAACAAGATTTGCGCGATTGGCGTGCGTGCCCGCCGCAGGCCCAGCGGCGAGTTCGTGACATCGCACGGCATCGCACTGAACGTGACGACAGATTTGTCCCACTTCCAAACCATCATCCCATGCGGCCTGGCGGACAAAGGAGTCACGTCCGTGGCACAGGAGTTAGGCCTCACAGAGCCGTTCGACTTTGCCGCCTGGGAGAAGCGAATGCAGCACGCGTTCACGGATGTGTTCAACGTTCAGCTGCAGGCGGCGGCGTCCTGACGCGACGGGCGGCCTGCAGCTGCACCTCGTGAAGGAGGGGATGAAATGGTCACTACCGATATCTCCGTGGCCATCATGGTGGCCGTCGTGATTGTGGCCATGGGAGCGGTCTGGATTGCCGGCGGTGTCGTTGGCAAGCGCAAATAAGCGGGTGGATTTGCTGCGTACCGCCTCCACATGACCAGAGGAGGGGAAGTATGCCGTGGGGTTTCAAGATGAGTATGACGCATGGCAAGCGGCCGTAGAACAGACGGTGCAAAAGCGCCCGGAACGGAAACCGGCGTTCGTGAACCACTCCGACATTCCCGTCAAGCGGCTGTATACGCCGGCCGACGGAATCGACAGTGAGGAAGCATACCTCAACAAACTGGGTTTCCCCGGCCAGTTCCCGTATACACGCGGCATTCAGCCAACAATGTACCGGGGCCGTTACTGGACGATGCGGCAGTATGCTGGGTTCGGCTCCGCGGAAGAAACCAATGCGCGTTTCCGCTACCTGCTGGCGCAGGGTCAAACGGGCCTCAGCACCGCGTTCGACCTGCCCACCCAAATCGGATATGACGCGGACGACCCGTTCGCGAAGGGAGAGGTCGGTAAAGTCGGCGTCTCCATTTCGTCGCGGCTGGACATGGAGACGTTGTTTCGCGGCATCCCGCTCGACAAGGTCAGCACCTCCATGACCATCAACGCACCGGCCTCGGTGCTGCTGGCCATGTACCTGGTGGTCGCGGAGACACAGGGC
This sequence comes from Alicyclobacillus cycloheptanicus, assembly GCF_028751525.1. Taxonomy (GTDB): domain Bacteria; phylum Bacillota; class Bacilli; order Alicyclobacillales; family Alicyclobacillaceae; genus Alicyclobacillus_L; species Alicyclobacillus_L cycloheptanicus. Next base: position 3,383,718 of record NZ_CP067097.1, read on the forward strand.
GTCGACTGGAAACAGGTCTCGGGCACCGTGCAAAATGATATCCTGAAAGAGTATGTGGCACGCGGGACTTATATTTTCCCCCCCAAACCTTCGATGCGCCTGATTACCGACATCTTCGACTTCTGCGCCAGAGAAGTGCCAAACTGGAATACCATTTCCATCAGCGGGTATCACATCCGGGAGGCCGGGTCTACGGCGGTGCAGGAAGTAGCGTTCACGCTTTCCAACGCGATTGCCTATGTGCAAGCTGCGGTCGACAAAGGCCTGAAGGTCGACGACTTTGCGCCGCGCCTGTCTTTCTTCTTTAACGCGCATAACGATTTCTTCGAGGAAATTGCGAAGTTTCGCGCGGCCCGCAGAATGTGGGCGCACATCATGAAAGAGCGGTTTGAAGCGAAGAACCCGCGCTCCCTGCAGCTGCGTTTTCACACCCAGACGGGCGGCAGCACGCTGACGGCGCAGCAGCCCGACAACAACGTGGTGCGCGTCACCGTGCAGGCCCTGGCAGCGATTCTCGGCGGCACGCAGAGCCTGCACACGAATTCGCGCGACGAGGCGCTCGCGCTGCCGACGGAAACCTCGGCCCGTGTCGCCTTGCGCACGCAGCAGATTCTGGCGTACGAAAGCGGTGTCGCGGACACCATCGACCCGCTGGCCGGAAGCTACTATGTGGAGTCCTTGACCGACGGGATTGAGGAACGCGCCTGGCAGTACATCCGCTATATTGATGAATTGGGCGGTGCCGTAGCCGCGATCGAACAAGGCTACATGCAGCAGGAAATTCACAAGGCGGCGTACGACACGCAGATGGCGATTGAACGCGGCGACCAAGTGGTTGTGGGTGTGAACAAGTTTACGATCGATCACGAGCCGCAGCCGGAACTCCTGCGCGTCGACCCGAAGCTGGGCGAGATTCAGGCCGAGCGCCTTGCCAAGCTGCGACAAGAGCGGCCGGCCGAGGCTTGCGAGACGGCCCTGGCGCGGCTGCGGGAAGCCGCAGAAGGCACCGCGAACCTGATGCCGTACATCGTCGACGCGGTGCGCGCCTATGCGACCATTGGCGAGATCTGCAACGTACTGCGCGGTGTATTCGGCGAATACCGCTCGCCGATTTTCTAGAACGGGCACGACGCGCTTTGGGCTTGGCCCGCGCACGCGCGATGGTGATGAATGGGAGGAATGCGAGTTGGCGCATCCAATACGCGTACTGATTGCGAAACCCGGGCTGGATGGGCACGACCGCGGCGCGCTGGTGGTCGCGCAGGGGCTGCGCGACCAGGGCATGGAAGTGATCTACACCGGGCTTCGGCAAACCCCGGAACAAATCGTTGCCACGGCCATCCAGGAGGACGTTGCCTGCATTGGACTTTCCAGTTTGTCGGGCGCGCACCTCGAACTCTTCCCGGAGGTCACCCGGCGCCTCAAGGAGCTGCATGCAGAGGACATTCTCGTCATCGGGGGCGGCGTGATTCCGCAAGAGGACATTCCCATCCTCAAACAGGCGGGCATTGCCGAAGTGTTCACGCCCGGCTCGTCAATTGCGGACATGGCAGCCTTCATTCGCGAGCACGTCCGCCAGACGGATGACCTGGGCAGCGCGCCTGTTTCGGTGCCTGTCAACCGAATCGACCACATTGGCATCGCTGTGCGCTCCATTCAGGAAGCACTGCCCTTTTACACCGGTCAGTTGGGCCTTGCTGCCGTGCATGAAGAGGTCATCCCCGACCAAAAAGTGAAGGCGGTCTTTGTGCCGGTGGGCGAGACGGACCTGGAACTATTGGAACCGACTGCGCAGGACAGCCCGATTGCCAAGTTTCTCGAGAAGCATGGGCCAGGACTCCACCACATCGCCTACGCCGTCGATGATGTCGCAAAGGCGCTGTCTGCCGCCAAGGCCGCAGGGTATCGGCTGATTGACGAAGTGCCTCGCGACGGGGGGCAGGGAAAACGGATTGGGTTTGTTCATCCGAAAGACACGCATGGAACCCTGACGGAGTTCTGCCAGCGCGTCCACGAGCACGAGGCACAGCGGGGCTGACCCATCAGCGGGAAGATACGAGGGAGGCGAGCGGATGGAGGACAAGCTTTTTGAACTACAGGACCGTCGCCGCCGGGTCGAGTTGGGCGGCGGCGACGCGCGCATCCTGCAGCAGCACGAAAAGGGCAAATTGACGGCGCGCGAGCGCATCGACCTGCTGCTCGACCCAGGCACGTTTCATGAGATGAACCCGTTTGCCGCCACACGTGCAGACTACCCTGGCATGGGCCCCGTCGATGCGCCCGGCGAAGGCGTCGTCACGGGCTATGGCAACATCGATGGGCGCCTGGTGTACGTCTTCGCGCAGGACTTCACCGTGTTTGGGGGCGCGCTCGGAGAGGTTCACGCCCAGAAAATCGCCAAAATCATGGACCTGGCCGCCAAGACGGGCGCACCGGTGATTGGCTTGAACGATTCGGGCGGCGCCCGCATCCAGGAGGGGGTCGTGTCCCTGGATGGGTACGGTCACGTATTTTACCGCAACGCGATTTACTCCGGCGTGATTCCGCAGATCTCGGTCATCATGGGCCCCTGCGCCGGCGGCGCGGTGTACTCGCCGGCCATCACGGACTTTATCTATATGGTCGAAGAAACCAGCCAGATGTTTATCACGGGACCCAAAGTCATTGAAACGGTGACCGGAGAGCGCATTTCCAGCGAAGACCTGGGCGGCGCGAAAGTCCAGGAAGGCGTGAGCGGCGTCGCCCACTTCACGGCGAAGACCGAGGAAGAGGCGCTGCAAGGGGTTCGCCGGCTGCTCTCGTTTCTGCCCTCGTCCAATCAGGAACAGCCGCCGCACGTCGATCGCGGCATCGACCGCACTCCCGATGAACGGCTGCTCGAGATTGTCCCGGTGGACGGCAGTAAAGTGTATGACGTGAAGGACGTGATCGGCCGGCTGGTGGACGACGGAGACTTCCTTGAGGTGCAGCCGCTGTTCGCCCGCAACGCGGTGGTCGGGTTTGGCCGGATTGGCGGGTATGTGGTGGGCATCGTGGCGAACCAGCCGAAGTTCATGGCGGGTGGACTCGACATCGACTCGTCCGACAAAATCGCACGGTTCATCCGGTTCTGCGACGCCTTCAATATTCCGCTCATCACGCTGGAAGATGTGACGGGCTTCATCCCGGGGATCAAGCAGGAGCACGGGGGCATCATTCGTCATGGCGCGAAAATCCTGTATGCGTATTCCGAGGCGACGGTGCCCAAAATCACGGTGATTTTGCGCAAGGCCTACGGGGGCGCGTACGTTGCTTTGAACAGCAAGGCCATCGGCGCGGACGTGGTGCTCGCCTGGCCGGCGTCGGAAATCGCGGTCATGGGACCGGAGGGCGCTGCAAATATTATTTACGCGAAGGAAATTGCAGCAAGTCCCAATCCGGAAGAGACGCGCGCGGCGCGCATCCGGGAGTACCGCGACCGCTTTGCCAACCCGTACGTTGCGGCCGGGGCAGGCATGGTGGATGACGTGATCGACCCGCGCGAAACACGCGTTCAGCTGTACGATGCGCTGACGGTGCTGCGCCACAAACAGGAAAGCCGGCCGCGCAGAAAGCACGGCAATATTCCGCTTTAAGACCACAGAGGAGACGTTTTGTCATGGAGATGGAGCACATTCGAAACACCTTTTTGGACCTGGTCCAAATCTCGAGCCATTCGCTGCACGAGGGCGCGGTCGCCGCGTATTGCCGGGCACGCCTGGAGCAGCTTGGCTTTGTCGTCGAAGAAGACGACGCGGGACGGCAGCTCGGCGGAGAGACCGGGAACTTGATTGCGACGCTGCCGGGCGACCCGTCCAAGCCCTGCATGATGCTGGCGGCTCACATGGACACGGTCATTCCAGGAGAACATGTCCGGCCGAGCGTGGATGAACAGGGTGTCGTCTGGAGTGACGGCACCACCGTGCTGGGTGCCGACGACAAGGCAGGCGTGACCGCCATTCTGACCGCGGCGGCGGAGATGGTCAATAACCACCTGCCGCACGGTCCGCTTCAGGTGGTGTTCACGATTGGCGAGGAAATCGGGCTGCAAGGCGCCAAGCACCTGGACCGGAGCAAACTGAAGGCGGAATTTGGCCTGTCCCTTGACTCCGGCGGCGCACTCGGCACGCTGGTGATTGCGGGACCGGCGCAAGTCAAATGGGAAGCCATCTTCACGGGGAAGGCGGCGCATGCGGGCGTAGCGCCGGAGCGCGGCGTCAGCGCCATCAAGATGGCGGCCGGCGGAGTTGCGCGGATGCCGCACGGGCGTGTCGACGCAGAGACGACGGTCAACGTGGGCAGCTTTGTCGGCGACGGTCCAACCAACATCGTGCCGGATCGCGCACAGTTGGTTGGAGAAGCGCGCAGCCGCAGTAACGAGAAGCTGGAGCGTGTGCTCGCCGACATCGAGAAAGCGTTCGAGGAAGCCGCGCACGCCGCTGGGGGAACCGTGGCGTTTCAGGCGACCCGCATGTATGACGGATTCCGCTTCGCGGATGGTGACCCACTGCGTCAGCGCGTCGAGGCGGCGCTGCAAAAGCTCGGGTTCACGCCTGCGCCCGTCGAGGGCGGCGGCGGCAGTGACGCCAACATCTACACCAGCTTTGGCGTGCCGACGATGAACATCGGCATCGGCTATGAAGACATTCACTCGGTGCATGAGCACATTCGCTTGGCAGACATCAAATCTGCTGCAGAGGTGGCGGTCGCTTTTTGCACCCAGGATTGACACAGGGAGGGTTGAGCATGAACCACAAGAGGCTGCAAGAACCCACCTTGGCAACAGAACCCATCTACGACGGCCGCATCATCCGCGTCGAACAGCTCACCATCCAGCTGCCCAATGGCAAGACGGCGAAGCGGGAAGTCGTTCGCCATCCGGGCGCCGTGGCTGTGTTGGCCGCTCCTGCGCCAGACCGCCTGGTGTTTGTCGAGCAGTTCCGGAAGCCAACCGAGGAAGTCCTGCTGGAAATTCCGGCCGGCAAACTGGAGCCGGGGGAAGACCCGGCCGAGTGCGCCCGCCGCGAACTGGAGGAAGAAACGGGGTACGTCAGCACGAACGTCAGACCCCTCTACGAGTTTTTCACGAGCCCCGGGTTTGCGGATGAGAAACTCCACTTGTTCGTCGCGGAAGACCTGTCGACCGGCGCGGTCCACCCGGACGAAGACGAGTTCGTCAACATCGTTGAACTCACTGCGTCGGAAGTCCAGGCCCGTTTGACCAGCGGGCAAATCCGGGACGCCAAGACGTTGATTGGCGTGCTGTGGTGGCTGCAGCACAAGGACGAACAGCTGCAGGGCACACCCGGTCGATCCCGGTGAAGCCATGAACCCTCTGCAGACGTTTTACTGCGACTTTCACATTCACGTCGGGCGGGCGCTGGGCAAGCCAGTCAAAATGGCAGCCGCGCCCTCTTTGACGTTCGAAGCGCTGTGTGCCCACGCTCGAACCGAAAAGGGCCTCGACATCGTCACGGTGATTGACGGGGTTTGCACGGGTGTCCTCGCGGAAGTGCGAGACCTTGCAGCACGCGGAACGTTGGCGCCGCTGGCGGACGGCGGCGGGCTGCGGCATGAGAATGGCTTGACGATTTTCCTCGGCGCCGAGGTGGAGTGTGCTGGGCCCCACGGCGGCGCGGCGCACTTTGGGTGCTGGTTTGGAGACATCGACGCGGCAGCGGACTTTTCAGCCTGGCTGGCGACCGTCCAGAAGAACCCTTCGCTCTCGTCGCAGCGCGCTCGGACAGATGCGTTTGATTTGCAGCGTCAGACGCACCAACGACACGGTTTGTTCATCGTCCACCATGCGTTTACGCCGCACAAAGGACTGTACGGCGCCTGTGTACGCCGGCTCGGCGACATGGTCGATCCGGCGCACGTCGATGCCCTGGAGCTGGGCCTGTCTGCCGACACGGACATGGCGGACTGCGTCTCTGAGCTGGCGGCGCAGACGTTCCTCAGTAACTCGGACGCCCATTCGCTTCCAAAAATCGCTCGCGAGTACAACGCCCTGATGCTTGAGGCGCCGACATTTGCCGAAGTGGGGCTGGCGTTATGGCGCACCGGCGGCCGCCGCGTCGCGGCCAACTACGGCCTGCCGCCCAGCTTGGGCAAGTATCACCGCACCTATTGCCTGGACTGCGGCAGGTTGTGGGCAGCCGGGGCAGCCGCCTGCGCGTGCGGCAGCCAAAGGAAGGTAAACGGAGTGTACGACCGGTTCCTGGAGATTCGCGACCACGCATTCCCTGTGTCCCCCAGCCACCGGCCCCCGTATGTTCACCAAATCCCGCTCGAATTCATCCCCGGCCTGGGCCCCGCCGCCAGGCAGCGCCTGCTCGCTGCGTTTGGCACAGAGATGAATGTCCTGCACCGTGCCGATGCGGCGGCGCTCGCCGAAGTGGTCGGGCCAACGCTGGCCGCTCGGATTGACGACGCGCGGGCGGGGCGGGTGCTGCTCCAGACGGGCGGCGGCGGAATCTACGGAAAAGTCCAGTTCAAGTGATAGACGGTGCTTGCGTTTGCGCCCCGTTTCCCGAACACCGCGTCTATTTCTCTACCTTGGCTCATAGACTCTATTGGAGTCGGACACGCCGCGTCCGCTGTGCAGGCAGCCCTCAGCGGCGCTTGTCCCGGCTCGTGATACAGGGACCAAGCGTGGAGGGGATTCACCATGGAGCTGGCGTCAGACGCATTCTGGCAAGCGGCACAAAGCAGGGTATGGCATCGGTGCAGGGCCGCCGTGGCGGGGCAGCTCCACCTGTGGAGTTTCCTGGCCGCCGTGGTGCTGTGCGGCCTCATCTTCGGCGGCATCGCCGCAGGGCAGCTCAACAGCAGTGACACCCTGGCGCTCAGCAATGCCACGCTGCAGCTTCTGCAAGCCATCGCAGCGCACCAGCTGGCACCGGCGAACGCGCTCTGGTGGCAGCGCATGGTGGCGGACGGGCAGTTTCTGGCCCTGTTGTGGCTGCTCGGCGTATCCATCATCGGCATGCCGTTCATCGTGATCGCGATGTTCTTACGTGGGTTCAGCATTGGTTTTGCCGTCGGTTTCACCGTGATACAATTTGGATGGCGCGGATTTTTGCTCGCGTCCATTGGTATTTTCCTGCACCAGCTGCTGTCGTTGACCGCATTGGTGTTCGCTGCAGCGATCGCCATTCGGTTCTCGGGGCTGGTGCTGCGCCAAAGCCTGCCGACGGCCGCGCTGGCCGGCGCGCTGGCAAACTACACCGGCTGGTTTCTGCTGTGTGCCTGTCTCTTGATGGGCGGCGCGGCAGTCCAGGCTTGGCTGTCACCGCACCTCTTAGGCGCGCTGTTGTCGGGCAGTTAACCACTGCCGCGGGCCTGGAAAGGATGAGACCGACTTGCCGTCTCGACGCTTTACGGAAATCAACGAATCCTTCGCATGCGCACACTGCGGTCAGGCGGTGCTTCCGTCCAGTTCATCGTGCCGAAACCACTGTCCGCATTGTTTATATTCCGTGCACCTGGATATCTTTCCGGGCGACCGGAGCGCAAACTGCGGCGGACTCATGGCACCTGTCGATGTGATGTACCGTTCGAACAAGGGCTATCAAATTGTGCACCGATGCTTGCGCTGCGGCCATGAATCGAGAAATGTGGCGGCGCTGGACGACCGTGATCAGCCAGATTCTCTCGAGGCGCTGCTCGCCATCATGCGCGCCAAGTGAGTGTTTGGCGGAGGTGACCACCGCGGCCGCCCAGTGCACAGAAGCTGAAGAGAGGGGGTGTGGCTCGTGCCAGCCACGTTCAAACGCCTGTCGCGCGCCATCCAAACCGGCATTTTGATGATCGTTCTCGCATGGGGGGTCATGACGGTATTGTCTGCCCTCAAACGGGCATTCCCGCTGCACTTTCAAACGCACCCGAACGGGTCCTATGTGGCTGTCACCCAGTTGACTGCGCCGCATCCATCCCTCTTGAGCGTCCTCAGCGAGGCCGCACGTGAAACGGCTGTCTACATGCGGCTCTCGAATTAACGCATGCGTCGTTGTCCGCGTCAGCGGCACCCTGTGATGTTTCGGCCGTTCCCATCCATCTCGTTCCCATCCATCTGCCAAGGCAGGACTTTCTCCTTGACGCGTGGAAATAGTCTCACACGAATCGGATGTGGGTTGGTCATCAAGGCGTGGACATCCCGCTGGAGCAACCGTGAAGGGGCTTGGGGAATGGATTTGCTGTCTTTGTTTATGGAGTATTTGCAAGTGGAGAGAGGTTTGTCGACGAACACCCTGGAGTCCTACCGAAGAGATTTGACGGCGTTTTCGGGGTTCCTGCGGAATCGAAAACCGCCTGTCGCCCTCGAGGAAGCACAGCGCCACGATATTATCAACTATTTGGTCACGCTTCGTTCCACCGGCCGCGCGAGCGCAACCCTGCTCCGGAATCTGGCCAGTCTCCGTTCTTTCTACCATTTTCTGCTCAAAGAGGAGCGCATTCATGCGGATCCAACGGTCAATATTGACAGTCCGAAGATGGAAAAGCGCCTGCCGAAGGTCCTGTCGATTGACGAAGTGGAACGCCTGTTACAAGCACCGGACGGCTCGACGGTGGCCGGCATACGGGACAAAGCGATGTTGGAACTGTTATACGCCACGGGGCTTCGTGTCAGCGAACTCATCTCGATTCGTCTATCCGATGTGAATCTGTCGACCGGGTTCTTGAAATGCATGGGAAAAGGGTCCAAGGAACGCATTGTGCCGATTGGCGAGATAGCCCAGCGCGCACTGCTCGACTACCTGCAGCACGCGCGCGGCACCCTGCTGCGGGGGCACAATTCGGACGCCTTGTTTTTGAATCACCTGGGCCGCCCGATGTCTCGCCAAGGATTCTGGAAAATTCTCAAGAAGTACGCACATCAGGTACAGATTTTGAAGGACATCACGCCGCATACGCTGCGGCACTCGTTTGCGACGCATCTGCTCGAACGCGGCGCGGACTTGCGCGCCGTCCAGGAAATGCTTGGACACGCAGACATTTCAACGACGCAAATCTACACGCACGTCACACGAGGTCGGCTGCGCGAGGTGTACTCTTCTGCGCATCCGCGCGCATAGTGTCATTCGCGCGCACAGTGTATGCCAGCATCGGGCACCGGACAACCTCGTAGCGTGCGTGACGCGCGCTGTTGCATGCGTGAATGTCCGTGAGAAAGTGAGGAAAAACCACGTGCGAGTGAAACGCTGGATTTGGATTGTGCTCGACAGTGTGGGCATTGGGGCTGCGCCCGATGCCCATCGTTATGGTTCTTCGGACGAACAAAGCCATACCCTTCGCCATGTGGCGGAAGCAGTCGCGGGCTTACAAGCGCCCCATCTGGCAGCCCTTGGCCTCGGGTGTATCGACGACATCCCTGGGTTGGCGAAAGCCCCCGTCCAGGGTGCGTACGGCAAAATGCAGGAACAGTCCTACGGAAAGGACACCACCAACGGGCATTGGGAGTACGTCGGCGTGATTCTGCACGAGCCGCTGCCGGTGTATCCGAACGGATTCCCGCCGGAAGTGATTGAACCGTTTGAAGCGTACGTGGGCAAACCGGTCCTTTGCAACCGCCCGGCCTCTGGGACGGAGGTGATTGAGGCGTACGGTCCAAAGCATCAGGAAACGGGGCGTCCGATTGTCTACACGTCCGCAGACAGCGTGTTTCAGGTCGCCGCGCACGAAGACGTCATCCCGGTCGAGCAGCTTTACGATTGGTGCCTGTTTGCGAGAAACCTGCTTACGGGCCGCCACGGGGTGGGCCGCGTCATCGCCCGCCCATTCCGGGGATCCCCTGGCCGCTATGAGCGGACACACCGGCGCAAGGACTTTTCATTGACGTTCGGTGAAACCGTGTTGAACCGCTTGACGCAGCAGGGACACCCGGTCACGGGTATCGGCAAGATTGCCGACATTTACGGTGGTTCGGGCATTACCGAGGCGATTCACACCACAAGCAATGACGACGGGGTCACCCAGGTGGTTGCCCAGATGGACCGCCAGTCCAGCGGGGTGATTTACGCCAACCTCGTAGACTTTGATGCAAAATACGGTCACCGCAACGACCCCGTCGGGTTTGCCCGGGCGATTGAGGCGTTTGACCGGCGGCTGCCGGAAATCCTCGGACGGCTCACACCACACGATGTGCTTTGCATCACGGCCGATCACGGCTGTGACCCGACCACGCCCGGCACAGATCACTCCCGTGAGTGGGTTCCGGTCCTGCTCTATTCGCCTGCGCTGCAGGCGCCCGTTCCGCTGGGAGATCGAAAGACGTTTGCGGACATCGGTGCCACGCTGGCCGACGCGTTCGGACTGGCACCAGAAGGGCCCGGCGAGAGTATGTGGCCGCTCATCGTGAACGCCTGCTCATCCTGAACGCCGGTCGTTTGGCCCAGCGGTTTGGTGCCGCTCCGCATAAATCTTCCCTGTCCGTCTCACCATACAGGTGGGAGGGATGAGCATGCCAAAGGGCGTCAAGTGTTACGTCGAGGAGTGCGTCTTTTACGACAACACGGACTGTGTCGCCGATGCAATCGAAGTGCGGTCCAATGGAAACGACATTGTCGGAACCAACAAGGGTACAATGTGCGCGACCTTTTCCTTCCGCGACTTCGATGATGGGCACGTTCATCGCCAACCGGAAATTCATCAATAGCACGAACCTGCTCACGGCAGGTGTCCAGAAAGGGATGTCCGAGCTGGGCATCCCTTTCTGACGCTGAATCGTTGATGAATCAAGGGGAGGATCGATGATGGGGCAAACACACAAGGGATTGCTAACAGCAAGCATGATACTCACCTTACTCACCGCCAGTCCTGTTTTTGCCGCGGAGGCTCCGCCGCCGCCAGCTTCAGGCAGTTCCGACATCGAGGTGCAGGTCCACCCCGGCTACACGCTGAGCGCGGCCGCAGCCGAACACGCGGACACCCCGGCGGGCCTTGCGAAACAGGCGCGATCGGCCGTCCTGATGGACGATGCCACGGGCAAGGTATTGTACGAGAAAGACGCCCACGAGAAACTGCCCATGGCCAGCATCACGAAGGTGATGACACTGCTGCTCATTATGGAAGCCCTGGACGACGGCAGACTCAAGCTCACTGACCCCATCAAAACCAGCGAATACGCCGCCAGTATGGGGGGTTCGCAGATTTTTCTGGAGCCTGGCGAGACGATGTCCGCACAGGATATGATTAAGGGCATTGCGGTGGCGTCGGCGAACGACGCGTGCGTCGCCATGGCCGAACACCTGAGCGGTTCGGAAGAAAATTTTGTCAGGCAGATGAACGAACGTGCGAAAGAACTGGGGATGGACGACACACACTTTGTCAACTGCAATGGACTTCCCGCGCCGAATCATTATAGTTCCGCCCACGACATCGCGATCATGTCACGGGAACTCCTCAAACACCAGGAAATCACGAAATGGACTTCTGTGTACAGCGACTACTTGCGCAAGGATTCAGACCATCCGTTGTGGCTGGTGAACACCAATAAACTGGTTCGCTTCTACGATGGGGCAGACGGCCTCAAGACGGGGTACACGGCTGAAGCCAAGTACTGCCTGTCGGCGACCGCGAAGCGGAACGGATTTCGCGTGATTGCCGTGGTCATGGGCGAGCCCAAACCAACGGTCCGGAATGCAGAGGTCAGCGGTATGCTCAATTGGGCGTTCAGTCATTACCGCTCCAAAGTGCTTTACCAAGAAGGCCAAGTGATTGCAGACAATGTGCGGGTGACGCGAGGCACACCGGAAAAGATCCCGGTCGTGGCCGGCGATACGGTCGGCGTTGTGTACAAGGCCGGCGCGCACCCGGCGATTCGGACAAAGGTCGAGTTGTTCCAGCTAAGTGCGCCCGTGAAGTCCGGTCAACGGGTGGGGACGCTGAAAGTCTACGAAGGGGAAGACCTCGTCTCCGAAACGCCCATTCTGGCGGGTACCTCCGTCGAGCGAGCGGGCTTTATGCAGAGTGTCGGAAGAACGATGCGGGATTTAATCACGTTCGGAAAAGGGTCTTGAAGGTCGCACACGCGTTCAGCTGGTTTCGACAGCACTCCCCGGCGGCTGTCGAAACCAACGGCACGTGTTGTCGCTCGTTGTCGAGGACATCCGATTTCTGAAGCATTCCATCGAAAATCATTATTTTTCAGGTAATAACGGACGGGCGCTTGCGCATGCGCAGCGTCACCGCCCCAAGCGGGTCCTGTTAAGGCGTCACCGTCTCCGTCTTGCGATTTTTCGACAGGGTGATGCTCCGACGCGTGTTTCGGGTTTTCGTCATCCAGGTGAAGTCTTGGCGCCGATCGGCCGACTCAATGGCGCGGCTCGCAAACAACAACGCTTCATCCAAGCGGCCCAGCGCCTGGTATGTCGTCGCCAGCAGGTGGTAGATGCAGGTTTCCACCTGCGGCTCCCGGGGCAGTTCATTGGCGGAGAGCCCGTCCGCAAGGGCGCGATCGAACTGGCCCATCTGCGCAAACGCTTCGCCGCGCACCGCATAGGCTTTCGCCAGCCGGAAGTGGTCGGACTGCATCTCCGGTGCGGCCATCCATTCCGTCAGGCGATCGACCGCCCGCTGGGGGGCGGAACGCAGCAGATCGATGACGGCGAGATTGATGCGGCACTGGTTGATGCCGCGGCTGTGCTTCAGCGCTTCGTAGTGAGCCAGCGCCCGTTTTGTCCACGCCTCCGCTTCCTCCTGCCGTCCTTGTTCCAAATACACATTCGAAAGTCCATGCTCAATCATCACGAGGTCCATCTCCGCATCGACCTCTTTCGCGATTTGCGCCGCCTTCAAATAGGCTCGCTCCGACGCCGAATAACCTGCAAACACGACGTTCACCCGCGCGAGGTTCGCGTACAGTTTGAGGGCCAGCGGCATGTAGATGTCCGGGTGGCGCTCCAACATCGCAACAGCGCGGTCCCAGTACAATTTCGCCAGCGCCGCCTGTTCCTGACGCCTGTACACGTTCCCCAGCCGGTAATAGTATCCGATGGCCGCAGGGATGTCGCCGCGCTCGAGCACCACCTGGACCAGGCGTTCCCATGTTTCGGAGCACTTTTTCATATCGCCGAGTTGTTCGTAGCAAGTGGCAATGTCGAGGAGAATCATCTCTGTGCGGCGAATCATCGGGGGCTGTCCGAGCAATAACAGCAGAAGCTCAAGGGCTGCTTCGTACTGCCCCTGTTCCATACAGCCCCGCGCTTGGTGAAACAGGTTGTAGATCTCTGACTGGTCCGAGAGGGCTTCGGACAGATAGTTCAGGTCAACGCCGAGTCGGCGGGCAAGTTCTGCGAGGACATGGGATGATGGAAACACGCGGTTGGACTCAATCTGGCTAATCATGCTGGTGGTTACCAAACCTTTGCCAAGTTCCGCCTGGGTCATTTTGCGTTCGCGGCGGAGTTTGCGAATCCGTTCGCCGATGGTCATCATTCGGATGTTCACCCCAGTTTAATAGGTTGTCTTATTGTACCCTTTTCAGTACCTTTTGTGGAAGGAGGCATAGGAGAAAGAGCGATACAAAGCGATGTGCACCGCGTGTCGAATCAAGGGGAATGGCTTCTAGTTTTGTCAGCGGGCAGGAGTTCGGCGTCGAGATGCGGAATTGTGCAGGCGAGCCAACCAACCGGACAGAGTTGGTGTGTTGAACTTCGCAGGAGGGAGAAATTCGTCGTGGCAATTGACGCAAGCGTCGTTGATGGCGTTGTATTGATTCGACTGAAGGGCGAATTGGACCACCATGTTGTGGAACAGATTCGCAATGAAATCGAGTCCGCACTGGAATTGAACCGCTATCGGGGGCTGGTCATCTCGTTCTCCGGCATCGACTTTATGGACAGTTCCGGACTCGGGCTGATTCTTGGGCGATACCGGACCATGACACAGCACCAAGGCAAAATGGTGTTGTGTGAAGTCAGCTCGTCCCTGCAAAAGTTGTTCGAACTCTCCGGGATTCTGAAAATCATTCCGGTGTTTGCTTCGGAAACAGAGGCTCTTGCAGCCGTCAAGGAGGCTTAGACGACATGAACGACCCGCAGCAGAACACGCCGACGCCTGAAAACTACATGACGCTCACGTTTCCGAGTCTGTCGGAGAACGAATCGTTTGCTCGTGTCGCCGTCGCTTCCTTCGCGGCGCAGCTGGACCCGACCATGGAGCAACTGACGGAGTTGAAGACGGCCGTCTCCGAGGCGGTCACCAACGCCATTATTCACGGTTACGAAGACCGGGCCGGGGAAGTTCGCATTCGCTGCACCATTCGCATGGGCACCGTCGAGGTCATCGTCGAAGACGACGGAGCGGGCATTTCCGACGTCGAGCAGGCGCGGCAGCCCCTCTACACTTCCCGCCCTGAACTGGAGCGCTCCGGGATGGGCATCACCATCATGGAAAACTTCGTCGACGAGCTTTTCATTGAGTCCACGCCTGGCAAGGGTACACGGGTCATCATGCGCAAGACCATCTCCGATCGCTCGGCACTCCACTCGTAGAGGGTACAGCCATGGACAATGCAAGGGGAGCAGAAGAGCGAACGCCGAAGCTGTCGGATGAACAGGTCAGAGATTTGATCCGTCAGAGCCAGGCCGGTGACACGGCCGCCCGCGAAGCGCTTGTCCTCGCCAACCAGCGGTTGGTGTGGGCTGTCGTGCAGCGCTTTCTCGGCCGAGGCTACGAAGCGGATGACTTGTTTCAAATTGGATGCATTGGGCTGATGAAAGCTGTCGACAAGTTTGACCTGCAGTATGAAGTGAAGTTCTCCACCTACGCCGTGCCGATGATCATCGGTGAAATTCAGCGCTTTTTGCGCGACGACAGCACGGTCAAGGTGAGCCGCAGCCTCAAGGAAACCGCCAAGAAAGTGCGGCGGGTGCGCGATGAGCTGGCGAAATCACTCGGCCGGCAGCCCCACATCGCGGAGATTGCAGAGGCGCTCGGCATTGAGCCGTCGGAAGTGGTGTTCGCCCAGGAGGCGCTGCGTCCACCTGCCTCCATCCACGAAACGGTGTTCGAGAACGACGGTGATCCGATCTATTTGATGGATCAAATCGCCGACGAGGAAGGCGGCAGCTGGTTCGACCGTATCGCGCTGCACGAAGTGCTGGGGTCACTGCCCGAGCGCGAACGATTGATTGTATACCTGCGGTTTTTCCGGGACAAGACGCAGTCCGAAGTGGCGAGGGTCCTCGGCATTTCACAGGTTCAGGTGTCGCGGCTGGAGAAAAAGATTTTACAGACCATCCGAAATCAGCTGGAATGAAGCACAAGACGGTCTCGAAAACGATCCCGAAGACGGTCCTTCTGAATTTGAAAATTCCTTGTAAACCAGTCCCCTAACGCGTTTAATGCGGCCTCCGTCCGGGTACACTACAGCCCGATTCCACTGACGGAGGCTAAACCATGACCATTGGTACAAAAGACGAGCAGCAGGCCTACCAAAAACTAGCGAGCGCGCATACTCCGCCCCGAACGAGCGTTCGAAACACCCTTCGGGCGTTTGTGGTGGGAGGACTCATTTGCGCGATTGGCCAGGCTGTCCAGCTCTTCTTCATTCGGGTCGCGCATTTCTCGCCAACCGACGCTGGAAACCCCACCGTGGCCGTGATGATTTTCCTGTCTGTCGTGTTGACCGCATGCGGTGTCTACGACAAGTTCGGACAGTGGGCGGGTGCAGGCTCGGCGGTCCCCGTCACCGGATTCGCCAACACAATGGCCTCGGCCGCGATGGAACACCGGTCCGAGGGATGGGTCACCGGGATCGGCGGCAATATGTTTAAACTCGCCGGACCCGTCATCGTCTACGGTGTGGTCAGTGCTTTTTTTGTGGGCCTCATCCGCTACCTGTTCTTCCATCTGTAATTCAGCGTGCGCAAAACAACGTGCGAATCGTCAGGAGGGGGAGAGGTATGCCAAAAGTAGGAAAACAAACGTGGGTCTTCACAAATCCCCCCGTCATTCAAGCGACCGGCACCGTGGCCGGGAAGACGGAGAGCGATGGTCCGTTTGGAGACGAGTTCGATATCCGCCACACGGACGATCGGCTCGGCAAAAATACATGGGAACATGCGGAACAGACCATGTTCAATGAAGCCATTCACGAAGCCCTGCGCAAGGGCGGGAAGCAGCCGACCGACATTGACTTGATGATTGGCGGGGACCTGAATGCGCAATTGACCAGTTTCTATGTGGGAAACCGGGACTTCCCGATCCCGGCGCTTGGCGTATACGCAGCCTGTGCGTCGATAACGGAGGCACTCTCGGTTGCGTCGCTGGCGATTGACGGCGGGTACGCGGACTATGTGCTGGCCGGTACATCCAGTCACAACAGCACCGCGGAACGACAGTTTCGGTTCCCGACGGAATACGGCGCACAGCGGCCGCCCACAGCCCAGCGCACCGTGACCGGTTCAGGCGTGGCGCTGCTCGGCAGAACAGGAACTGGAGTGCAAGTCTCCGCTGCCACCATCGGGCACATTTGCGATTACGGCATCAAAAGTCCGTGGGAGATGGGGGCTGCGATGGCACCTGCGGCCAAATCGACGATTGTCGCGCACCTGCGCGATACCGGGCGTACGTTGGCAGACTTCGATTGTGTGGCCACCGGCGACCTCGGCCGCGTCGGACTGGCCATCTTGCATGATTTGCTGAAACAAGACAATTTTGATCCGAGCCATGTGACAGACTGCGGCGCCTTGATTTTTCGGCCCGACCAGCCCGAGGTGTTCTCCGGCGGCAGCGGCGGTGCCTGTTGCAGCCTGGTGACCTTTGCCCACTTCCTGCGAAAGTTGACGGAGGGTACTTGGCAGCGCATCCTCGTGTCAGCGACTGGCGCCCTTTTGTCGAATGTGTCTGCGCAGCAGGGCGACACGATTCCGTGCGTATCCCACGCGGTAGTCCTCGAACGAAAGGGATGAATGACAATGCAGACTGGCTGGCTTTCGTTTGTTTGGGCGTTTCTCGTCGGCGGGGGTATCTGCGCCGTTGGACAAATCATTTTGGACAAATCGAAGCTCTCAACCGGGCATGTGATGGTGATTCTCGTGATGGCCGGTGCAGTGCTTGACGGGCTGGGCTTATACGACCCGCTCATCAAGTTCGCTGGCGCCGGCGCAACCGTGCCCATCACAAGCTTCGGCAACGCACTGGTCCACGGCGCGCTGACGGAAGCGCAGACGCACGGCCTGGTCGGCATCATCACCGGCATTTTTGAAGTGACCAGCGCTGGCATCTCCGCCGCCATTGTGTTTGCGTTCCTGGCGGCGGCGCTGGCGAAGCCCAAAGGCTGACAAGGAAGGTGCCCAACCGCTTCGCGGCGGTTCGACATATGGTGGAGGAGAATCAGAAACCGAGGTGATGAGCGGTGATCAATATTCTGATGTTTCTTCCGCGTCTCTTCCGGTACTTTGGGATGTTTCAGACGTTCATCGGCTTTGTCCGCCCCATTTGGCCGCACCTTTCGCGGTTTTGGCAGCGCCAGCCAGCAGCGGCTTGACCCTGCACGGGCAGGGTCCGCTTCCTGGCCCCGTCACTTCCGGAACGAAGGCCCATACCGCATCCGGCGGACCCGTATCCTGCGCCGGATGCTCCCGCGGGTGATGAATCCAGCGGCGAGCACCGCGACGACTACATAGAGAATGTGGCGCCACGTCCACCATCCCGGTGAGGGCGGCGGCAGGTAGCGGCCGGCCAAGGTGACCGGCACACTCTCCGCCTGCCCAAGCGACTTCAACGACAGCTTGCCGACGACCGTGCCTTTGGGCGCCGCGCCGCTTGGCGGATGCACCACCACACGCGTGGCGGGCGCAGGGTGTGTCCCGACTGGCTCTGTAGCCAGCACCGGCTCGGATGTCACCACCGGGATGGCACTGCCTGCTGCGGCGTCCGGGAGGGTGCCGACGCGAGTGCCCTTTGCGATGACCGTATCCGTTTGATAGTGGGAGAACGCGAAGTCGAGCAGCTGGGTGGCGTCGTGATCGATATCGGTCGTCGTTGGCGCATCCAGCAGCACCGCGAGAAAGGTGTCCCTGCCATGGGTGGCTGCCACGGCGAGGGTTTCGTGGGCGACGGAGGTAAAGCCCGTTTTCACCCCAATGGCGCCTGGGTAACTGAACAACATCTGGTTGATGTTCGTCAAATGGGAGCTCCATGCCTGCCCATGCCAGTTGTAGGAGCGGGTGTCGACAATTTGTCGAAACATCGGGATCTGCATGGCGGCCCGCGTAATCACGGCCATATCGTACGCGGTCGTGACATGGTTGGGATTTGGCAGTCCGTTGGGATTGACAAAGTGACTGTGCTCGGCGCCGAGGGATTGCGCTTCCTGATTCATCAGTTTCGCAAATCCCGCGACCGACCCGCCGTACTGCTGGGCGATCTCGACAGCGACATCGTTCGCGGAGATGAGCATCATGCCGTACAGGAGCTTTTCAAGCGGCTCTACTTCGCCGGGCACGAGGTACAATTTATCGGGCGGCTGGTTCGCGGCCTCGGCGGAAGTCGTCAGCACGTCCGTCAGGTGACCGCGCTGCAGGGCAATCATCGCAGTCAGGATTTTCGTCAAACTGGCAGGGTAGTGAGGCGCCAGCGGGTTCTTCGCGTAGACCACCGTGCCTGTGTTCATGTCCATGACCACGGCGGCCTGGGAGACAATCGCCGGCCACCCGCCCACCGGGTCCGCCGTCATGGGCACGCCGTTCTCTGTCGTTTGGTCAATCACGACCGGTTGACCGGAACCCTGCGCCGCGTACACACTTGTAGACGCGGCAAGCGCGGCAGGCATCCCCCAGCAAGTGACAAAGCCCGCAACCACACCGCCGCAGATGAATCGGCGGCACCCGTTGCGCAAGGTTCGTGTCGTGTGCGTTTTCATACGCTTTCTCTGTCTCGTGGTCCTCTGCAAAACGGCCACCCATCCCTCTCCCCGTGTCACAAGTCAGCTTCCATTCTACCGAACAGGCACCCTTGTGTCATGCCCTGTTGGATTGGGAACATTTGCTTTGCTTCACTCGGCGCGGACGTTTATACTGAAGCCAAACTCAGGAGAGGTTGTTCGAAGCGGGTCATCATCACGGTGACCTTTTCGAATACGCCCATTCGGCGAGGACGGGTTTCAATGTTTGCGAACGAATCAACGGTGCTGCGAACGGTGGGTCAGGTGCACACATGTATTGAGGTGATTGAGCAGAACCACGTGCGCTATCTCCGGTTTGGTTCGAACGGAGGATGGCAGGGGGCGCTCTCCTTAACCAACGCTAAGCAGCTGGTATTTCCCTACCAGCGCGCCTTCTGGAGCCTTGTGGAGGCCATGCCGGCCCCGCGCCGGTTTCTTTCGCTGGGCGTCGGGGTGGGCACCGCGCTGCGGACCGTACACGCCCTGCATCCAGAATGTGAACTCTATGGCGTCGAGATCGACGAAACCGTTGTGAACATCGCGATCGAACACTTCGACAGCCCGTCTCACCACGATGTGAATTACTGGATTGGCGACGGCGTGACGTTTTTGTGTAATGTAGATTTAACCTTTGATTTAATTTTCGTCGATGCCTACATGCGAAACCAAATCTATTCAGCTTGTCTGGAACCCGCGTTTGCCCGTGTGCTGCATGCCGCCCTGACACAGCGGGGTGTGGCAGCGGCGAATCTGATCACACACGTGCCGCCCACGGGACAGGTCCA
The DNA here is from genome assembly GCF_028751525.1 of Alicyclobacillus cycloheptanicus. GTDB lineage: Bacteria > Bacillota > Bacilli > Alicyclobacillales > Alicyclobacillaceae > Alicyclobacillus_L > Alicyclobacillus_L cycloheptanicus. Next base: position 3,403,413 of record NZ_CP067097.1, read on the forward strand.
GACGTTCCTCACGGCTGCACAAGCGGCGTTTCCGACGGTTCAGATGCTGCCGGTCGGCATCCCGTTGTCCGAGCAGAACACGCTGACGGTGCTGGCGCGCGATGCCAGCGTCGTGGCGAAGTGGGAAGCGAGCCTGCGTCAGTCCAGCCAGCTTTCGTGGCTGCAGCGGGTCACCTGGCCCAATCGGCTGCACACGCTATCCTAGCGGAATAAAGGAGTTGCTCGTTTGTTTCAGAACTTGTTCAGCCAGGATTTCATCTTTATCTTCATCACGGTGCTCGTCAGCCTTGTGATTCACGAGTTTGCGCACGCGGCGACGGCCGACGCGCTCGGGGACAAAACAGCGCGCATGTCCGGGCGTCTGACCCTGAACCCCTTGGCACACCTCGAAATCCTCGGTCTCATCATGATTTTCTTTGGACCCATCGGCTGGGCCAGGCCTGTGCCCGTGAACCCCAATCATTTCCGTCGTCCGCGGCTGGGCATGATTCTGACCGCGCTCGCGGGTCCGATGTCCAATTTGATTCTGGCGTTGTTGTGCCTGGCCCTGCTCAATATCCTGTTCAACTCGGTCGGGCAGTTTCTCGGCACACTCTTGTATGTCGGCGCGTACGTGAACTGCAACCTCTGTATTTTTAACCTGATCCCGCTGCCGCCGCTCGACGGATCACGGATTGTCGGCAATCTGCTGCCCCCCAGACAGCAGCTGGCATACGCCAAGCTGGAAATGTACGGCCCATTCATCCTGCTCTTGGCGTTCTTGCTGCCCCCCGTACAAAACGACGTGTTTACGCCGTTGTTCAGCTGGTTCCACAACCTCGTTTTCGGCGTGTTCGGTCCGATTGTATAATTCGGATTGGCGGCAGCCATCGCGCGCCTGCGAGCATTGCCGCGTCTGGCACAGGGAGGGCTCACCGTGGCTTACGAGGTGGTTCTGGACAAGTTTTCCGGTCCGCTCGATTTGCTGCTGCATCTGATTCGCAAACAGGAATTGAATATCCATGACATTCCCATTGCCATGATAACCGACCAGTACTTGTCGTATCTGCATGCCATGGACGAGCTGTCGCTGGAAATCGCGAGTGAATTCCTCGTGATGGCTGCCACCTTGCTGGCCATCAAAAGCCGCATGCTGCTGCCCCGGCCCGAACCAGAGCCAGGCCAGGAGGAGGACGTGGATCCACGCGCCGAACTGGTGGAGCAGCTGCTGGAATACCAACGCGCCAAGTGGGCTGCAGAGCAGTTGAAGGAGCGGGAGCAGCGGCAGAGCCTGGTGTTTACGCGGGAAGCGCTCGACTTGACGCCGTATGCGCCGACGGACCCGCCGCCCGTGACGGGGGTCACCCTGTGGGACCTGGTCGATGCCTTCCGAAGCTTGCTGCGCAAAACGCCAAAGGAGCAACCGGCGGCCGAAATCAGGGGGCATGTCGTGAGTGTGGAAGCCATGATGGAACAGATGACGCATCGGCTGCGGCTGTGGAAAACCTGCACGTTTTCGCAGCTGCTGCAGTTTGCGCGGACGCGCTCGGAACTGGTCTCCGGCTTTCTGGCGCTGCTTGAACTCGTGAAAAACCGCGTGGTTGTGTGTGAACAGCGAGATCCTTTTGCAGAAATCACCATTTCCTTGGAGGAGATCGCATGACGTTGATATCCATGACGGGTCCTTTGGAAGCCATTTTGTTCGCGGCAGGGAGCGAAGGGTTAGCGACGGAGGAAATTGCGGACATTCTGCAGCTGTCCGTCGACGAATCGCTGCGGCTGTGCGAAGAGCTCCAGCAGGCCCTGACCGACCGCGGGGCGGGCATTCAGCTGATGGAGCTCGCGGGTCATTGGGCCCTCACCACCCGGCCCGAACATGCCACCTACCTGCGCCGCATGGCGACGTCGCCGACGGCCAGCGGACTCAGTGCTGCCGCCCTTGAAGTCCTGGCCATTGTCGCCTACCGGCAGCCGGTCTCACGCATGGACATCGAGTCGATTCGGGGCGTCCAGTCCGACCGCGCAGTGGCCACCTTGGTCCACAGAGGCATGATTCGCGAAGTGGGACGCCAGGATGCACCGGGACGACCGATTTTATATGGGACCACCGATACGTTTCTGCAGACATTTGGTCTGCGAAGCCTCGACGATTTACCGCCGCTGCCCGCAGAACCTGAACTGCCGCAAGACCTGTCGCTGTTTCAGTTCGGCAGCACCGTCGCACGAGACTAACCCCGAACAAGCCAGTCCCTCGGCTGGCCGACCGGTGGCGCCTGGGCGTTCGCTGCCTTCGCCTTTGCAGCCTCCTCGATAACGTCCTACATGATTCAGCGGTCGGGCGGGGACACTACCACCGATCTCCAGCGGGTTTTGCCAGTCTGGCATCCTCCTTTGCGTTCTGCATGGGGAAAATCCACTGGATGAGAGTAAAGAGGTGGGCGTTGCTGTGACCGTACTCCTTCTCATTTGCGGCTTAGCCTGTGTGCTCTTCTGGCTCCTCTGGCTGCCGGTTTCCGTGACACTTGAGTATCGAAGAGAGGACAGCGACGACGAGGGCCTGCTGTCGGTCCGCTGGCTGTTTGGGCTCGTCCACATCCGCCGCCAGCTGACGCACATTGACGCCACCATCGGCGGCAACGGGCCAGCGGTTGTCGTCAGACACAAGAAGGCTTCACATCCTGCAGATGCGCCGTCTTCCGGGACCCATGCCGCCCAAGCCGACGCGAATGTGGAGGCCGTGAGTTTGAAGGACATCCTTCAGTTCCTGCGTGCGTGGCCGCGGTGGATGGAGCGCATCGCCCAGGTGTGGCCGGTGGTCAAACGCCTGCTCGGACGGGTGCATGTGCGCCGCTTCCGCTGCCATATTCGTGTCGGCACCGGGGATGTGGTCACCAGCGGCATGAGCTGCGGCGCAGCGTGGGGCATCACTTCCACGGTCCTCGGGTCGATGTCGACGTTGTGCCAGTTCGAACAAATGCCAGACATTCAAATCCAGCCAGATTTTGAACGAAGGATGCTGCATACGACCCTCGAGTGCATACTGCGTGTACGCGCTGGTTACGCTATCGGTGCAGGTTTGCGCTTCATTCGAGTGTGGAGGAGGAAGCAGACGAATGGATCACCCGATTCAAGGACTCATGCAAACGGCCATGACGAGCATTCGTGAAATGGTCGATGTGAACACCATCATTGGCGATCCCGTTGAGACACCGGACGGCACGGTCATATTGCCGGTCTCCCGCGTGGGCTTCGGATTCGCGGCAGGCGGCAGCCAGTTTCAGACAGGCGACAGCAAGGCGGGCAGCACGGACAGCGACCATCCCTTCGGGGGCGGTTCCGGCGGCGGGGTGAACATCGTCCCGATTGGATTCCTCATCGTGCAGGGAAACCAGGTGCGGCTCTTGTCCACGGACAATCAGAATCAGCTGTATGACCGGTTGATTGACATGGCCCCCGTGGTCGTCGAAAAAATCCAGTCCATGCTCCGGGGGCAATCGTCGCCCAATTCGACGGCGCAGCCCCAGGGTCCCAATCTCCCCAGTTAACCTAGGTTTGCCCTGGTTCCAAGTTTGCCATGATGTGCAATCCCGGCAGAGCGCATTTCATCCGTTCCAGGCTTCCGTGTTCGTCACATTGGTCCGACCTGTCGTGACAAAGCAGCACCTGACACGACGGGCGGGCTTTATTTTTTTGCCACGGTCAACCGAAGCTACTATAATAAGTGAATCACGAAACGGGGGGCCCATCACGCAATGGAGCGAAGTCGGACCACAGAACAAGGGCAATCGCAGCCGGAACGCTTGCAAAAGGTGCTGGCCCAGGCCGGTGTCGCCTCTCGGCGCCGGTGCGAGGAAATCATCCTGGCCGGCAGGGTCACCGTGGACGGTCAAGTCTGCACGGTTTTAGGCACGAAAGTCAATCCCAGCACGCAGCGGATTGAAGTGGACGGACAGCCGATTCAGGCCGAACGGCGGGTGGCAGTCATTTTACATAAACCGACTTCCTATGTCACCACCGTCTCCGACCCGGAGGGCAGGCGGACAGTGATGGAACTGTTGAAAGATATCCCGGAACGCCTGTTTCCGGTTGGCCGGCTCGACTACGATACGACTGGCTTGCTGCTGCTCTCGAATGACGGCGAGCTGGCAAACCGCCTGTTGCACCCGCGCCACCATGTCGACAAAGTGTACCGCGTCACCGTGCTCGATATGCCGGACAAAGAGACGATTGCACGCCTGGAACAAGGGGTAGCGCTCGAAGATGGGATGACGCAGCCAGCGACGGTGCGCGTCCTCCGGATGCACCCGCGCGAGTCTGTGTTGGAGCTCACCATCCGCGAGGGCCGAAATCGCCAAGTTCGACGGATGTTTGAAGCGGTCGGCCTGGTCATCAAGCGCCTGAAGCGCGTGAAGTTTGGCGTGCTCGAGCTCGGCGATGTGGCGCCGGGAGATTGGCGTCTCTTGTCACGCCAGGAATGGACCGCGCTGTATGAGAGTGTCGGGTTGACACCGCCCGCGTACCCACTGCACCTCGCTCAGCCTGAAGCGCCGGCGGCAGTGGGTCCAGCGCGCAGCAGCGGCGCCCGTGGGTACAACAAACGGGGTCAGCACGCGCACGCACGCGCAGGCCACGGCACGGACCACAGGACGCACCCCGGGCATTACACAGAGCGGCGGTCGCAGCGCCCGCGGTGAAGCGTCCCGCAGCACACTGGCGCAGGCGGTCCAAGGGATTCCTAGTTGCTGCATTTACGCGATCACGGCATAATGGACGTAGGAGCGTATAGACAGGAGGAAGACCGATGGACCAGTTACCGCGCATCTTGGTCGTGGACGATGAAGAACGAATCCGCCGGCTCGTTCGGATGTATTTGGAGCGCAGCGGTTTTGCCGTGGACGAGGCGGAAGATGGGCAGACCGCACTCGACAAGGCGCTGCACGAGCCTTATGCTGTCATTATTCTCGATCTGATGCTGCCGGAACTGGACGGTCGCGATGTCTGCGCACAAATTCGACAGCACCAGGACACCCCGATTATTATACTCACGGCCGCCGGGGATGAAATGAACCGGATTCATGGGTTCGAGCTGGGCGCGGACGATTATGTGGTCAAGCCGTTCAGTCCGCGCGAGCTGATCATGCGTGTCAAGGCGCTACTCAAGCGGGCCGGAGAAGTTGAATTCAACCGCACGGATTTACAGCAGGTGCTGACGTTCCCTGGGTTGTCCGTCCACATTGACGCCAGGCGCGTGGAAGTGGGGGACCGGGAAGTCAACTTGACGCCCAAGGAGTTTGACCTGCTCGTGTACATGGCGCAGCGGCCGGACAAGGTGTTCAACCGCGAAGAGTTGCTGCGCGACGTGTGGAACTATCAGTTTTACGGCGACCAGCGTACCGTCGATACGCACATCAAACGGCTGCGTGAGAAGCTGGGACAAGCGTCGGAGGAAGTCAGCCGCTACATTGTGACGGTGTGGGGCGTCGGCTACAAGTTTGAGGTTACGTCGTGAGCGCAAGACTGCTTCGGATTGTCAGAGACAGCATCGTCGCCAAGTTGTGGCTGACGATTGTCAGCATGGTGCTGCTGGTTCTCTTGCTGCTGACTTTTTTGCTGCAGCAGTTTTTTACGAACTACTTTTACCAGAATCAGTCTCAGAACCTCGCTCGCGTGGCTGCCAGCGTGCAGCACTTAGCCACGGCCGACCAGCTGTCCGTCGTTGGCGAAATCGCCCGTCAGTTGGCGTCTGTGGAAGACGTGAACATCTCGGTGGACGTGCCTTACACCTCCGACCAGCGCATGAAGACCGCCTATGACACCTTTTCAACGGCCCAGCGGAACCGCTTCCTCGCGGGCAAAGCCGTGTCCATTACGTCAAAACAAGGCGGGGCCGCTGTGGTCTCGGTCTACCTCAAGATTCCTGCCAAACCGCAGCCTGGCATGATTATCGTCAGTCAACACACGAGTGTCCTGGCAGAGCCCTTGATTACCATGCGCAACATCATCTTGTTTGCCATGGCGCTGGGTGTACTGCTGACGACCGGACTCGCTTTTGTCGTGTCCAAGAACCTGTCGCGGCCTCTGCTGCAGATGAACGAAGTGGCCGAAGAGATGGCGAAGGGGAACTTCGGGTGGCGCATCAAGGTATCCACCAACGACGAAGTGGGCCGGCTGGGGCGAAAATTCAACGCGCTCGCCAGTGAGCTGGCGCAAAGCATCCAAACCTTGTCGATGGAGCGCGATCAGCTCAGCGGCATTTTGTCATCCCTTGAAGACGGGGTCATCGCAACCGACCTGGAGGGCAACATCACACTGGCGAATCCGCCGGCGGTCCGGCGGCTTACATCGTTGAACTTCGAGGAAACCGGCATCGCCGAGCTGAACAAACTGCCGGACAGCATGAGCAAGCTGCTCGACATGGCGATTGAACGGGGCGATTCCATCGTCAGAGAAACGTCCTGGCAGGGTCGGCATATGATTATTCGCATGACGCCGTTGTACGATGGCAGCAAGATTCGAGCCATCGTGTCGGTGCTGCGGGACATTACCGAAGAGCGCAGACTGGACCGCCTGCGCAAAGACTTCATCGCCAACGTCTCCCACGAGTTGCGCACGCCGCTGAGCATGCTGCAGGGCTATACCGAAGCGCTGCTCGACGAGTTTGGCGACGACCCCGAGCAGCGGCGGGAGTTGACGGAAATCATTCTGGACGAGACGCTCCGCATGAGGCGCCTGGTCAACGGACTGCTCGACCTCGCGCAGTTGGAGTCCGGTCAGTTTCAGATGAATTTTTCGGAGTCCGACGTGATTGCCCTGGTGAAACGCGTGGCGCGCAAGTTTCAGACCCTGGCGGTCGAACGGGGCATCGGCCTGCGCGTGGACGTGCCCACGGACCCGGTCGTTGTCAACGGCGATCCCGACCGGCTCGAGCAGGTCTTCACCAACCTGGTCGACAACGCCATTCGCCACACGCAGGAGGGGGGCTGTGTGCGCCTCGCCGTCAGCTGCAGCTCGCGCCACGCGAACATTCGCGTGGCCGACACGGGGAGCGGGATTCCCGAAGAAGACCTGCCGTATATCTGGGAACGCTTTTACAAGGCTGACAAAGCGCGCACCCGGGGCGCATCGGGCGGCATTGGCTTGGGGCTGGCCATTACCAAGCATATCGTTGTGGAACATGGCGGCGATATTATAGTGGAGAGCAAGATGGGGCAGGGTACGACATTTACCGTGGCGCTGCCCCTGTTGCAGCAAAACGGGATGTAAGGAGGGAGAAAAAGCGCATGGCTTGGGTATACTACGGCAAGCTGGTGGAAACCAAATTTCAAGCGGACTGTCTGGTGGCCAGGCTGGAAGACGCCGAGGGCTGGCTGTTTCGGCGAATGCCCCAATACATCGGTGTGTTTCAAACCCGAAGCGGCCGCTACGGCGTAAAAATGCTGTGGTCCTAGTCCGCAGGAAGGGACTTGCATGTCGGAAGATGATAAACCATGGCCATCGTTGCCAGCTGCACTGCAACACCGCGTTTCCGCGAAATGGATGACCCTGGAAGCCCTCCGCGTGCTGTTACGCCGCCGCAGTGCCCAGGGTCAGCGGCTGCACGTGCTCCTGCTGACCCCGTTCGGGCCTGTCCAGGGCGATCTCGTCGACATTCACGATACGTATGAAGCTTCGCTCGACAAAGAGGCGTCCGATGTTTCCGCACCCGGTGCCGACACCGGGTTTGATGTGACGTCTGCGACGGTCCACCTGCGGACCGAGTTGTGGCATTTGTACAGCAAACAAGACGATGCGTTGGAAGCTGCAGATGTCGCGGCGGTCGTTCGCCTTACCAACGCCACGTTTCGGATGGGGGCGAAGCGGGTGCGGCTGGATGAGCTTGCACTGTTCGCGGGTGATATCATCGGCTTCAGTGCCATCCAACAGGAGATCGTTTGATACGACTGGAGAGGGCGCAGGCCGAAAGAAACCGACGCCCGATGGCGCCGGAACAGGGACCGGATGAAGATGAGGGTGAGGATACCGAACGCTGAAGATACCGTGTTTACGGCGTCAGAACCGGTGTCTCATAGCGGCGTTTGACTAACAACCCAATGACCAGGCTCAACAAGTCCGCGTCTTCTTTTGGAAGTTGACTCATTTGATGGGCGACCTCCAGGTAGGGGGTTGCCTCCTCGTTCAGGACGAAATTCTGGAGATAAAGCGGCAGTTCTTCGGCAGAGCCGCGCATCTTGGGACTGCGCAGTTCAGAAGCGTCGTCACACAGCGCGACCAGCGCCACCCCGAGGGCATCGGCGATGCGCTTCGCGTATTCCAGAGAGGGGAACCTTTTTCCTCGCTCGATGGACGAGATATGAGGTGTGGAAATGCCGGACCGCAGAGACAATTCCTGCTGCGACCAGTCGCGGTCCAATCGTAGTCTTCGTACACGTTTCCCGAAAGCGTCATTCACAAAGGCTCCCCCTTAACAGGTAAAAGTAGGTTCATAACCATACAGTAATATTTTCCTGTTGAAATGTAAATATCATAAAACGAATTTACATAAATTTTTGAAGCAATTTGAGAGAATGGAGAATGGAAACGGGTGAATTTCGTGTTGGACACGCATCTCTCAGAGTTACGAGCCGCCATTGCATCCTGCCGCTTTTGTGTGGCACTGACGGGTGCCGGCATCAGCAAGGCCAGCGGTCTGCCGCTGGTCAATGAAACCGTCGCCGGGATCCGGCTGCGTGACCTGTTTCGACCGCAGCTGCTCAACACGGACCCGAAGCGATTCTATGAGGCGTACCGGGTCATTCTCAACGAATGGCGAAGTAGCGCTCCCAACCCGGCCCACATCGCCCTTGCCAAACGCGGCGCTTGGGTGATTACCCAAAACATTGACGGTCTGCACCGCGATGCCGGGTCTGAGCACGTCATCGAACTGCATGGCAATCTGCGCGAACTGCGCTGTCCGAGCTGTGACCAAATCTATGGAAGTCAGTTGGCGTGGGAGGCGGCGGTTCCGCGGTGTCCCGCGTGCAAAGACGTGCTGCGCCCGGGGATTACCCTGGAAGGAGAGGAGGTGCGCCACTTCAGCCGCGCGCTGGATTGGGTTGGCAGAGCCGAAGTGCTGCTCATTGTGGGGACCAAACTGGAAATGGAACCGGTTCGCCGGCTGCCCGCCGTCGCCAAACGAAACGGTGCCCGGTTCATCGAAGTGAACCGGGACGCTGAACGAATCCTGCCTAAAATTCTGTCATTTGAAACAACACGTTGAAACAGCATGTTGAAAGGATACGTTCAACCCTGCGTGACACTACCACGGTGCACCCGGCGTGGGACACATGGAGCGCCTTTGGGCGTCCCGTTCGTCACCAGCGAGACTCGCGGCCGGATGTCACAAACGCGATGGCCAAAAACGCACCGGCCATGCTCAGGTACACGACGGCCATCGTCCCGGCGTTGGCGGAGAAGAACAGCGCCACGACAGCAAAAATGAGACACATGACACAAATGCCCATGTAGTATTTGAACAAGTTCAAATCGCCTCCCGGGAAGCCATTTGGTTTGATGATAGCACGCGTATACGGGGACATCAACAGAATCTGCCGCTCCTATCTAGGATTTACCTATTTCATTCTCAAGATCGGTTCGCTATAATAGGTTCAGACTTTCCCATATCCTTTTTCATCGAACGCCCCCTAATCCGGTTGGTTTACCACAGGGGGCGTTCGTGTATACTGAAATAGGTTTCGCTGCATCATTCGGCGAGGTTGGAACAGAGAGGACGATATGTACCATGACCTATCACGCACTCATCACGGAGCAGAGCCGCAAAGCAAAAGCTGCCCGAAATTTCTACGAATACCTTCGACAAAAGGTCAACCAGGCAGGATGGATTCCATCCCTGCAGTGGGATGTACACCAGGCGTTCGACGGCATTCGCGTGCCGGACCGAGATCGCTACAAAGTGCTGAACATCCGCCTTCACGACGAGCATATGAGCCCGTACTTCAAAACCGATATGAACCTGTTTCATATGTTGATGATGGACGACACGGTGGACGTGACCGTGTTCCGCGCCGCCCCAGGGTGGCTGTTCGTGTTCGATGGCATTCCCGAAGGGCCCAAGCCGTTCGGTCAACAGGGGCACGACCCACGATAGGTACCTCAACCCTCGCTTCGATTGGTCGAACCCGATCCACAAAGAGCATGGGTCGTCGCAGCGCGGGCCGGGCGTCTACGTGCGAACGGCGTTCAGGCCGTTGGCGCGGCGGCGGCTGAACCGGCGCAGCACACGCAAACTCAGTTCGAGGAGCACCAGCAGGTAGACGATGAGGAGCGCATCTCCCCACAGCGTGGTGGAGAGGGCAAAACTGTCATACAAGCCGTGTGCGCAGGCTGGAACGATGTAGGCCAGCGCCCGGTTCCCGTGATTCCACAGCGACCGAGCAAAGAAATTGCCCATCAGAATGCCGAACATCAAGTGCGCGGGCACTGCAGTGACCGAGCGCAAAATGGCTGTGGAGAACCCGGAGCTCGTTACATAGAGAATGTTTTCAACCATCGCGAAGCCAAGTGCGACCGAGCCCGCGTAAATCACGCAGTCGATGGGGTCCTTTGCCAAGCCCCGTTGAATGGCGCCGCGATCGACAATGGACGCCTTGAGGAATTCCTCCACCATGCCAGCGACAAAGAAGCCCGTCACGATGGCCGTCTTCCAGCCCGTGCCGGTTCCGCCGACTCCCGAGTCCATCATGACACGCTCCAGCAACCCAGCTGGCAAGACGATGGCTGCGCCTAACAGAAACAACCGGTACACCGCCCGCTTAGGCTCTGGGTGCAGCGTATCCCTCGTATACAGCCAAACCATTAGAACCAGAACAGGAATCATGGCGAGCGCCACGTACATCATGCTGGGTCCTCCTTCACCACGGTCAGTATTGGTGCAGTCTTGACACGTCTTTGCGTCCACCGCTCTGCGTCCACCAGGGTCTGGACTCAGGGTGTCCAATTCTCAGCAACCCATCCCCGGCCCGGTCCAGCGAATCAACCAGGACTGCACAACCCTGGACAAACGTGCTAGAGTGGAGGTGATTCTGATAGGAGTGTGTGGCACATGGGGCGCGTTTTGGAAGGTTTTATGCGGGAAATGAAGCACCGAGCCGATGAGCCCGTTCAATATGAGGTTGTGACGGACGATGGGGCTGTTTCGTTAAACGACTGGCTGGGCCGCCGCGTGGAAATTACCTTCACCGGCGAAAAGGCGTGTATTCACTGCGGCCGCAAGGTCAAGAAACTCTATCAAAACGGATATTGTTTCCCCTGTGTAACGACGCTTGCGGAGTGCGACCTGTGCATTGTCAAGCCGCACAAGTGTCACTTTCATCTTGGCACTTGCCGCGATGCCGATTTTGCCGCGTCGCACTGTATGATTCCCCACTATGTCTATCTCGCATTCAGCAGCGACATTAAAGTCGGCTTGACGCGCAAGGGCCGACAGTTCACGCGCTGGGTCGATCAAGGCGCGTCTGCCGCCGTCCTGGTCGCGGAGTGTCCGACACGAAAGGCGGCCGGGGAAGTCGAGATGGAAATTGCATCATTTCTCCCGGACAAAACACAGTGGCGCAAGATGTTAGCCCTGACGTCCATCGAGACGGAGGCTTTGGAGCGGTTGGAGGCAACCCGGCAGCAGGTGCTGCGGCACCTTCGCGAACATGTGTCGGGCATCCAGGTGCTCGATGAGCAGCCCGTCCACGCGTTCCAGTACCCGCGTCTGGAGGGGGGCGCGGTGAAACTCACGTCCTTGTCGCTCGACAAGACCCCTGAAATATCGGGTGTGCTGCAGGGCGTGAAAGGCCAATACCTGCTGTTGGACGTCGGCGTATTGAACGTGAAAAAACACAGCGGCATGCGTGTTTCCATCTCCGTCGCCTAGCCGGCACCGCACCTTCGAATGTCCGCGCACCCGTTCGGGCACACTACGGGGCGAAAAGGGGGGCGCTGGATGTCTTGGGTCTACGAAGCTCAATTGTATGACTCGAAATCCGTTGCTGCGTATGTCGCCATGTGCGTACGCGATGATTACCTGCTGCGCGGGAAAGAAGCGGTCAAGGTGCAGGTGTTCCGCACGCGCAAAGGCAACTATGGTGTGCGATACCGGGCAGCAGAGGCGCGTTGAGCACCCGCTTTGCGCCCTGTACGCAACCGCTTCACTTCGTGTAAAATGGAAGGAGCGGTGCGAAAGGGGCGGACATGTCCATGGCGACAACCATGAGTGTGAAATGGTGCAAGAAGAATCTCGAACACTACTCCCAGCATGTCTACGAGATGCTGAAGGAAGAATATCCGGATGTTCCGATGGAAGTGGCTGACTGTGTCGATCACTGCGGCTTGTGCACCGACGTTCCCTTTGCCATGCGGAACAACGCCGTAATTGGCGGGCGAGATCCGCGCGGATTGTACATGAAGCTGAAGCAAGGGATGGCGTTTCTGTCGAAACCGGCGCTGCCAGGCACGTATGCAGCCGTCACGGCGGAAGCGGGAGACACCGCAGAGACATCGACCGCTGAAAAATAGTTTACCGACACCCATTTTGCCAAATGCAAAACAAGACGGGGCGGCCCAAGGGACTTCGGGACCTGTGCGGGCGGCCCTTTTTTGCTGCGACCGTTGCCACTGAACCCGGCCGCAGCGCGCTGACCGATGATATCTGACCGCTTTGGGCACAGGCCTTGTACGCGGGCCCGGTTCACCCGCCCGGTTAGGCAAACGTGGATTCCCGCACGGCTCGCTCACTTTCTCTTTGCGGGGGGAATAAGATCTACCACATGTGAACTGACCTTTCGACAAGGGCGAGGTGAACTGAACATGGTGCAACGGACGAAGCGCGCGACAAGCCGCAAACCCGCCCGCCCCTCGGCGACTTTGCTGCCCAACTTCGCAGACCTGGTCGACCGTTACAAAAAGGCCGTCGTCGGCATTGAAGTGGTACAGGAACAAAGCAGTCAGCGCACCTTCTCCTTCGGGATGCCCTGGGATCGTCTCGCTGGACCTTCTCCCCGCTCCGTGAACATCGGCACGGGCTTTGTTTTTGACGAACGAGGTTACATTTTGACCAACGAACATGTGGTGCATGGCGCAGCGCGCGTGATGATGCGCTTGTACGGCCGCAAGAAACCGGTACCCGCGCGCATCATCGGCACGGATTACGTGCACGACATCGCCATTTTGCAGGCGGACGGTTCGGCACCCAACACCGTGTTGAGAATCGGGCGTTCCAAAAACGTACGCGTCGGAGAATGGGTGGTCGCCATCGGTTCGCCGCTTGGACTCGACCACACCGTGACCGTCGGGATCATCAGCAGTACGGAACGTCCCATGCAAATCGGCGACCGTGAATACCCGAACCTGCTGCAGACCGACGCCGCCATCAACCGCGGCAACAGCGGCGGTCCGCTGATCAACCTGCGCGGCGAAGTCGTCGGCATGAACACAGCGGTGAGTCAGAGTTCACAGGGAATCGGCTTCGCGATCGCGGCGGACGTCCTTCGGGATGCAATTCAACGCATCTTGTAGCGTGGCTGCCATGGATTTGACAAATCCGCATGCGGCATGTCAGGATACCTTTGCAGGGTATCCGTTTGAAAATGAGGTGACGCATGTGCCGCGCGAACTCGATGGGATTCCTCAGTATTCCTGGGAGGAAGTCCGTCGCTTGGTGTCAGAGGGAGCATACCAGTGGATCGACGTTCGGACGCCGGAGGAGTACGAAGAAGGGCACGTCCCCGGCATCCCGCTGAAACCCATGCAGGAAGTGACGGACTGGATGGGTGAATTGGATAAGAATCAGCATTATGTGTTTGTTTGCCGCAGCGGCGGCCGCTCACAGAAGGTCGCCCAGTTTCTGAAGGCGAATGGCTTTATGCACGTCGCCAACTGTGAAGGCGGCACCTTAGCCTGGCCCGGTGAATTGAACGTGGGCAAGGAGCCGTAAGCCGGCTTCAACCAACCACAGATGGAACAAGCGCAAGCAGGGTGAAGGGGAAACCGGACCCTGCTTTTGTTTTCCCGGTTACCGCAGGGCGTGCACGATGTCCCGAAGAAAGAACAAATGCCTCGGGTTTCGCTCGTACAGGTTTGCGAGGATATCGGGAATGGACGCCGTATCGACCCAGCCGTGCTGCACCATCATCGTGGAGAGGTCCTCCAGCCGAAATCCGTAATCACGATAGCGCACACCTTGCTCCAGTTCGTCAAAGGAAAACTTGTGCAGCGCCTGACGATAGAGATTGTGACTCGATTTGACACAGTACACTTGAAACTGCTGCCGCTCCATAAGCACGACAACCCCAGCGGGGACGAAGATGTAATCGTCTGGTTCTTCCACCGATAATAAATAAACCCCAACAAGCCGTGTCTCCAACATGCTTCATCCTTTCGCCATCATTGTACTGTACCGCGGACAAACAATCGAGCGCCAAAGGCAGGCGGCATGCATACCATGGGGTAGCGTGCTCAGGGAGGTGCCGATGCATGGATTATCAGGACGTATTGGCGGAAGTGGGAGCGGGCAGCGCTCACCCAGGCGGTATGGCCAGCACCGAACTGTGGCTGCAACACGTGTCTTTGTCACCGTCGGACTGTGTGCTGGAAATCGGCTGCGGCACGGGGCGGACGCTGGTCGAAGTCCAGCGGCGGTTCGGTTGTCAGGTGACGGGCGTCGACATTCGCCCTGCGATGATCCGCAAGGCGAAGCAGCGCGCAAAACTGCTGTCCATTCCGGCGAAATTTCTGGTGGGCAACGCGGAATCCCTGCGGTTTCCGAGCGGTGTGTTCGACGTCGTGATCACCGAATCGGTCAACGTGTTCTGCGACCCGGAGAAGTCTATTTCGGAAGTGTACCGCGTGTTAAAACCGGGGGGACACTATGTCGACGTGGAAATGCTGGTGACCGAGCCGGTCACCGAGGCGTGGCGGGAGACGGTGGCAGAAGCGTACGGCGTCAGACAGGTCCCGGACTTGGGCGGATGGAGAACCAGTTATCGAAAGGCCGGGTTTGAAGACATCCGGGTTCTGGCGATGCGGCGTGTCATCCCGGACGAAGCGATGATCGCCGAACAGAAGTACCCGGACCCGGTCGATTTGTCCTCCAAAGGTGCATACCGCAATCCGCTCGTTCTCAGTATTTTGGAGATGAACGCGAAATGGCTGGACCGCAACCACCACGCACTCGGGTACGGCATTTTCCTGTGTACGAAAGGATAAGGACGCGCCAGAGCGGGAAAGGTACCGATGCAAGCACCCAGAGCAGGTCCCATTTGGTACCTCGTACGATTCCCGAACAGGAGGCCTGGTTCGATGACACAGGAACAAGCGTCGCGCTTTTCATCCATCAAAGCCCTGGCAGAAGAAGCGGAGTCGGCGGTCGCTGCGATTCGCGAAGCGGCCGCGCATGACTTACAGAACGTCGACAACGACTCGTCGCGGCAAGCCGAACAGCTGCAGCGGATTCAACAGTCGGCTGGCACCGCGGTGGATGCCCTGCAACAGTTGACCGAACTCGCACGCCGATCGCGATCGTACCAAGCACAGGCGCATCAAGGGCACAGCGAAGACGCTCCGCGCTAGAGACGAAGCGGGGCGAAACGAAGGTAGTCCGCGCTGACCAGGTGGTACGATACCCCTCGCCGCGTACCTTCGAAGGCGAAGCGATGAGCCGGCCCATGCAGGTGTCCGTACACGCACCGCTCGACACCGTATTGTTCCAACAGGTCCGTGAAGAGGGTGGAGCTGCCGTCCTGGTCGGTGGGAGGATAGTGCATCATCGCGACCATCGGCAGCGCCAAGGCAGCCGCCGCCTTCAAAGATAACTGCAGACGCTCGGCTTCACGCAAGTAAATCGCCTGGTCGGCTTCCGTGAACTTGGGGTGCGTCGGCAGCAGCCAGCCCCGGCTCCCGCAGATGGCGTACCCATCCGCGATGAAGGCGTCGTTCTGGAGGGCCTGAACGCCGGGCGCCAGGGCTTGGCGCACCTTTTTAATACTGCTCCACCAGTAGTCGTGATTGCCGCGCAATAAAATCTTTTTGCCGGGTAACGCCGCGATCCAGTCCAAATCCGGGATGGCCTCCGGCAAATGCATCGCCCACGAAATGTCCCCGGGCACCAGTACGGTATCTTCTTGTGAAACCTCGGCGCACCAGGACCGGCGAATTTGTTCGGTGTGGTCCTGCCATGCAGCCCCGAACACATCCATGGGTTTATCCACGGCTTGACCGAGGTGAAGGTCTGCCAGTGCGAAGAGTGCCATTGACCTGCCCCTTTCCGCAATCATGATAGCATGTCCCATCTGTCCGCTCCAATCCGGCGTCGCGGCGGCATCTGTGAGCGGCGCGCCAATGCAGGCAGGACGCGTCTACATGCCGGCGGTCTCTCCAATCCGTCCGCATACGCTTCTACGCGTCATGGACACCGGCGAGGCACTCATCCAAAATGGGGCTAGCTGCAGATGTCAGTCGTCGCGGGGGTACCGAGATGTATACGGAGCAGCAACGGGAAATCATCGAACACACGCCGTCGAACACGTCCATTTACGCATCCCCTGGGAGCGGGAAGACGACGGTCTTGACCGAACACATCGCGTGGCAGCTCAAACACCGGCATGTCCCGGCAGGGCGCATGCTGGCGCTGACCTTTACGCGCCAGTCAGCCTTGGACATGAAACAGCGCATGCGCAAACGAGGGCTGGCGGACGGTGATGTGGGCGCGCTTCCACTGGGAACCTTTCACAGTCAAGCGTTTCGAATGCTGTTGGCCCACACCCCAAACATCCCCGTCATTCTTGGACAGCTCGAACAGCGACAGTTGATGCGTGCGGCAGCGCAAAAGTTCGGCGTCGGCGACATGGACACGGTACGGCGCCTCTTGTTGGCGAACACACGCAAGAAATCGGTGTGGCCCGTCGACAGCGCCATGGGCGGTGTCGAAGGAGCGGTGCTGACACGCTACGAACATATGAAAGCGCGTGCCCATCGCTGGGACTTTGACGATATTCTGGTGGCGTTTGCGCAAACCTTGGAAGAGCACGGCGCAGAGCTCCCAGCGTTCGATTACCTGTTGGTGGACGAGTACCAGGACACCAATCCGATTCAGTGGGCAATCGTTCGGCTCCTGGTGCACCAGTCCCGGTGCCCGGTGTTTGTCGTCGGCGACGACGACCAGTCCATTTACGGGTTTCGGGGGGCAAGCCCATCCGGGCTATTGGATTTTCAGTTGAGCTACCACGATGCCAGATGCCACCGTCTGTCGACCAATTTCCGCTCCGATCGGTCGATTGTGCTGGCGGCGGTACGCCTGATTGCACACAATCGGCACCGCATGGAGAAACAGATGCAAGCGTTCAGTGCGGCGCCGGGCCGCTGCGGGACACACCTGTGGCCAAGCGAGGCGGCGGAAGCGGTGGGCGTCGCCGGCCTCGTGCGCCAAGCCAGACGCTATGACAGCGGCGCGGATGTCGCGATCCTGGCCCGAACGAGACGACAACTGCTGGCCGCCTGGCGTGCGTGTCAAGGCGTGGTGCCCGACGCGATGCCCCAGTTTCGCACATTTCATGACGCCAAGGGCAAGGAGTGGGACATCGTGCACATCGTTGGCGCTGTGGCGCAAAATCCCTACCTGGCGAACGACGACACATCGCTCTTCCGGCGGAAAAAATCAGCGCCGGCGTTGGATGGACAAGCGGAGGAAGAGGAGCGGAGACTGTTCTACGTCGCGATGACGCGTGCCCGGCACGTGCTGTGGGTGCACGCGCCAAAGCGATGTGCGGCCGGAAAAGCAAGGCTGAGCCCCTACGCAGCGGAAGCAGGACTGCGGACCATGGAACCGGGGTGAATGGCGGGGAGAGACGGCTGCAAGGGCGCGCTCGGACGACCACACGACTGATGCGTCACGTGGGCAGACGACTTGGTCCTGACCGTCCATTGACACGACACCATATGGTGTCCTATGATGAATTAGACAGGACACCATACAGTGTCTTTTCCACAAATGAAAGCAGGGTGGTGATTGTGAACAGCCCCCATCCGGAGCGGGACGTCTATGCGGCCGTTGCCGACCCGACGCGGCGGGAGCTGCTTCGTCTGCTGGCGGATGAAAAGGAATGGCCGCTGCACGATTTGACCGTACACTTCAGCATCGGACGGACGGCGGTTTCCAAACACCTGACCATTCTCAAACAAGCAGGGCTTGTCACCCACCGGAAGGTTGGCCGTGAGACGCGTTATCGGCTCAACCCCGCTCCACTCAAGGAAATTGAAGACTGGCTGAGTTTCTACCGCAAGTTTTGGCAAGAGAACATGGTGCGCCTGCACCAGCTTCTGGAGGAGGAAGAAGGGTGAGTTTGACGTTATCCTTAGACTTTCAGTTCACGACATCGGTGGACAAGCTTTGGTCCGCTTTGACCGACGCAAGCAAACTGGCCAAGTGGATCGCTGACAATGATTTTCAGCCTGTCGTCGGGCACCGCTTTCAATTTCGCATGCCGCCGAGGAATGGGTGGAATGGCATCATTGAAGGAGAAGTTCTGCTCGTGGAGGAGCCGCACCGGCTGTCGTATACCTTGGAAAGCGGGGAAAAGCATACGGTAACGTTGACCCTGCAGGATTTGGGTGACGGCAAGGTGAATCTCCATCTCGAACAGACGGGCATCGGCAATGAGCAAGGCCTGCAAGGCGCAAGGTGGGGCTGGACGAATTGGTGCGGGCAACTTGCGAAGCTGTTGGAACCATGAGCGAAAAGGGAGCTTTGGACATGTCCTATCAAGTCGATTTTCAAAACGTGTCGACGACGGGTTTGGAATCTTCACCCGTCGCCGCAGCGCTGGCTGGCCTGCGGGCCAACGAAGCTCGTTACTTTATGAACAAATACAAGCATGCATTTACCGTCGTCCCGGCCAGCGAAAGCCAGGAAACACTCGATTACGTCAATCGAATCCTGAAAGAAGAACGGAATCTGGAACTGGCCGCCAAGCCCTTGGAAACGTCCCGCTTTCAAGTGGACAACATCCAGTATGCCTACGTGTTTTACGAAGACGGGCTGGTCGTCAACGTCATGTATACCATCGACGACCCGAAAAAGCGGGCGGTTGGTTTTAAGCTGTCTGAGGGAATGGAGGTCCCCAAGGAATTAGCGGACAAATTCAAGTTCGCCCGTCAGAAATCGAAACTCGCTGGAACCATTCGCGGTTCATTCTTTGTCATCAAAGGAACCTATTAAGTGGGTAGACGTGAAATCGATGTGGTGTTATCATGTACGTCGACTCACCGCACAAGCGCGGGCGTGTTCGAAGGGTGCAGGGAATCCTGAGCGTGTGGGAAACCCTGCAGGCTGGACTGCACAAAATGACCACGCGGGTGTGGCGGAATTGGCAGACGCACCAGATTTAGGTTCTGGCGGGCGACCGTGGGGGTTCGAGTCCCTTCACCCGCACCATACGCTGTTGCTGCTGGAGGAGAGTTCGGAGGGTTCCGGGCTCTTTTCCTTTTTACCGTGCGGCGGATGTCAGATCGACATCCGGCAGCGTGCCCGCTCGTTTCAAAGTCCTTCAAAAACCGGCGGTGAGGACAGGAATTTTGTACGTATGTTCCACATCCGTGATATGATGGTGAAAAGTATGCCTGGACAACAGCGCATCGGAGGGGTCGCACCGTGACAGTCACGATTTATGATGTGGCGCGCGAAGCCAAGGTCTCCATGGCCACAGTATCGCGCGTACTCAACGGCACAGCAGTGGTCAAGGAAGATACCAAACAGCGCGTCTTGGACGCGATCGCAAAGCTGGGATACCGGCCGAACGCGGTCGCGCGAGGCTTGGCAAGTAAACGCACGCGAACCATCGGCGTCATCGTGCCAGATGTCTCGGCAGCTTTTGTCGCGGAAGTGGTTCGCGGCATTGAAGATATTGCAACCATGTATGATTACCACATCATTTTGACGAATTCAGACGCTCAGGTGCAGCGCGAAGTCGACCTGGTCGGAACGATGTGGGAGAAGCAGGTCGACGGCCTGATTTACATGACCAATCGCTTGGAGAAGGCGCATATCGACGCGTTTGAGCAGGCGCAGATTCCAGTCGTCCTCTGTTCCACGGAAGACCCGGAGCGCCGCATTCCATCCGTCAACGTCGACAACCGCAGAGCCGGCCGCGACGCTGCCATGTATCTGAGGGAGAAGGGCTGTCACGCCATCGCATACGTGACACCCACGCCGGGCATGTCTGTTTTGGCGGACCGCCGGGGCAGCGGCATGGAAAGCAGCCTGGAGGGCCGTTTGATGCGGGTCGACGCCAAGAACGGCCGCTACGAAACAGCGCTGCCGCTCATCAAAGCGTTTTTGCAGGAGCACGCGGTCGACGGCATCGTCGCGGCGACCGACGAATTGGGGATTGCCGCCATTCACGCGGTACAGGATGTCGGCAAGCGCGTGCCGGAAGACGTCAAAGTGATGGCGTTCGACAACACGCGCCTGGCGGTCATGGTGCGTCCGGAAATGACGGTCGTGGCGCAGCCGATGTACGACTTTGGCGCTGTGTCCATGCGCCTTTTGACCAAACTCTTGCTGGACGAGCCCGTCGAGAGTTACACCGTCACGCTGCAGCATAACGTAGTAGAACGCGAGTCAACCTGATGACACAATGAGGTGAAAGCGGCGTGTTCAAAGAATTTATCGAGACCGCCAAGCAGGACATGGTTCAGTCGCTGCAGGAACTGCTGCAGATCCCGAGTGTAGAAGAGGCTCCGCTGCCGGACCAGCCGTTTGGTGCAGGACCGGCGCGAGCCCTGGCATATATGTTGAACCTGGCGCAGCAGGAAGGCTTTGCTGTGAAGAACGTGGACGGCTACGCGGGCCATGTGGAGTACGGCGAGGGAGACGAGTATGTGGCCGTCGTGTCGCACCTCGATGTGGTGCCGGCCGGATCGAACTGGACGTACCCGCCGTTTGGCGCAGAGATTCACGACGGCCTGATTTACGCCCGCGGTGCGATTGACGACAAGGGACCTGCAATGAGCACCCTGTGGGCGCTCATCGCGCTCAAGCGGCTGGGGATGAAGCCCCGCCGCAAGATTCGATTGATTTTTGGATTGGATGAAGAAAGCGGCTGGGAGTGCATGGCGCACTACTTTGCCAAAGAGCCGGCTCCCCTTGGGGGTTTTACCCCAGATGCCGATTTTCCGCTCATTTACGCGGAAAAGGGGACCTTGACGCTGCGGATTGCCATCCACGCAGACACGGACTCCATGAACCCCAGGGTCGTGGCGTTCGAAGGCGGGCAGCGGACCAACATGGTGCCTGACCACGCCTACGCAGTCGTTGAGTGCCACTCGGAAACAGCGGCCGCAGAGTGGGAGCAAAAGGTGTACAAATACGCGCGGCAGCACCAGCTTGACGTCGAAGTCAACGTCAGTGGGTCGCGCATTCAAATTGTCACACATGGGGTCTCCGCGCACGGGAGCGAGCCTGACCGGGGCGTGAACGCCATTGTCAAACTCGCTTGCGTGCTGTCTGGCCAATCCGTCTCCAACGCGTCGATGTGGCGCAGCATCGCCGTGCAGGACACGAAGGGCGGCGCCCTCGGCCTCGAATGTTCGGATGACATCACCGGCGCGCTGACCTCCAACTTGGGCAGGGCGTATCTCGACGGCGACCAGTATGTGTTTTTGTTCAACATTCGTTACCCCTTAAACGTGACAAAAGAGGAATTACTGGCCCGCTGTCAAGAATACGTATCAGATAAGTGGCGCGTCACGGGGGAAGGGGGACTCGCGCCATTGCACGTCCCGTTGGACAGCCCGGTGGTCAAGACCCTCTTGAAGGTGTATGCTGAGCACACAGGCGCACCCGCGGATCCCATCACCATCGGCGGCGCGACCTACGCGCGGGCCATCCCAAACGCGGTCGCGTTCGGCGCACTGTTTCCAGGGCAGCCGGACCTCGCGCACCAGAAGGACGAGTGTTGGGCATTGGAAGATTATTTCCGCTGCATCGAGATATACGCGCACGCCATGTTTGAATTGGCGAATACTTTATAATAAGCATTGTGATTCGTTCACCGTCCAGATGAAACGCACGACGCGAACGAAAAGGAGGGGAACGGGATGCATGTAGAACGGCTCGCAAAAGACAAGGTTCGGATTTTCGTCAGCTACGACGATCTCGAGGAACGCGGCATTGACCGGGATGAAATCTGGTTGAACGGAAAAAAAGTCCAGGAATTGTTCTGGGATATGATGGAAACCGCCTATGCAGAGGTTGGTTTTGAAATCGCTGGACCCATCGCGGTCGAGGCGTTTACGATGCCTTCCGAAGGGGTGGTCATTATCGTCACCCGAGTGCCCAGTTTGCCTGGACACGGTCGCACGGCAGATGACGACGATGCAATGGATGTCGAACTGTCTGATACGATGTTCTCCTCGTTCGTGTTCAGCTTTCCCGACTTTGAAGACGTCGTTCGCGTGAGCTACGCATTGTACGACTACGATATTCACACCTCGTTGTATCAATACAATGGCAAGTATCAGCTGTTTGTGGACGAGGATTCGGTTCAGGAAGATGAATACGACTCGATTTGGTCGATTCTCCACGAGTACGGTGAATACTCGGAAGTGACCACCGCTGTGTTGGAGGAATACGGCAAGTGCATCCTGCGGTCGAATGCGGTTCAGCATATCGTGATGCAGTTTCCGTTGTAAGGCGCCAAGCGGCGCACTGTACGCCCCGGCATCCGCTGGGGTGTTTTCTGTGCATCGCGATCACGATGCGCTTACCCTTTGAACCAGCCGTACACGGAGAGGGCCGCTGCTGCTAGGGCCGCCGCCATCAACGGCCCCACGGGCATGCCGCGAAACAGTACGATGCCGAGCACGGTCCCGAGGACGACGCAGAGCAGCAACGATGGATAGGCTTGCAGCAATGCAAGCCCTTTTGCATTCATCATGGTGGCCACGACGCCGCCCGCGATGGTCAGCAGGCCCGCCACACTGAACACGGTGTGCGCCATGTCCCGGGCAGAGAGTTTCCCCATGGCTAAGGGGACCAAAATCGAGATCATCAAAAACAACAGCCCGAGCTCCAGGCTCCTTCGCTCCAGCAGGGGCAAGTAACGGTTGAAGTGCAGCATCCGCACGACCAGCAGAATGCTGGCGGCCACAGACACCAGGTTCACGCGGCACACGGCGCCAAGCACAATGAAGATGATGAGGAAGAGGTCTGGGGTCTGCAATAGCTTCCATCCCCTCGTACAGCATGTCCCCATCATTCATATGCGGCGCGGCGAAAACTCATGATTACAGCTGTCCGCGGTCAGGCGCGCGCGCGGATGCGCCCCTTGGGTCGTTCCGGCCGAGGTTCCTTCGCCGGTTCGTCGGCGGGGACGTGAAACAAAGACAGTACCAGCACGGCGCAGACTACGGCCAGCGCGGCGACCGCAAAAAACATGAACGCCGGCGAAAGGTTGCGCATCCAGGTAAAGGCTGGCGGACCTGCAGCGACACCGAGAAACCGCACGCTGCCGTAAAGGCTGGTGACCACCCCTCTGCGGGACTTGTCCACGGCAGAGGTGATAAACATATTCAGGCTGGGCAGGACACAGCCAATGCCCAAGGCGCCGACAGCGCTGAATGCCACCAGCCACCAGCCGCTGCGGCCGGTCAAGGGTGCCGCGCAGAGTGCAGCTGCCAGTACCGCGAAGCCGCCGATGACCATCCACTTCATCAGCGGCTTTCTTTTTTTGATGACGATACCAGCCACGAGTGCGGTCGAACACAGCACCAGCAAGGGGATGGCGAGGACCAGGCCCTTTCGCATGCCCATCATGTGGTACTGTGTTTCCAGAAGTTCGGAGAGGTCAAACAGGATGCCGAACAGGGTAAACAACCCTGCGGCACCGCACAAATAGGCGACCCACAGCCAGCGGCCGTCGCGGTGCAGGACTTCCTTGAGGGACCGAATGTACTGCCCGAGCGGCTGACCTTGCCGGTCCTTCGCAGGCTCTGGAATGAGCCACCAAATCGCCGCTGCGACCGGCAAGCAGAGCACTGGAAAAATGAAAAAAACCGCGAACCACGCAATGGCAGCCACGGCGGATCCGACAATGGGGCTGATCACTTTGCCAAGTGCGTTGCCCGCCTCATTGATGCCAAGGGCCCTGCTGCGTGCGTCGCCGCTGAACAAATCACCAACCACCGCCATCGCGATGGGGGCCGTTCCAGACGCACCCATACCTTGCAGCACTCGGCCGGCCAGCACCCAGACGTACGGGTTTGGCAGGAACCAGGCAGCGCATCCTGCCAGCACCCCGCCGGCGCCAAAGAGCAGCAGGGCGGGGACGATGACGAATCGCCTCTGCACTTGGTCGGACAAAAAGCCTGCAATGGGAATCACTACCCCGGCCGGCACGGAAAACAAGGTGATGAGCAGACTCACCTGCATGGCGGATACGTGCATGCGGCTCTGCATCTGTGGCAGGCCGGGAATCAGTACCGCGTTCCCAAGCACCATGAGCATTGGAATCAGCGCCAAAATCACCATCACCCATTGATTGGGTTTCCGTCCTCCGGGCATGTGCAGGAAGCCTCCTTTGTGATCGCCAGTTTTCCACCGACCGCACGAGCCCATCCCCGGCATTTCATTCCGGAACGCGGACTTTGCAGTGAAAAAACTTCGTTGTATACTGAATGCGGTTTTACGGCACGTTGTCCGCACGCAAGGATTTGTAAATCTGGAAAATGACTCAATGTACGGAGGGACTCTGTGAATACCGAATCCGGAATGTCTACAGAACCAGAGCACAGTGCAGCGACAGATTCCCACGCGAATCTGCTGATCGATACACAGGACCTGATTGCGCAGGCACTGGAACGGCTGGGATACGACAACGCCATGTACGAGGTTTTAAAGGAACCCCTTCGCACCTTGACGGTCCGCTTTCCAGTCCGGATGGACGACGGTTCGGTCCGGGTCTTTACTGGCTATCGGGTCCAGCACAACGACGCGGTCGGACCCACCAAGGGCGGCATTCGTCTGCACCCGGACGTGACAGAGAATGACGTCAAAGCCCTGGCGTTGGCGATGACCATCAAGTGCGGCATCGCGGACGTCCCGTACGGCGGCGGGAAGGGTGCGATTGTCTGTGACCCGCGGGAAATGTCGTTTCCGGAAATCGAACGCGTGAGCCGCGGCTTTGTTCGCGCGGTCAGCCAAATTGTCGGCCCATCCAAAGACATCCCAGCGCCGGACATCTTCAGCAACGCTCAGACGATGTCGTGGATGCTGGATGAATACGCCCATTTGCGCGAATTTGATTCGCCAGGGTTTATCACGGGGAAACCCGCTGTTCTGGGGGGAACCAGAGGGCGTGAAGCAGCGACCGCCAACGGGATCGCGATGTGCATCGACCGCGTGTTGACCACCAAACACATCCCCATCGAGGGGTGCAAGGTTGTGATTCAGGGATTCGGCAACGCAGGCAGCTATTTGGCCAAATTTCTGGCGGATGCCGGGGCGCTGATTGTCGGCATTTCGGATGCCTACGCAGCCCTGTACGACGAAGCCGGACTGGATATCGAAGACTTGTTGGAACGCAGGGATTCATTCGGCACCGTGACGAAGCTGTTTCGCAACACGATTTCCAACCGGGAACTGCTGGAGCGTCCGTGCGATTTGCTGATTTTGTCGGCAACGGAAAACCAGGTGATCGAAACAAACGCAAGCCGCGTTCAGGCCTCGATTGTTGTAGAAGCCGTCAATGGCGCAGTGACGCAGGCTGCGACACAGCTGCTTCATGATCAAGGCACACTGGTCGTTCCAGACATGGTCGCAAACTCCGGTGAAGTCATTGTCGCGTACTTCGAGTGGGTGCAAAATAAACAAGGATTTTACTGGACCAACGAAGAAGTGAACGCGAGGCTGAAATCCGTGGTGGAACGCAGTGTCGCCGCGATTTTGAAGGCTTCTGCACAATATCGGGTGAATCCGCGGCTGGCTGCGTACATCGTTGGCATTCGGCGCGTTGCGGACGCGGTCAGGCTGCGAGGATGGGTGTAGACAGACAGGCAGGAAATTTTTCGCCTGCGGCGAATGGATTATTTGGCACTGGAAAGTTTATCTACGGAACGTGCCGACCATCCTGTAAAGATGATTTACCCAAGTGACTAGGGGGTACTCTGATAATGCGGTCGGAAACACTCATGCCTCAAGGAGTGAGCGATGATATGGCAGTGCCGCACCAACGAATCAAGGTTCACATTCGCTGCCGCAAGTGTGGAGAAACGTTCATTCTCCGCGGGGTACGGGATCCAAAAGGGCACATTGAGACCGGCTTTAAGCGGTGTTTGTGCGACAATGAAGAGGACTTTGACGTAGAACCTCTGCATTGAAGCTCAGGAATTTCTGCCATATCGATGCGCGATATGCCTGTCCATGGGACAGGCATATTTCTATTTTACGGATGGCAAAATAGCGGTGATTCCCGAATGATCCTACTCAGGACAGGAGGCGCAGCACCGACGATGAGACGTGGAAGACGGTTTATAGGGGCGATAACCGGCTGCTTGGCGGCTTTGGTCGTAACGTTCGCAGCGGGACCTCCGCCGGTCAACGCGTTTACCATGGAGACGCTGACGGTGGGCAGTCGCGGCTACAACGTCGACGAACTGCAGGCCAGGCTGGGATTTCTGGGGTATTATCACGGCAAAATTGACGGCGATTTTGGCTGGGACACGTACTGGGCCGTGCGGGACTTTCAATACAACTTCATGGGCCGGGCGACGGGGATTGTCGACTTGAAGACCCGGCAGAAACTGGTCGCCGCCACGAAGGGCTGGCACTATCGGCCGGCGGGTGCATCGGGATCTTCCAGTTCCAGCGCCAACCAAAGCGCGTCCAGCGGCGGCAGCAGTGCCGCGGGTTCGGCCGCAGCGGCGGACGCACTGCCGAGCACGGCTGGCGGATTGAGCCAGAGTGACTTGTCGTTAATGGCACATGTGGTGTACGCGGAAGCGCGCGGCGAACCGTTCGAGGGACAAGTTGCCGTTGCGGCTGTCATCCTGAACCGCTTGAAGGACCCGAGCAAGTTTCCACACACCGTCGCAGGCATCATTTATCAGCCGTTGGCCTTCACCTCGGTTCAGGACGGTCAAATCAATCTGACCCCCAATGCACAGGCGAAGGAGGCCGTCATGGACGCTGTCGAGGGATGGGACCCTTCACACGGAGCGACCTATTACTTTGATCCGGCAACAGCGACAAGTCCCTGGATTTGGTCGAAACCAGAAATCGTCACCATCGGGCACCATATTTTCTGCAGTTCCTAGATCACAAGACCCCTGGAGGGATGAACATGAGAATCCATCGTACGACCTGGATCGCGCTTCCCATTGTTGCCCTGGTGGTCGTTGGAGCAGGAACCGGGTGGTGGGGTTACGACCAGCACCAGCAGCGCCAAGCGATGGCGGTCCACTTGGAAAACACCTACAACGGCGCGTACCAAGCCTTTGTGTCGGATCTTGAACAGCTTCACAACGAATTGGGCAAGGCCATCGTGACGGGGGATGCGGCGACGTATCGGACAAGACTGCAAAACATCGCTCGCTTCAGCGACGCCGCGGATGCCGAGCTGTCCCGCATTCCGGTCAATGTCCTGCCGGATGGGCAAATCAAGACGTTCACGTCCCACGTGGGCGCCTATGCGAGGACGCAGCTGCTGACGAATCCAACGCCCAATGCCAAGGCGCGTGCGCAGTTGGACACGGACTTTGGCAACACGGGCACCCTGGTGAAGAAATTGCAGCAGCTGCAGCCTAGTGTCGGCACTGCGACGGCTTCTTGGGTGGAGACGCTCGGCTTGAACAAGTCCAGTCTGCCATGGGCGAGGCCTGTCAGCGGCGCAGCCGGAAGTACACCCGGCACCGGCGCGTTTGTCGGCAATGCGACGAGCGCCCATACGCGGCAGACCTTCGTCGACGGACTGAAAAACCTGGACGCCGCGGCGGCCAAATGGAATCAGGCCAGTGCTGCCGCCGCGCCGACCAAACCAATGGTGACGGGTCCGCGCATCACCAGCCAGGAGGCCGTCCGCACCATGGCCCAGTTGACCGGCTGGACGCAGTCCAAGCCGTGGCAGGCGGCACCGAGTAAAGCAGGGGCAAATCCGCCCGTGTACTTTGTCAGCGGGCAAACCCCGGCCGGGAACGTATACGGGAAAGTCACGCAGCGAGGCGGACATGTCCTGACGTTCCACCTGAACCAAACCATCGGGTCCAAAACCAACATCGATGTGGTCCAGGCGGAACAAAAGGCCGCTGCTTGGCTGAAACAGCGCGGATACGGAGCGTTTGTACCCGCTTCCACCAGCCGCTTCGACCATACGCTGTATGTCACGCTTTCCCCGACATACCGGGGCACGCCCGTGATTGACCGGACCATCACGCTTCAAATCGCCCTCGATACGGGCAAGGTCGTGGGCTATGAGGCGACACCGTACTACGCGCATCCGATGACGGCTGTACCCGCTCGGCGGTACACGGCGCAGCAGCTGGAAAAGCGGCTGAGCCCAGCGTTTCGCGTGCGGGAAGAGGAGCCGGTCATCGCGTTTGACACCAACCAGCAGGCGCAGCCTGCAGTGGCGTTCTACGGCACCAGCCACGGCGAGTCGTACCAGATTCTGATGAACGCGAACTCGGGCCAGGAAATGCGCAACACGCAGTTGACGAACCACCTGTAGCGAACGGCGTTTTTCCTCCACAAGCCAGCATGTCACGCACGTGACCGTCCGTCCAATCGGAATTTGTCGAAAAGGGGGTCATCCCCTTTTCGATTGATTTCGTTGACCATATAATGGTGGCATACGACATCGGAGGTGCGCGCATGCCATTGCCTGCCATCGGACAAGTCCTTCGCGTTCACACCGAGGACGAAGGTCACACGGTGTTGATCTCCAGAATGCTCGACCTGACACCGGAATTCATACGCATTGACGTTCCCAGTTTGCCGAAAGCCGAAGAGGAATCGGAAGCAGCCGAAACTCCACCCACCGTAGCCCCAGGCACAGCCTTGTGGGTTGAATTTCACGCGCGCGACGGCGCGCTTTGCAAGTTTCGCAGCGAGCTCTTGCTGCAGGAACCCCTCAACGGCCGGCCGACGTGGCGCATTCCCGTGCCGGAACAAAAAGATATCATTCGCGAACAGCGCCGGGAGTTTGTGCGCGTGCCAGCCGATTTGCCGGTGCAGGTCTCGATGGCGCCGAATGCCGATGCGCACGAAGTGTACACGCAGGATTTGAGCGGGGGAGGCTTGTCGCTTCGCGTGCCGCCCACACTTCACCTGTCGGCGGGGACCGACCTGGTCCTGACCTTTCAACTGCCCCCGAACCAATTTACAGTCACCACGCCAGCGCGGGTGGTCCGCGTCGGGGCTCGGAACGATCACGGCTATGCCATTGTTTCTTGCAGGTTTGTCAATATGGATGAGAAATTGCGCCAGCGCGTGATTCAGTATACATTCTATCGGCAGCGCCAGATTCTGGCCAGTTTATCCAAGTAGCCTCTGCTCGACATGGAACGCTGCTTGTCTGCATAGGATAGCAGCGGAGGGATGTACGATGTCTGACAGCAGGCGTTCCGAAGATGTGCAGTGGTTACAGGGGACAGAGTGGGTCGATCGCATGCTGGTGCCGTCTGCGTTCGGCGTACTGTCTGTGCTGGTCGGCGTTCAAATGCTCACGGCCATCCCTGCCGTACGTCACCATGTTGACGCGCTGGCGGGCCGCTTTGTGCAGGTAACGCCTGCAGCCGCGTCCAGCGCGGGAGGCTCCGAATCGGCAAGCATCACGTTGTACCTGTCACCAGACACCGGTCCGCGCCCTGACGTCCGCGTGCTCGTGAACGGCAAGTACGCAGGCAGCTTTACCAGCCCGTCCCTCCACCTGACCGTCCATCCGAACGATCAAATCGAATTCGTGCGTTCCAAGACCGGCGGCGCCGTGGACATTGAGGTCGACGACAACGACCCCAACCTGGCCTATCCACTTCCAGGCATGAGTTATTCATTGACAAAGGATGACCCTTCACTAGATTTACCGAACGTTCGCTTTTTCAGTGAGTGACGCCCGGCAAAACCGCATGAATCATGACCCGCATGAAGTTGCCACTTTCTGATGCCCTATGCTAGTATGAAGGTGTCGTTCTGCGTCGGGCCGCTTTCTCGAAGCAACGGAATTGCACCAGTTTCCAGCGGATGTTTTCACTACGCACTCCGAAAGCGGGCTAAACGGCCTGCTTTTTATTGTTGCAGGGCAAGAATCCATCTTCTTCGGAGGAAAATCAAACCATGAATCACGTACGCATCGCGATCGATGGACCTGCTGGAGCTGGCAAGAGCACCGTCGCCCGGACAGTTGCCAAACGGCTGGGGATTCTTTATGTCGACACGGGCGCCATGTACCGCGGTGTCGCCTGGCTTGCGCAGACGTATGGTGTGTCTCCTTCAGATGAGGCGGGCCTGGTGGCCATGCTGCGTGAGCATCCCTTAACCTGCGGACGCAGCGAGCACGACACAGTGGATATCCTCGCAGACGGACGCGTGATTACCCAGGAGTTACGCTCCCCGGCCGTGTCCGGCATGGTATCCGAATTGTCAGCCCATCCAGCGGTGCGGGACATCCTGACCGCGCTGCAGCGGGACTTCAGCCGGCACGAGTCGGTGGTGATGGACGGACGGGACATCGGCACGGTGGTGATGCCGGATGCGGACGTCAAAATCTTTCTCACTGCCGATCTCGATGAACGCGCCAGACGCCGCCTGAGTGAAATGGAAGGCCAGGGGTTTTGCGTCGATTATCAGGAACTGCGGGCCACGATGGCTGAACGCGACGCTCGGGACGCGTCACGTCCCGTCGCGCCGCTCCGCCAGGCGCCAGATGCGATTGTCGTTGACTCGACGGGCAAGAGCGTCGAAGACGTGGCCGACGAAATTCTCTCCATCGCGAGGCAGGTGCTGCATGGCTGACGTTCGTGATCACTTTCGTCATCCACTCTATCGGCTGGCCCGGGCCGTCGGTTTGGCGCTTATCCACGGCGTATTCCGCTGGCGCGTCGAAGGACAAGAGTTCATCCCGAAAACGGGCCCTGTGATTGTGGCTTGCAACCACATTCACAACTTTGACCCGATTATGCTGGGTGCCAGCACACCGAGGTTTGTGCACTTCATGGCGAAGGAAGAGTTGTTTCGCATCAAGCCGGTCGCAAGCTTTCTCAAGTTTTTCGGCGCCTTTCCCGTGCGCCGGGGCATCGGCGACCGAGCTGCCATCAAACACGCCTTCGCTGTGACGGCAGCAGGCCAGTGTCTGGTGATTTTCCCGGAGGGACATCGGTCGAGGACGGGGCAGCTGGGGAAGGGCATGCCAGGGGTTGCGATGATCGCCAAGCGAGCTGGCTGCATGATTGTGCCCGCCGCGGTGATTGGGCCCTACCGCTTTCGAGGCCCGCTCACCGTCCGCTTTGGGCCGCCGCTGCAGCCCGATGCGGCGCAGAGCAACGAGGCGCTCTTGGGCGAGTTGATGCCGAGGATTCAGGCCCTCCTTGACAGGGGGCACGCCCGTTGAACGCAGAGCAATGGTTCATGGATTTGGTGGTGTATCTCGTCCTGGTTGCGGGCGCATGCATCTACGCGTTCGTTATCGCAAAGGCGATTGCTTCCCGGACAGACGGGCACGGGGGGAAATCCACCGAGTTCAATGGTAAACCAACCCCAACCGGCCAATTTGTCGCATCGAGATTTCGTCGATACTCCATACTACTGTTAAGCTACGTGTTGTTGGTTGGCGTGATGTACCAGGCGGGAACCATCCCCGTGTCGATCGCGGCCGTTCTGTTTGTTCCAGGCGCAATCGCACTGTTCATGGGTCTGATGTGGCTGCGACGGTACATACACTGAAAGTTGGTTACGAATGTTTGTATTAGCTCGGATTCCCAACGTCCACACGCTGCAGAGTCCATGAGCTGCCCCAGTGACCAACAACTTATCGGTGCAGGAGGAATGTGTCTATGGCAGAGGATTTTCAGGAAACGATGGAGACAAGCGTAGTGCAAGAAGGTGACATTGTTACCGGGAAAGTGATCAGCGTCGACGACAAGAAGGTGTCGGTTGACATTGGTTATAAATATGAGGGAATCATCCCAATTCGTGAACTTTCCGTCTTGCATATTGAGCACCCAAACCAGGTGGTGCAGGAGGGCGATGAAGTCCGCGCCGTTGTCTTGAAAACCGACGACGAGGCGGGGATTGTCGTCCTGTCCAAACGCGAAGCGGAGGCCGCCGGCGCCTGGGAACGCCTGCAGGCGCTCTACGACAGTCAGGAAGCGTTTGACGTCGTGATTCAGGATGTGGTCAAAGGCGGCCTCGTCACCGACGTCGGCGTACGCGGGTTTATTCCGGCATCGCTCGTGGACTGGCAGTTTGTCGAAAACCTCGATGACTTCAAAGGCAAGACCGTCCGCGTCCGGGTGGTGGAAATTGACCCAGAGAACAACAAGCTGATTTTGTCCCGCAAAGCCGTGCTGGAGGATGAGCGCCGGGAGCACGAACAAGAGATTCTGCAGCGCCTGACACCCGGCGTGCTGGTGGAAGGCACGGTTCAGCGGTTGACGAATTTCGGCGCGTTTGTCGATATCGGCGGTGTGGACGGACTGGTTCACATCTCAGAAATCGCGTGGCACCACATCGACCATCCGTCGGACGTCTTGAAGGAAGGCGACCCGGTGCGCGTGAAAATCCTCAAGGTCGATCCCGATGCTGGCAAGGTTTCCTTGTCCATCAAGGAAGCGACCCCCAGTCCGTGGGAGACAGCGGTGGATGACCTCCGCCCGGGTCAAGTGGTCACCGGCACCGTCCGGCGTTTGACGGACTTTGGCGCCTTTGTTGAAATCAAGCCTGGCCTGGAAGGCTTGGTGCATGTTTCGCAAATTGCGCACCAGCATGTCGCAACACCGAGCGATGTCCTCGAGGAAGGACAGACGGTTGAAGTCAAAATCCTCGGCATCGAGCCGGAGCGCCGGCGCATCTCGCTGTCCATCAAGGAAGCTGCGCCCGACCGCCCGCGTGAACGCAGCTCCGGCGGGCGCAACGATGTGCAGAAGTATTTCGAGAAGCAGGACAACAGCGGCGGGACGGGCGCGACACTGGGCGACCTGTTCGGGGACTTGTTCAGACGCTGAACAAAGCGCCTTTTGCTTCCGCCGTTCAAATGACATCCATCAACTTGGCCGCGACGTGCGTTCGCGGCCGTTTTTTCGCGTAGAAACCGCGATTTGCGGGCACAATCAATGACAGTTGTCAATCCCCGCGCTGGGTGGAGGAGGTGTACAATGCAGTCGCTTTATCCGTCGCTCTTGGGCGGCATGGCGACGGTGTTTGCCTGTCAAGTTCGGCGTCAGGTTCCGTTCTCCGGACCGGGTACAGATGTGAGTCCCCGGATGATGCGAACCCTGCGCCTCGTCGCCAGCCTTGCCTGCGTGTGGGTGGGTGCGTACGTTCTGTACCCGAGTTCAACAGCGGGTGCATGGGCGTTCGTCGGCTTGGCGCTGGGGGTCGGGGCAGCCACCTTCGCGGCATCGCTTCACACACCGCGGCGCATTGCGCTGGTCTTTTGGATCGGCTTCGTCACCTGGGGGCTTCGCCAGCGGGCAAATGACTGGCTGTTGTTCGCACATCTGCCCGTCGACTGGACGCTGCCCGTCGCAGCGTGTGCCGCTGCACTGGTGGCCGTTGTGTTCACCGACAACCTGCCAGAGAGTTTGCTGGCAATGTGCCTCTCGAGCCTCCCGTGGCAGCTGCTGGTGCAAGCGCATCAAGCTGGGTGGGCTGCGGGCGCGGCGCTGCTGGCACGAACTTGGATATCCCAAATGGACGCCTTCTGGATGGGCGCAGCGACGACACTCCTGTTCGATTTCGCAAAAGTCTGCATCCATCGCCAAAGGGCGGGGCGGAAGCACCCTGGGCAGGCGGTGGAACAAACTGCCGCTCGTTTGACGCGGCGCCCCGTTATGGAGCATAATGAGTGAATGAGTTCGTATCGATGAACGCAGAACCAGGAACGCAGTATCATGAACGCTGTACCAATAGGAGTGAATTCGAGTGCCGCGCATTCGCACCGTCCACCCAGGGTCTCTGGCAGAGGAACTGGAGCTGGCCGCTGGTGACGAGATTGTGACAATCAACGGACAACCCGTGAAAGATATTGTGGATTTACAGTTTGCCCTCGCCGCTGAAGAGCTGGAGATTGAAGTCAAAAAGGCGGACGGTGAACAATGGGTCCTGGAAGTCGAAAAGTCGTACGATGAAGGACTCGGCGTAGAGTGGGAGCACCCCACCGTCGACCGCATCAAGTTGTGCCATAACAAGTGTGTCTTTTGCTTTGTCGATCAAATCCCGACCAACATGCGCCAGACCTTGAACGTCCGGGATGACGACTATCGGCTGTCGTTTCTCCACGGCAATTTCGTCACCTTGACCAACGTCAAGGATGAGGAACTGCAGCGCATCGTCGACTTGAAAATGTCTCCCCTGAACGTGTCCGTGCACACGACGAATCCTGAGCTGCGTGTGCGGATGCTCGGGAACAAACGGTCGGGCGAGATCCTTCGGCAAATCGCCTTTCTCGCCTCGCACAACATCGAAATGAACACTCAGGTTGTGCTGTGTCCGGAGTGGAATGACGGAGAAGAACTGGACCGCACCATCCGCGACCTGTACCCGTACTTTCCAGCCGTGCGGACGTTGTCGGTCGTTCCGGTGGGCCTGACCAAACACCGGCGCGGACTGCACAAGATGCGCGCCTGCACCCCCGATGAAGCCAAACGGGTGATTGAGCAGATCGCGATCTGGCAGGAAAAACTGCTGCCTGAACTGGGCGCATCGTTTGTGCACGCGGCTGACGAGTTCTACGTCCTGGCGGGCGCAGAAGTGCCGCCAGCGTCGCATTATGACGACTTTGCCCAGACTGAAAACGGCGTCGGTGTGATTCGGACATTTCTGGACGAATTTGAGGAAATTTGGCCGCAGGTGCCGCGCAAGCTCGCGTCCGATACGCGCCGGGTCGGCATCGTGACGGGTGTCTCAGCGGAGCAGACCATCCGCAAAAGCCTGGCGCGGCTGAACGACGTGCGGGGACTGTCCGTCAAAGTCTTTCCGGTGGTCAACGACTTTTACGGGCACAACGTCACCGTCACGGGGCTGCTGACGGGTCAGGATATCGTCCGCCAGCTGCAAGGACAACTTGCGGACATCGACACGCTGCTGCTGCCGGACATCATGCTGAAGGACGATGAAGACGTGTTTCTGGATGACTACACGGTCGATCGCGTGCGGGCAGAGCTGCCCGTCGAAGTCGCCGTGGTTCCGGCCACCGCCACGGGGCTGTTGTACGGTACACTGGGCTATACGCAGTCACTGCCGCCGCGGCGGCGGTACGAGGCAACACTTCAGGCTGCACGTCATCTTGCGTAGGGGATTGAAGAGGCTATGACACTTCCTGTAGTCGCCATTGTGGGACGGGCAAACGTAGGGAAGTCTACGCTGTTCAACCGCCTGATTGGCGAACGCGTCGCCATTGTGGAGGACCGACCCGGTGTGACGCGCGACCGGATTTACGGCAAGTGCGAATGGAATGGACGAACCTTTCATTTGATTGATACGGGCGGAATTGAAATGGACGACCGCGACGAAATCGTCAACCTGATTCGCGTTCAGGCCGAACTGGCGATTGACGAGGCCGACGTGATTGTCTTTTTGACCAATGGTCACGAAGGGTTGACCGCAACCGACCGCCACGTCGCGGAGATTCTGCGCAAATCGCGCAAGCCCATCGTGCTTGGGGTGAACAAGCTCGACCACCCGACGCACCATGCGCTCGCCTACGAGTTTTATGAGCTCGGATTTGGCGATCCCGTCGCCATCTCGGCAGAACACGGCGCCGGCACCGGGGACCTGCTCGACAAGGTCACGGAGCAGCTTGCGCCCGAAACAGTGGATGAGCCGGACGACGATGCCATTCGCATCGCGCTCATCGGCCGTCCAAACGTGGGCAAGTCTTCGCTCGTCAACGCCCTGGTCGGAGAATCCAGGGTGATGGTCAGCGACGTCGCTGGCACGACACGAGATGCGGTCGATACTCCGCTTGAATCGGACGGACAATCGTATGTCCTGATTGACACGGCTGGGCTGCGCCGGCGCGGCAAGGTGTACGAAGAAATCGAAAAGTACAGCGTGCTGCGCGCGCTCCGCGCGATTGAGCGGGCGGACGTCACGTTCGTCGTGATCGACGGTGAACGCGGAATCGCCGAACAAGACAAGCGGGTCGCCGGGTACGCGCTGGACGCAGGCAGGGCCATTGCATTTCTGGTCAACAAGTGGGACGCGGTGCAAAAGACCGACAAAACGGCGCACGAGTTTGAGCAGGCCCTGCGCGCCGAATTCCCGTTCATGCGCTGGGCACCCATTTTGTTCGTTTCGGCCTTGACAAAACAGCGGATCCATAAGATTCTGCCATTGGCGAGAGAAGTGGCAGACATGCACGCGATGCGGATTTCAACCTCCACTTTGAATGCCGTGATTCAGGACGCGATTCTCTCGGTTCCGCCGCCGTCCGATAAAGGGAGAAAACTGCGGATTTACTACGCAACCCAGGTTTCCGTCAAACCGCCGACGTTTGCAGTTTTCGTCAACCAGCCTGAGCTGATGCATTTCTCCTATGAGCGGTATCTGGAGAACCAGCTGCGGGGCGCATTTGGATTTGAGGGTACGCCGATTCGACTGCTCACTCGGCAGCGGTCATAACGTGAAGCCGCCCCGGCCGA
This sequence comes from Alicyclobacillus cycloheptanicus, assembly GCF_028751525.1. Taxonomy (GTDB): domain Bacteria; phylum Bacillota; class Bacilli; order Alicyclobacillales; family Alicyclobacillaceae; genus Alicyclobacillus_L; species Alicyclobacillus_L cycloheptanicus. The sequence continues at coordinate 3,440,274 of NZ_CP067097.1, forward strand.
GCCCAGCCGGATGGGCCCGTACGGCCGGGGCGCCGGTTGACCGTTTGCTCATTTCTTCGTCAGGGAGGATCTCATGCGTATCGTTCTCTGTATACTCCTCGCGTATCTGATTGGCTCCATATCTACCAGTACCCTCCTCACGCGGTGGCTGGCCCGCATTGACATTCGCGACCATGGCAGCGGCAACGCGGGCGCCACCAACACCCTTCGCGTCCTCGGCGTCAAGTGGGGCCTGTTTGTGCTGGTGGTGGACGCGCTGAAGGGCGTTGTCGCCGTCGAAATCGCGCGTATCGCAACCGGGGGCCACCTCTGGCCGATGTACCTCGCGGGGCTGGCCGCGATTGTGGGGCATAACTGGCCGGTGTTCTTCGGCTTTCGCGGCGGCAAGGGGATTGCCACGACCATCGGCGTCTATCTCATGTTGTTCCCCATCCCGGTGGTGCTCGCAGGCATTGTTGCGCTCATCCTCATCCTCGTCACGCGGTTCGTGTCGCTCGGTGCCTTGATCCTCGTCATTCTGACGCCGATTTTGTGCGGCCTGCTCGGACATCATTGGGGTGCTGTGGTGTTCACAGCCATCGTTGCGATATTATCCATCTACCGCCACCAAGAGAACATCGTCCGCCTGGTTCAGGGCAAGGAGCATCGCATTTTCAGCAAACGCATCTAGGCCGCTTGTTTGAAAGCGTCCTTGGCGCAAAAGGGGACGGTCATCCGATGAAAGTTGCTGTATTTGGCGCCGGAAGTTGGGGGACAGGGCTTGCGTCTGTGTTTGCGGCAAACGGACATGAAACCGTGTTGTGGGCCCGAAATCCCAAGATCGCCGCCGAAATCCGCCATGTACATACCAACCAGCGGTATCTCCCTGGCGCGTCGCTGCCAGCGGCGCTCGACAGCACCGATTCGATGGATGCAGCCGCAGCCGGCGCGGGCCTGGTCGTGGTCTGTGTGCCGTCGTCGTCGATTGGGGCTGTCATTCACGACATCGCGCTGCGCGTGCCGCGCGGGGCGCTCATCGCGCACGCCGTGAAGGGGTTTGACCGCGCCACGCGCCAACGGGTCAGCGAGGTCATCGCACGCGAGGTGCCGGACGCGGAATCCAGGCTTTGCGTGATTGCCGGGCCCAGCCACGCGGAAGAGGTCGTCGCGCAGATGCCGACCACCATCGTCTGCGCGGCGTACTGCCGCCAGACAGCCGAGGCTGTTCAGGACGCGCTGATGAACCAGTACATGCGGGTCTATACGAACCCTGATGTGGTCGGCGCCGAATTAGGCGGCACGCTGAAAAACATCATCGCGCTGGCCGTGGGCGTCGCGGACGGACTGGGGTTTGGAGACAACGCCAAGGCAGCCCTCATCACCCGGGGCCTGACCGAAATCTCGCGCCTCGGCGTGCGCATGGGTGCATCGCTGCTGACCTTCGCAGGGCTGTCCGGCATTGGGGACGTGTTTGTCACCTGTACCAGCCGGCACAGCCGCAACTTTCGCACGGGCAGGCTGATTGGACAGGGCAAGCGGCTGGAGGAAGCGCTTGCCGAGGTGGGCATGGCCGTGGAAGGCGTGCCAACCACACAAACAACTGTCGAACTCGCGCGCGAATACAATGTGGAAATGCCCATCACGGAGAAGCTCGCCGGGATCCTCTTCGAGCACATGGACCCTGCCAAGGCGGTGCGCGAATTGATGAGCCGGGCCAGAAACCACGAGATTGAGGAGATCGCCGTTTCGGACATTGCGCCCGCCTGGAAAATCGATTTCTAAACGAATGTTTGGTAAACTGGATGCGAATTGACAGGAAGGGAGCACGAGCCTAATGAGCGAATTGCCAGGCAATCTCAAGTACTCGAAGGAGCATGAATGGGTTCGGGTCGAGGGCAGCAAGGCATACATAGGGATTACGGACTTTGCGCAGGACGAGCTTGGCGACATCGTATTTGTCGAACTGCCTGCTGTCGGCACACAAGTCACGGCGGGTGAAACATTCGGTACGGTGGAGTCCGTAAAGACCGTCTCCGACCTGTTTGCGCCAGTTTCCGGCAAGGTTGTGGAAGTCAATCAGGCGCTGGAAGATGCGCCCGAGAAAGTGAACCAAAGCCCCTATGAGGACGGCTGGATGATTGTCGTAGAAATGTCCAACGCGGACGAATTGTCCGCCCTGCTCGATGCACAAGGCTATCGGGCGATTACCGAAGGGTAAGGTTAGCGAAGTCAGTCATTGACGCCTGCAGTTCAGCTGAGGTGAAGCTATAAGCTACCGGCGCCTCTCACGCCAATTCGGTTCTGTTTGACGAACCGAGGAAGCAGTGGGGGGCGCTTTTTCGTTCTATCGAAGCGGCTCGGACATATACATAGCAAATGTCAGGGACGGCGGTTCCTCCTTTGCATACCCCGAGTCACCACGCATATATATGTACTGTCATTTTTCATTGGACAGTCTTGTGGCCGTCACGTTCGTGGTGGTTTGCCGGCTCTCGGGAGCATATCGGGCGAAGTCATCTGCGCCGGTCAATTTGAGGGAGGGGAAAGCGTGGAAAAATTCGACGTATTTAAAGACATCGCGGAACGCACGGGAGGCGACATCTACCTCGGCGTAGTTGGCCCTGTGCGAACCGGCAAATCCACATTCATCAAGAAGTTCATGGAGCTCATCGTGCTGCCAAACGTCAAAGAGGAAGCCGATCGCGTCCGTGCGACGGATGAACTGCCTCAAAGCGCCGCCGGCCGCACCATCATGACGACTGAACCAAAATTCATTCCGAATCAGGCCGTGGAAATCAGCGTTGCAGAAGGCCTGGATGTGAATGTTCGAGTCGTTGACTGCGTCGGCTACGCCGTCAGCGGCGCACGTGGATATGAAGACGAAAACGGCCCGCGGATGGTGACCACCCCGTGGTTTGACGATCCGATTCCGTTTCAAGAGGCCGCTGAAATTGGCACCCGCAAAGTCATCGCTGACCACTCCACCCTCGGCATCGTCGTGACGACGGACGGCAGTATTGCCGAAATTCCGCGGGAAGGGTACGTAGAAGCCGAAGAACGAGTGGTGGAAGAGTTAAAAGAACTGGGCAAACCGTTCGTCATTGTCGTGAACTCGGCGAACCCCGAGCACCCACGGGCGCAGGACCTGCGCGCCGCGCTCGCGGAGAAGTACGATGTGCCGTGTATCGCGCTGTCGTGCACGACCTTGACATCACACGAGATCAACGTCGTGCTGCGTGAAGCCCTGTACGAATTCCCGGTCAAGGAGGTCAACGTCAACCTGCCCAACTGGGTGATGGTGCTGGACGAGGACCACTGGCTGCGTCAATCGTTCCAGACCTGCGTGCGCGAGACCATCCAGGATATCCGCCGCATTCGCGACATTGACCGCGTGGTGGCGAACTTCACAAACTACGACTTTATCTCCTACGCCGGATTGTCCCACATGGACATGGGGCAGGGCGTCGCCGTGATTGACCTGTCGGCGCCCGACAGCTTGTACGACCAGGTGCTGACAGAAGTGGTCGGGGTGCAAATCACCGGCCGTGATCAGCTGCTGCGGATGATGAAGGAATTCGTTTACGCGAAGCGCGAGTATGACAAAGTGGCCGAAGCCCTGAAGATGGTAAAGCTGACCGGCTATGGCATCGCCCCGCCGGCGCTCGAGGAAATGACGCTCGACGAGCCGGAGCTGATTCGCCAAGGTTCACGCTTTGGCGTCCGCTTGAAGGCAACGGCGCCGTCGATCCACATGATCCGGGTCGACGTGGAATCCGAATTCGCACCGATTGTCGGTACGGAAAAGCAGTCGGAGGAACTGGTGCGGTACCTGATGCAGGACTTCGAAAAAGACCCGCTGAAAATCTGGGAAAGCGACATCTTTGGGAAGTCCCTGGCTGCCATCGTCCGCGAGGGTATCTCCGGAAAGCTGTCGATGATGCCAGAAAACGCCCAATACAAGCTGAAAGAGACGCTGCAGCGCATCATCAACGAAGGCAGCGGCGGCCTGATTGCCATCATCTTGTAACCCTCTCACCAGCGCCTGATATGAATTGCACGGCAGGGAGAAACATCGCAGGTGTCGCGCGGCACCTGCGATTTCTGCGTGAAAAAACCGCTCACCATGTATAAATTTCCGCCGGGCGGAGAACAACGTGAATAGATCCATAGGAAGCTGAGGTAGGAAGCTGAGGTTCGCTAGACGCAGAATCTGAGGTTCCGCACACCCGTCAGATGGATGAGACATGGATGACAAACCTGTGAGGTGAACAGTGGATGAACAAGACTGAGCTCGTGCAAGCCGTATCTGAACGCACAGAACTGTCCCGGAAAGATGCCAGTGAAGTCGTCGAAGCCGTCTTTGAGGTCATCACCGAAGCCCTGGCCAATGGGGAGAAAGTGCAGCTCGTCGGCTTTGGCAACTTCGAGATTCGGGAGCGCGCTGCGCGCAAGGGCCGTAACCCGCAGACCGGAGAGGTCATCGACATCGCCGCCAGCCGGGTGCCCGCGTTTCGAGCCGGTAAGACCCTGCGCGAAGGGATTCGCTGAGCCTGGCCGCTGCGCCGCCAGCCGCGGCGCGGCAGGATTCATCCATCGTTTTTGAGCAGCACCATCACAGGCCCGCCGCCCGGCAGAACGCACATGCACGCCGTTTCAAAGCCGCCCATGCCAAGTGGATGCAAAGAGATGGATTGCACTTCTGCGGTGAATCGTTTATAATCGCAGATGCGCGTGTGAATAGCGGGATGTAGCGCAGCCTGGTAGCGCGCTACCTTGGGGAGGTAGAGGTCCCGGGTTCAAATCCCGGCATTCCGACCAATGAACCAGCGTTGCAGACGCTGGTTTTTCGTTCGCATCGAATGCAGGCGAACCGCCGCGTACATAATCTTGACAAGAAACAGCGCATGGTAAGACCACTGCGCAAGACCAGAAATGAGTTCTGATACGCTTTGTCACGGGGAGTCGATTCCGATGTCAGATGCAACAGTGTTAGGAGAATACTTTATTATACGAGCGCTGGAGAACGGTGTGCAGGTCATCGGAATGACCAGAGGGTCCGAAACGAAATTCCATCACACGGAGAAACTGGACCGCGGAGAAGTGATGATCGCACAGTTTACTGAACACACTTCGGCCATGAAAATCCGCGGGAAAGCTGTCTTGTATACGAAGCACGGCATCATCAACACGATGGAGTGACGGTTCTGCTGACCCTGCGTGTCCGGCCGCCCGGCGCGGCGGACACGCTGTGCTATAATGACGGTGTCTCCGAAACGTCATGCCGACGGACGCCCCGGACGAGAGCGAACAAGATGGAGGATAACGGACTGGATGAGCGAGGCGGACCAGATTCACTTTCAAAGTGTTGACGCGGCGGTACAACAGTATATGCACCATCCGTTTCTTGCGGACAATCAGATTCGCCAGTCCACCAGCAGGTTCCACTTTGGTGTCGGGCGGGCGATTCTTCAGATTGCGCATGTGCCCGCTGCCAAGGCGCAAGTGATTCTGGAGGCGCTGTTGCTGCTGCAGCAAGGACTGTCCATTCACGATGAAGTCGACGGGCAACCGGACCGCCGCAGACAGCTCCTGGTGCTGGCCGGCGACTACGACAGCAGCCAGTACTACCATCTGCTTGCCCGGGCGGGTCAGTTGTCGTTAATTGCAGCATTGAGCGATGCGGTTTGTCGCGTCAATGAAGCGAAGATGACGCTGGTTCAGCAGGGTGCAGCGCTCACCCCCGAACGTTACCTGGAACTCCGGGAAACCGTCGAAGGCGCACTGTTGGTCGCGCTCGCCACGCACTTTTTGGATGCCAACCCAAAGGCGCTGGAGGTCATTCACTCCCTGGTCAGGGCCTATGTCGCGAATGAGGACATGCAGGGAGCAGACATGACGCGCCACTTCACGGTTCGTCAAATCTACGATTGGCTGACCGAGGTCATCAATGTCTCCGCATCGTCCGGCAGCCGGGTGCTGCGTCCGATGACCGCCTTTGTCGCGGATTACTTCGTCCCGATTCGCGAGAATCTGGAGACGCACACCTTTGCGGAGGGCAACCGCGGATGAAAAGCGGCGTGAGCAAGGCTGAGCATGTCCACAGTGTGTTTTCCAGAATTGCACGGCGCTACGACCTGATGAACTCTGTTTTAAGCTTTCAGCAGCACAAGCGCTGGCGGCGCTTTGCGATGCAGCAAATCCGCCTGCGCGAAGGCGCGGACGTGCTCGACGTCGCAGCTGGAACCGGCGATTGGACCCTGGCGCTGGCAAAGGCGGTGGGGCCGTCGGGGCACGTCATCGGGATCGACTTCACCAAGGAGATGCTGGACGTCGCCGATGTCAAGCTGCACAAGCAGCCAGCGCTGGTGGACCGCGTGGAGTGGATTCAAGGCGACGCGATGGACCTTCCGTTCGCAGACGACGCCTTCGACCTCGCCACCATCGGGTTTGCCCTGCGCAATGTCCCGGACGTCTTAACGGTTCTTCGCGAAATGACGCGTGTGGTGAAGCCTGGCGGACAAGTGGTGTCCCTGGAACTGTCGAAGCCGGAATGGCCGCCGTTTCGCGCGATTTATTACTTTTACTTTTACCGCATCCTGCCGTGGATCGGAGGACTCGCCGCTGGCGCCAAAGAACAGTATGCCTGGCTGCCGGAATCACTGACCGACTTTCCGCCGAGACTGGAACTGGAGGAGATTTTTCGACAGGCCGGGCTGACGGAGGTTCGGAGTTACCCCTTGACCGGCGGCATTGCGGCACTGCACGTCGGCCGCAAAATGGAGGATTCGCCAACGCATGGAGATGCAGGAAGTCATTGAACGCTATCAGCCGGATTTGGAGGCTGTTGAAGCGTTGCTCGAACAGCAGGTCCGTTCTGAAAACCCACAGTTGACGGAGGTCAACGAGTCCCTGCTTCGCGCCGGGGGCAAGCGAATTCGCCCGTTGTTCGCCTTGATGTGCAGCCGGGTCGGGTCGGGCCGACCGGACTGGCTGCATGTCCTGGCGGGCGCGGTCGAACTGATACATATGGCGACGCTGGTGCATGACGACGTCGTCGACGACGCTGCGACACGCCGCGGTAAGCCAACCGTCCGCGCGCAATACGGGAACCGGGCAGCCATGTACGCCGGAGATTTCCTGTTCGGACGAGCCATTCGGATGCTGAGCGACATCCCAAACCGGGACATCCACCTGGAACTGTCCGGGGCCATCGTCAGAATGTGCGAAGGGGAAATCGAACAGATTCAGGACCTGTTCAACTGGCGGCAGTCCCTGCGGCGCTACCTGCGGCGGGTGGAGCGAAAGACGGCGCTGCTGTTTTCGGTGAGCTGTTCGCTGGGCGCGGCCGCATCCCGCGCAGACCCGCAACTGGTGCGGGTGCTGCGGCGGTTCGGCTACTTCACGGGCATGGCGTTTCAAATCACGGATGATGTCCTGGATTTTGTGGCGGATGAACAAACCGTGGGCAAGCCGGTGGGGGGCGACCTTCGCCAGGGGAATCTGACGCTTCCGGCGCTGCACGCCTCCACGGAGCCCGCCGTCGGCGATGAGCTGCGCCAGCGCATTCACCCGAACATGAGCCGAAATGATGTGGAGACGTCGATTGAATTGGTCCGCGCCTCGTCCGGGCTTCCGTTTGCGAAACAGCTCGCGAGGCAGTACATGGACAAGGCAATGGTGCAGCTGCACCGCCTGCCTGCAGGGCCGCTGCAGGAAGACCTTGCGACCGTGGCCCGATTTGTGAATCAACGAATGTACTAATCACGACACAGGCCTGTACGAATCAGGCATGCAGGAATTCAGAGGGAGTGTTGGAACAGTGGCGATTGAAAAGACCTTCGTAATGGTGAAACCAGACGGCGTGCAGCGCGGGTTGATTGGTGAAATCGTATCCCGCTTTGAACGCAAGGGCTTGAAGCTGGTGGGCGCGAAATTGATGAGCGTCTCGCAGCAGCTGGCCGAGCAGCACTACGCCGAACACAAGGAGCGCCCGTTCTTTGGTGAACTCGTTCAGTTCATTACGTCTTCTCCCGTGTTTGCGATGGTGTGGGAAGGCGAAAACGCAGTTTCCGTCGCGCGGACGATGATGGGCAAGACCAATCCAGCAGAATCTGCACCGGGAACCATTCGCGGTGACTTTGGCCTGACCATCGGCATGAACATCATCCATGGCTCCGATTCTCCGGAGAGCGCCGACCGCGAGATCGCGCTCTGGTTCGGCAATGAAGCGTTGTCCTACGACAAAGCGGTCGACGTCTGGGTCGGCTGACGTTCATCCTGGACTTCTCGTCCACCGTACGAGGAAGCATGTCCGAACCCTGGGTTCCATCCCCGTGTTCAGGACATGCTTCTTTTGCTGGACAAGCCCGAATCGGCGGCAATGAGGGGCCAACACCGCCCAAATCCGCCGAACACACTGAGCAGTCCCGCCGACTGTTACTGGATGCGGAGCCGAGGCGCCCGGTGATGCCGGGGAAGCGGGCTCGGCTCGCGCAGGAACGCCTCAATCTCGCCTCTTTGTTCTTCCACGGCGCGTTCACCCGCCGCAAGCGCGGTTTCAATCTCATCGAACGACAACCACGTCATTTTCCCCACGTTGGGCGTCAGCACCAGCAAGTCGCCGCCGTCCACATCGTTATCGACCGTTTCCTGCAGCAGAATGTCGATCGATCGCGACAGCACATGGACAAACGAGTGCGGCGTCCAGTCCGCATCGAGCTGATAGAGGTTCACCGCAATGATTTTCTGACACCCCACTTCCCGCAGCACGCGCACAGGCACATAGTGCCGGCACGCGCCGTCTGCGAGTAGCCAAGGCGGCCGCTGCACCGGCGTCATGACGCCCGGCAGGGAGCAGCTGGCCGTGACCGCTTCCGCCACATCGCCAATCGCAGCGGCAAGGCCGCGCGCCTGCGCTTGCGAGTCGTTCGAGAAGACAATCGGCTTTCCGGAGAGCAGGTCGGTGGCAATGATGTAACAGGGCATGCAGGCGGACCGATTGCGCAGCACCTCACCCACAAACTTGCGAAGGACGCGGCCGCGAATCAATCCGTTGGGCAGCGGCGGTACGGCACCGCGCCTGTGGCCCAGGATGCGCGACCGACACATGGACCAGAGGGCGGAGGCCACAGGAAATCCATAGTCCAGCAGCTTGCGGCCAGGAAACGTTCGCATCAGCCGCTCAAAATCACCTTCCCGCAGCCCATACCCATACGCGGCCGCAATCAGCGCCCCGGCGCTGGTCCCCGCCACACAATCCGCTTCCACCCCCATGCGCGCCAAGGCGTTCAGCACCCCCACATGTGCGGCCGCTTTCAGGGCGCCGCCGCTCAGCGCGATCCCGATGCGCGGACGCACCTTTGGCATGGTCTCGGCCACAACCTCACCTCCCGGCGTGAACATCTCTTCAAACCATGTTATGCCGCAGCCATGTGCGATATAATGGCGGTACGGGGAGGGACGGACAATGCCGCTCGACAGACTCAAGCGACCACTTCGCGACTTGCGCATCTCAGTCACCGATCGCTGCAATTTTCGCTGCCGATACTGCATGCCGCGGGAAGTTTTTGGTCCGGACTTCGCTTTTTTGCCGCAACATGCGTTGTTAAGTTTTGAAGAAATCACCCGACTCGTTCGGGTGTTTGCGTCTCTTGGCGTGGAAAAAATCCGGCTCACCGGGGGAGAACCCCTGCTGCGCCGAGACCTCGACCAACTGATCGCGATGATTGCAGAGACACCTGGCATCGAGGATATCGCCTTGACCACCAACGGCTCCCTGCTGACGCGCCAGCGTGCGGCGGACCTGAAGGCGGCCGGCCTCAAACGTATCTCCATCAGCCTGGATTCCCTCGATGATGCTGTCTTCATGAAGATGAACGACGTTCACTTTCCAGTCGCCAAGGTGTTGGCCGCCATTGAGGCTGCGGCCGAAGCCGGGCTGTCGCCGGTGAAAGTGAACACCGTGGTGAAAAAGGGTGTCAACGACGATGGCGTCCTCGACCTGGCGGAACGCTTTCGGCATACCGGCGTGATTGTCCGGTTCATCGAGTTCATGGACGTCGGCAACAGCAACGGCTGGCGGCTCGACGATGTCGTCCCATCGGAAACCATTCTGTCGCAGATCAGCGCCAAATGGCCGCTGGTCCCGGTTGCACCGGTACGGCCGGGAGAGGTGGCCAAACGCTATCGGTACGTGGACGGCGGCGGCGAAATCGGCCTCATCTCCTCCGTGAGCCAACCGTTCTGCGGGGGGTGTACGCGCGCCCGCCTGTCGTCCGAGGGCCAGTTGTATACCTGCTTGTTTGGCACCGCGGGGTTCGACCTGCGTGCGCTTTTGCGGTCGGACCAAACGGACGAGGCACTGGCCGCGGCCATTCGCGGCGTTTGGGAGCATCGACGGGACAGATACTCCGAACTGCGCAGCGCGGCGACGCCCAGACGTCCGAAAGTCGAAATGTCGCATATTGGAGGCTGAGTCAGGTCGCGCGGGCGGATGGTGCCCATGGTGCCACACGCGATTTCCGACTGCCTCTTCCCAAAATAGACACAATTGTCCTACAATAATAGGCAGACACCCAGAGGCATACATCTGTACCATCGCGTGACCGACAGCGGCCATCCGCCCGTCGGATCTCCGCGGCGAGGGAGGTGACCCAGCGTTCGCTGGCACACTTGGCGGGCGCCTGCGCATCACAGGCACGTCATGGGGTCAGGCCGGCAGCGGCTTGTTTGAACGCCGAATTCGAAAACGGTTACATTGCACACCACGCTGGAGGGTTGGCAGGGTCTCTATGTACGCTAGGAGGTGCATCGGTTGAACGAACAGACTTCCCCAGTCGCCATCACGGTGAATGGTCAAACCGTCACGAGGCAAGTCGAGCCGCGAACACTGCTCGTCCATTTCCTGCGGGATGCGCTCGGACTCACGGGCACACACATCGGGTGTGACACCAGCCAATGCGGCGCCTGCACCGTCCTGTTGGACGGGGATGCCGTGAAGTCCTGTACGGTCCTCGCCGTCCAAGCGGAAGGCCGTCAGGTGACCACTGTAGAAGGCCTCGGCGACATCGCGCAGCTTCACCCCATTCAGGAGGGCTTTTGGGAACGTCACGGCCTGCAGTGCGGGTACTGCACCCCCGGGGTGATGATGGCCGCTGTCGGACTGCTGCAGCAAAATCCAAACCCCACGGAAGAAGAAGTCCGGGAAGGGCTTGAAGGGGTCATTTGCCGTTGCACGGGCTATCAGAATATTGTGCAGGCGGTCCTGTACGCCGCCAATCGCATGCGCGAGGTACAACGCGAAGCGGAAGTGGCCGCAGCGGCGCATGCCGCGGAAGGGGGGCACTGAGCCATGGCGACGGTGCTTGGCATGGGCAATCGCGTAAAACGACGCGAAGACCCCAGATTCATTACGGGCAGGGGCCAATACACGGACGACATCCAACTCCCGGGCATGCTCTACGCATCCATTCTCCGCAGTCCTTACGCCCACGCGAAAATCACACACATCGACGCGGAGGCAGCGCGCCAGCTCCCCGGCGTCGTCGCGGTGTTCACCGGGCGCGATCTCGATGGCAAACTGGGGCTCATCCCCACCGCGTGGCTGCCGCCTGACTCGGACATCAAGACCACCGCCCATCCCGCGCTGGCCGTCGACAAAGTCCGCTACGTCGGCGACGGGGTCGCGCTGGTTGTGGCGGAAAGCCGCTACACAGCCCGTGACGCAGTCGACCTCATCAAGGTGTCCTACGAACCCTTGCCTGCCGTGGTCAATCAGGAGGCGGCCATGGCCGACGACGCACCCCTCCTGCACGACGACGCCCCGCGCAACATCGCATTTCACTGGAAGGCGGGGAACGCGACCGACGAGGTGTTCGAACAGGCGGAAGTGGTCGTGCGCCAGCGGTTCCACAACCAGCGCTTGGTGCCCAACCCCATGGAGATGCGGGCCACGGTGGCGAACTACAACCCAAGCACGGGCGAGATGACGATGTGGATCACGTCGCAAAACCCGCACATCCACCGCTTCATCTTGTCGGGCGTCCTCGGCATTCCCGAACACAAACTCCGCATCGTGTCGACGGATGTGGGCGGCGGGTTCGGCGCGAAGATTCCCTGCTATCCGGACGAAGCCCTGGTGGGATATGCGGCGCGCGCGCTGGGACGGCCCGTGAAATGGAGCGAGGACCGCAGCGAGCACTTCCTGGCCACGACCCACGGGCGTGATCAAATCGAAGATGTGGAAATCGCCGGCACCCGGGACGGCACGATTACGGCGATTCGTGTCCGGGCCATCGCGAACATGGGGGCGTACCTGTCGACCGCCGGGCCTGGCGTGCCGACCATCCTGTTTGGACTGATTGTGCCGGGGCCTTACAAAATCCCCTACGCGGGGGCGGACGTGTACGGGGTCTTCACCAATACCACGCCGACGGACGCCTACCGCGGTGCGGGCCGCCCGGAAGCGACGTATTTGCTGGAACGGATGGTGGACCTGTTTGCGGCCGAAATCGGCATGGACCCGGTGGCGGTCCGTGAAAAAAATCTGGTGCCAGCCGACGCGTTTCCCTACGACAACCCGATGGGACTGACGTACGACAGCGGCAACTACCAATTGGCGCTGCGGCGTGCGCTGGATGCCGCAGACTACCCCAATCTGCGCGAGGAACAGCGGAAGCTGCGGGCGCAGGGAAAATACCTCGGAATTGGCTGTACGACGTACGTTGAAATCTGCGGTCTGGGGCCGTCGCAGGTGGCCGGCGCCGTCGGGTTCCAGGGGGGACTCTGGGAGAGTTCGACGGTACGGGTGCACCCGACGGGCAAAGTGACAGTGTACACCGGCGCCTCTCCGCACGGACAGGGAGAAGAGACCACCTTCGCCCAAATTGTCGCGGACAAACTGCACGTTCCCGTCGAAGACGTAGAAGTGGTCCACGGCGACACAGCGCGCATCGCCATGGGGTGGGGGACGTACGGCTCACGGACAACGCCGGTCGGCGGCAGTGCGCTGGCGGTGGCAGCGGACCGGGTGATTGAAAAGGCGAAAAAGATTGCGGCCCATATGCTCGAGGCGGCGCCGGAGGACATCGAATTTACGGAAGGACAGTTCCGCGTCAAGGGCATGCCGTCCAAAACGGCAAGTTTCCAGGATGTCACCTTGCAGGCGTACCTGGCCTGGAACCTTCCGGCAGGGGTTGAGCCCGCACTGGAAGGGCAAGCCTTTTACGACCCCACCAACTTCACCTACTCGTTTGGGACGCACCTGTGCGTCGTCGAAGTCGACGGCGAGACGGGTGAAGTCGCCATCAAGCGGTACATCGCGGTGGACGACTGCGGACGGGTCATCAACCCAATGATTGCGGAAGGACAGGTCCACGGCGGCATTGTGCAGGGCGTCGGACAGGCGTTGTATGAAGGCGCTGTGTACGACGAGGACGGCCAGCTCGTCACGGGCTCGTTCATGGACTACGCCATGCCGAAGGCACGGTTCTTCCCGAATTTTGAAACCTCGTTCACGGAAACGCCGTCTCCGCACAACCCGCTCGGCGTCAAAGGCATTGGCGAAACGGGCACCATCGCGGCCACCCCGACGGTGGTCAACGCCGTGATGGACGCGCTGCGGCCGTTCGGCGTCCGGGACATCCAGATGCCACTCACCCCAGAGCGGGTGTGGCGCGCCATGCAGCAAAGGGGGGATGCTCAATGATTCCAGCCGCATTCGCCTATGAACGAGCCGCATCGGTGCAGGACGCCCTTCGGCAGCTCGCCGGTACAGAGGACGCGAAGCTGCTGGCCGGCGGGCACAGCCTGCTGCCGCTGATGAAAATGCGGCTCGCGAACCCTGCGAAGCTCGTCGACCTCTCCGGCCTGGCCGAACTCCACGGCATCCAGCGCGACGGCGACACCCTCACGATTGGTGCGCTGACCACGCACGCGAGACTGGCGTCCGACCGGCTCATCCGCGAGACGCTGCCCGCCTTGGCCGAGGCTGCCGGACAAATTGGTGACCTGCAGGTGCGCAACCGCGGCACCCTCGGCGGCAACCTGGCCCACGCCGACCCGGCGTCAGACTTGTCGGCCATTGCGCTGTTGTACGACGCGATGCTGCATGTGACGACGCTGTCGGGAGAGGACACCATCGCGGCCAGTGACTACTTCCTCGGGCCGCTGTTGACCGCGCTGCCGGAGAACGGACTGATTACGCAGGTGTCGTTCACCATCCCGCCCAGCGGCACGGTCAGCGTGTACGAAAAGTACCCCCATCCCGCGTCCGGCTACGCGGTGGTCGGCGTCGCCGCCTTGGGCGCAGTCGACGACAGCGGCGCGGTGTCGTCCGTGCGCGTCGCAGTGACAGGCGCTGCAGATGTCGTATACCGCGCGACGTCGGTGGAAGCGGCCCTCCTTGGGCAGCGGCCGACGGAGGACGCCATTCGGGCCGCCGCTTCCCATGCCGCGGACGAAGGCGACATCTCGGGCGACCTGTTTGCCTCCGAGGAATACCGCCGGCACCTGTGTCAGGTGTATGTCGCCCGCGCGCTGCGGCGCGTCTTCCACAAGTAAGACCCGGCCGGAGGGCTGGAGGGTTGTGCCCTGGCGGCGCCTGTCAGCAGGCTCTGCAGGGCACAATCGCCCTCGGGCGGACAGGAAAGGAGAACGCAGACTGAAAAACCCATTCCAGGACATCGACGAGCTCGAATCTGCACTGGCGGAACAATCCTATTTTGCCGATCGCGCCTTGTCCACGACGCTCTATCTCGGACTGTCCCTGGAGCGGCCCGTGTTTCTGGAAGGAGAGCCCGGCGTGGGGAAGACGGAAGTCGCCAAGGTGCTGGCGAAAGCCTTGGGGCGTCCGCTCATTCGCCTGCAGTGTTACGAAGGGATTGACCGTCAGAGCGCGCTCTATGAGTGGAACTACGCCCGGCAGCTGATGCACATTCGGCTGGCGGAAGCAGCCCGGGTGGGGCAGACAGCGCCGCCTGAACCTGCGCGCCGCACGAGCAGAGCTGACGCGGCCACTGCGGCCGCCTCAACGGGCAGCGGTCCCGAAGCACCGTTCGATGCCCAGGGGACGACCGGGTGGACACACCAACTCGAGGCGGAGTTGTTCAGCCCCCGGTTTCTGCTGCCGCGTCCGCTCCTGCAGGCCGTACGCCCGGAAGGCCCGGCGCCGGTGCTGCTGATTGACGAAGTGGACCGCAGCGATGAAGCCTTCGAGGCGTTCCTGCTCGAACTGCTCGCGGAGTACCAGGTGACGATTCCGGAGTGGGGCACCGTGCAGGCCGCCGAGATCCCGGTGGTGGTGCTCACCTCCAACCGTACACGCGAGGTCCACGACGCGCTCAAACGCCGATGCCTCTACGCCTGGCTCGACTACCCGAGCTTCGCCAAGGAGTGCGAAATCGTCCGGCACAAGGTGCCCGGCGTCGACGCGGCGCTGGCGGGCCAAATCTGCGCCTTCGTCGCACGGCTGCGGCAGGAGACGCTGTTCAAGGTGCCTGGGGTGGCGGAGACCATCTACTGGGCGCAGGCCCTCGACGCGCTGCAGACCCGGCGGCTCACCGCCGCGCGCATCGAAGAGACCCTGGGGTGCCTGCTCAAGTACCGCGACGACCTGATGATGCTGACGCAGCCCGCGCGGCAGGGAGACGCGCCCATGCTGCACAGGCTGATGGCGGAAGCCGGGGTGGCAGCGGAGGCAGGAATGCGGGGAGACGCGAGATGACCCCCGTTGACCCTCGCGCAGACGCGTCGGACGGCGCGCTCGACCCTCTCCCGCTGCTGCCCAATCTGGTCGCGTTCCTGCGCGGCCTGCGGCGGCTCGGGTTCCAGGTGGACGCAGACGACGAGGCAGCCGTTTTCACCGCCGTCCAGCGGATTGGCGTCGTGCGCCACAGCGATGTCAAATATGCGATTCAGGCCGTGGTCGTTCGCAGCCGAACGCAGCAAGGCCTGTTCGACACCGCATGGCGCCAGTTTCTCCTCCTGCTCACGCGTCCCGCGAACCACGTGCTGTCTGACCAGACGCTCTTGGCCAACGTGGCGAGACTCCGGCAGCAAACGCATCTGCGGCCGCAGATTCTGTGGCTGGGCGGGATGGAGGGTTCGCATCCCGATGACGACGCACAGGAACCTGAGGGCCCTGCGGTTCCGCTGACCGTCGGGACGAGCCGCGAGGAAGTGCTGCGCCAGACCGATTTCGCCTTGCTCTCGGCAGATGAGCAAGCGGAGATTGGCAAACTGCACGCCGCCGTCCAGCCGCTGTTGCACATCAGCCGCCGGCGCCGAAGCACGGCGCAGGGTGCGGAGATTGACCTGGCACAGGTGGTGCGAAATTCTGTACGCGATCGCGATGCGCTGACGCTGCCGCGGCTCAGCCGGCGCCACCGGGAGCGCCCAGTGGTTCTGTTGTGTGACGTGAGCGGCTCGATGGACCCGTACAGCCGCTTGCTGCTCCGGTTTGCGTACGCACTGATGAAGCGGGGCATCTCTGTGGAGACCTACGTCTTCAGTACACGGCTGACGCGCATCACCCAGGCGCTGCGCCTGCGCGACCCCGACCAGGCCCTGTCAGAAGTCGCAGCCCGAACACCGGACTTCTCCGGCGGGACCCGGCTCGACGACGCGCTGCAGGCGTTCTTTCAAAGCGAGGCCAAACAGCGGCTGCGGCAGGGTGCCATCCTGCTGATTGCATCGGACGGCCTGGACACGGGCGACCCAGAACGGCTTCAGACGAATTTAGTGCGGCTGCGCCGCTTGGCGCACCGCTTGATTTGGCTCAATCCCGCTGCCGCGCAGCCGGGCTTTGCGCCGCTCGCCCGGGGTGCCAGCCGTTTGCGCGAAGCGGCGGATGACATCATTGCCGTCAACAGTTGGGGCGGTCTAGAGGCGTTTTGGCGCACGCTGCAGAACACGCACCGCCACCGACCCGTTCGGTAAAGCCGGATCGACGGTTGCAGTGTCTTTCGCTTCTGTGTTACCCTCGCGAAGGCAAGAGACTTCCGGCCGACCGAGCGTGGCAGGATGGGCCTTGGACGACCCGTGCTGCCGCGCAAAGCGGGGAGGGGTCAAGACATGCAGGAGGAGACGAAGCACATGGACACGCCGCAGCCGTGGATTTTGGTGCTGGCCGCAGGTCAGTCGCGTCGAATGGGGAAGCCGAAGCTGTTGCTGCCGGATGAAACCGGAAGCCCCCTCATTGTGCGTGTGATGAACACCGTCCTGCACGCCAGCCGCGCCGCCTCGAGCAAGGTGTGTGTCGTGTATGACCCGGCGCAGCCGGCGGTGGAACGATCGGTATCATCCGCACTTGGCTCCGAGAAGGTGGACCGCGTCTGGAACGACCAGGCACACACCGGCATGGCATCCTCCTTACGCGCAGGCATCCAGCATTTGCAGTCGCTGCAAGCCGAGTGCGCCGTTGTCGTCCTGGGTGACCAGCCGGAGTTGTCGGCGCGCGTGGTGGAAGATGTGATGCGCCTTTACCTGCGCCACCAGACGCACATCGTGCGCACCCGCTACCGCGGCACGCCCGGACACCCCGTGCTGTTCGCACAGGCACTTTTCCCCGAATTGACACAAATTGAGGGGGACCAGGGGGGACGCGACATCCTCCGCCGTCACCTGGCGGAAACGACCTGGCTGGACGTGGACGCGCCGCCGCTGCAGGACATCGATACGCCAGAGGACTACGATGCCTTTCTGCGCCGGTCATCCATTAAATAGAAAACCCGTGAACTTTTCACGATGTACTATAACAATCGGTTCACAAAACCGTTCTGTTATAATACAATGTAGAAAACGTTCACGGAGGGATTGCAAATGGATTTCTATCGGGAAGAAACAACAGAATACTCAGTCAACAACTTTCAAGAAGCCAAGGAGTGCGTTGTGTGCGGCGCCGAGATTGACGAGCAGCACGAATCCATCCTGTTCGAATGCGAACGCTGCATGAACCTGCACGCAGAGTGAGCGCGTGCGTGGCTCGCCGTCTTCAGCCTTTACGCGGCAGCCTTTATGCCACAGGGTCATCACCGTTTCCGTTTTTTCCGGTGAACGGCCCTGTCGGCACAGAAGTGGATGTCATGCTGACCACATCAATGCGGGCGGATTCCTGCCGCTCTGCGTCCTTTTGGCCGCGCTGCCGGAAGTAGCTCAGATAACCCACCGACATCACCACAGCACTCAACACGATGATCAGCGCATAGAGGTCCGTACTCATGAAAATCTCAATCATCGTGTACGACACCACCAGGGCCGACACTGGAGACACAATCCAGATTTTCAAAATCCGCTTGACGATGCCTTGCTGCCACAGGGAGGAACCGCGCTTTGACACGCCAATACCGAAAATCGCCATCGTCGTAGCCTGTGTCAGCGGCACCGGCAGTCCATACAGGGACGAGACGAACACCAACGTCCCGCTGGTCAGCGAGACCAGACTGCCTTGCATCAGGGAGAGGTCCGTGATGCGCTTCGCGTTCGTCTCCAGCACGCGGCGCCCAAGCACCACAGCGCCAAGCGCAACAAATAACGCCCCCCACCAGATGCCGGTGTGCACACTCACCAGCTTTGCCCCAACCAACGGACCCACTGCATTCGCGACGTTGTTCATCCCTGCCGAGAACGCTTCATAGCAGCCCGCACCAATCAGAAACAGGGTGAACAAGGTCCGCATCCAGGCCGGCCGCGTTTCGAGCTTCAGCCGGTTTTCGGCGCGCAATACGAACTTTCCCACCACGTAGGCAATGACAAAGGCGAGGAAGGGCATCGCGATCCACACACCGGCGATGAACAGCACCCGCCACACGTGAATCGAGTGATAGGCGATGCCGACGCCGAGGACCGCGCCCACGGTGACCTCACTGGTCGACAACGGGATGCCAAGCAGGTTGGCGGAGAAGAGCGTTACGCATGCTGCGGCCAGAATGATGATGGCGACATGGATGTTGATCACGCTGGGCGAGATGAGCCCCTGGCTTAAGGTCTTGACGACCGGGCCGCCGCCAAGAACCGCACCAAGAAACACAGCCACGCCGACCAACACCAGAGCAGCCCACGCACGCTTGATGGCCCCGCCGCCGTACGCGGCGCCCATCGAGGAGGCCGTGCCGCTGGCACCAATATTCATTGCGAAAAACAGCGCAACTGCCCAAGCAAAAACCATAGATGTCAACATGCCACCGCCTAATTTCAATTCACGCCTGATTTCCATTCCATAATTTCAATTAAACCGATAGGGTATTGGTGTTTTCACTCAGATATTGAGCATTGTACGGCTTTCCGAGGAAAACGTAAAGGTTTTTTTCACCAACGGCGTCTGCAAAATGGGCAATTGTACTGAATCGTACGCAGCTTCGCTTGGTTCGGTTCGACAAAATCCTGCGTCGCACTGACAAAAGACACCTGAGGAAAGTCGAGTTGTCACAAATGCTTCACATTTCAAATTCATCAATCGACACCCTTCGTCCAGGGCCTCCCCGTATACTTTTCCAACGAAAGTAGCATAAACCGGGAGCAAGTCTACGTAGAATGATCATGGCTTGCCATCCCGGCGGCAAAACGCACAAGCGCCGAATCGACAGAACGGGGGATGCTTTATTCCTGGGGTGAAGGACGTACTGTCCTGGGCTACCTTTTCAGCCCTAACCCGTCAACTAACCTCGTAGGCGCAAGGAAAAGGAGAGCGCTGCATGATTGTAACCCGTCGTTGGCTCTATTTGGTGTGCGCTGTTTTGTTAACGTTTGTCCTCTCTCTGGCCAATTTCTCCGAGCTTCACGCGGATACGGACATCGTCGTGCACAAAGGAAATACGCTGTGGGGCCTTGCACATCAGTACCACACCTCTGTGAAACAATTGAAACAATCCAATCACTTGACCTCAGACATGATTGTCGTCGACCAAACTTTATGGATTCCAACCGCAACCCAAGCCAAACGGAAGGTTCGCCTGTCCAATTCGGTCAAAGCCAAGCACGTTTCGAAAGCCTCCGTCGTGGTTGTCCACAGCGGGGACACCTTGTGGGGCATCGCCCAGCAGCGTCATACCACCGTCCAGCACATCATGCAATTGAACCGTCTTTCGTCGTCACTCATTTTCCCCGGCGAAAAACTCAAAGTTCAAGGTGCGTACCCAATCCAAGCGGCGGCCTTCCGGCGTTCCACGAGCCTCGTGAGACGCTCGGCCAACACCGTTTCGTCCTCTGTACATACGCTGGCTTATCATACAGGGATTCCGGAACACCTGATTCCGGTGTATCAACAGGCAGGCGCACGATACGGCATCCCGTGGACCGTGTTGGCAGCCATTCACAGGACCGAAACGAATTTCGCCACGGGACCCGTGGTGAGCCCGGCCGGGGCCGAAGGGCCCATGCAGTTCATGCCGAGCACCTTTCGCGAGTACGCCGTCTCTGCGCCAGGGCACAGTGGTCCGCCGGATATCAACAATGTGGACGATGCCATCTACACCTGCGCCCATATGCTGGCTGCCGACGGCTACCGCAACAACCCGGAAGCTGCACTGTACTTGTATGATCACTCATCTGCCTACGTCTACACCGTGCAGTCGTTGGCCAGAAGCTACGCTGCTTAAGACTGGGCAGCCTTTCCTGCGATTCAAGAAATCTATATAATGGTAGCAGTGGCCGCATCATCGCAGTTGCAGCGCAAAGTGCGCCACATGACAGAGCGCTGAATCGCAGGAAGGATAGCGAACGCATGTACGTTGCCGATCTCACACGAATCATCCTGTTGCTGATGGCAGGGTTTCTGATTGTATTGTACCGATTGCCTTACGAACCCATCAAGAGGCGGCGTGAACCCATCGCCGTCTATTTGTTTTGCCTGACCCTGACCGCCTTGCTGACCGTCTTGTTCCACGGTACGCCCTTTGGGCTCAATAGTTACATGGGAGACCAGCACTACCTGCTGGCCGCCATCACCAAGTACCGTTATGGTTGGGCTTGGAGTGATTTCAGTTACGCGCATCTCCCAGCGTATTACCCGCCTTTGTACTTTTATGTGCTCGGCAAGGTGGCTTGGCTGGCTCATATCGCGCCTTATCACATGGTCAAGCTCGGTTTTTTGGCCGCCGCCCTGTTCCTTCCCGCCATCACCTACCATGTCTGGTCCCGATTGATTGGCAAACGACCCGCGCTGTGCTTGACGTTTCTGCTGTTCCTTGGATTCCCGTCGGAATTCCTCTACAAAACGTACGAATTTTCAACCGCGGTGCTCATCGTCCCGTGGTGGCTGTACTTTGGAGAACGTGCTATCCCCGCCATGTGGGCGACACGAAGGGCGAAGACGTTTAGCCTCATCGCGGGTGGGATTACCGGCGCGATCATTTTTCAAACGTACTATTATTGGTTCTTTCTCATTGTCTGTGCCATTATCGTCTCGTCGATATTGCACTGGATGCAGCGCTCGAGCGCAGGCTCACACGCCGCGGTTGAATCTCCGTTCGGGAATGGGTTGTGGCACAAACTTCGGATGCTCATGCTGGTGTTCATCCTCAGCGCCTATTACTGGGTTCCGCTCCTGGTCGATGCGGTCACCGTTGGCTATCAGAACTTCCAAAACCGGTGGCTCAGTCTCAGCATGATGTCGATTCACTTCTTCGACCAGTTGAACACCATGGACATCTTGACAGCCGCAGAACTTGCCGGATTTCTGTATCTTCTGGTTCACTACACTCGGTCGAAGACGAGCCGTGTCCTGTTCGAACTCACGCTGGCGTGCTTTGTGTGGTACCTGGTCGGATTTGTGGGGATTCTGTTTGGTTCGCCGAACCTGCACATGAAAGCATGGCTGCTCAACGATTCTCTGCTCCTGGTCGGGGCCGTGTTGGCCATCGAGCGGCTCTTGCAGATGAAACGGGTCATCCCTTACGCGAACCGACTGTGGCTGTTCGCGGCCTGCGTGGTCATCCTTGCGCAAGGACAAGTGTACGTCGAAACCATCACCGGTCAAAGTCAGCCGACCGGAACGTCCAAGTACTACGAAACGGCGCTGACGCATACAAAACCGCCAGGCAGCGTAAAGGAACTTGCCGCCGTCGGAAACGTCAACGGGAAGGTATTTCTGACCGACCAAACCGACGACATCGACTTTGCGCCGTTCGACCTGTTCATCGACGAAAACCCGAACTACGCGAACCCCAGTGCCCGGTACGGCGATCGCGCGCAATTCGTCTCCACACTTGGGCAGGTGCACAGCGCACAAGCGTTTGCCTGGCTCCTGCAGTACAACGAATTTGACACGGTGGACTACATCTGGATGACCCATCCCTACCTGGTCGTGGGGATGGACAACTACCCGAATGGAACGCGCTACAAACGCGTGTCGATTCCAACGGTGTATAAACATTCTCCGGACTTCAGCCGGGTCGGCAGCACGGACATCTACAAAGTGCTGCCCGTGTCGAAAACGGCTTATCAGCACTTCGACTTATACGCACTGGCTGTCGCCAGTCGCTATGCGCAGCCTTCGCTTCAGCCAGACGTCCTGCGCGTCTTTCAGCAGCGCGTGCGCACGGTCCACAATGAGGCGGCGCTCCAATCGATCACGCCGGTGCTGCAGGGCGACCCTTCACTCGCCGCATGGGTGGCAGCAAGGGCGGCTGCCCTGGACACGAGTCATGGCCGCTGAACTGCTTCATCACTTCGGTTACGTCGGCGTATTTTTGGTCTTTTTGACCGAGATGCTCGGAGCGCCCTTTCCAGCGGAGACAACGCTCACCTTGTGTGGTGTCGCCTGGTATGCAGGAGAGTTCCGGTTCGCACCCTTGTACGCCTCGGCACTGCTGGGTCACCTGACAGGGTCGACCCTGGCGTATGGCATCGGCGGGCGGGTGGGGCGGCCCATTCTTGAACGATACGGCCGCTATGTCGGGGTCACAGCAGCAAGACTGGGGAAAGTGGAGGGGGCGTTTCACCGGCGCCGGGCCGTCTACATCCTGTTGGGGAAATTCATCTCCGGCGTGCGCGTCCTGCTTCCCTTCTTTGCAGGCATGCAGCGCATGCCATTTGTCACCTTCACCGTACTGAACGCCATCAGCGCAGGGGTCTGGTGTGCCATCTACCTCCTCGAAGGCCGATTCTTCGGGGCAGCGTGGCAGCGCGCGCACGGGGGCCTGCAGCGGGATCTGATGATCGCCGCCATCCTCCTCATGGTCGCCGTCAGCGCGGGGTTCTCCCTGTACCGGAAGCGCCGGCATACGCGCGACCCGGAAGAGTGCCGCTGACGCCATGGTCCGCTCGATTCGTTGGTGACGCAGGGGAGGCAACCGAAATCGCCTCCCCTGCGTCGGGACTGTATCCTGAATTCATCGTAAGCAGGCAGACCTGTCCATGTGCTTACATCGTCAGCACTGCGCGAAAACGGACGTCTGCCTTCATCATCTTGTCGAACGCTTCCTGCGCCTTTTCGAGCGGGAAGGTCTCAATCATCGGCCGGATGTCCGCCAACACACTGAAGCGAATCGTTTCTTCAGAATCCTTCGCTTGTCCAGCAGTCCAGCCGCGAACTGTCCGCCTCCCGTTCAGCAGCTGCACTGGCGAAAGCGGCATCGCATCACCGGACCCTGCGACCACAATCATCTCACCGTTGCTGCCCAGGCCGTTGAATAACTGCGCAATTGCTTGTCCGTTCGGCGCCGTGGCAAGAATCACCTTGGCACCCCCCATTTGCTGGAGCACCTCGGCCGCATTTTCAGATTCGGTGTCAATGTAGCGATGCGCGCCAAGCTTCAGCGCCAATTCGCGCTTCTGACTGCCCCTCGACACAGCGACCGTGTGAAAGCCGGCCTTGCGCGCAAACTGAATGGCGAGGTGACCGAGACCGCCGATGCCCTGAATGACGACCAAATCGCCCGCCCGCGCAGTGCTGTGCTTCAACGCACCAAAGGTCGTGACTCCTGCACACATGAGCGGAGCGGCTTCCACAGCAGAGAGTCCTTCCGGCACACGCGCCAGCCCTTCCGCGTACGCGACCATGTACTGTGCGTAACCGCCATCCATGGTGAGTCCGGTAACCTGGTTGTGCCCGCCGTTCCAGCCCACGCCCACTCGCTCACCCACGGTCCAGCCGGTGACGCCGTCACCCAGCAAGTCAATCACACCGATGACTTCGTGTCCCGGAATCCGCGGGTACTGCATGTGTGGGTGATGCCCCTCCAACGCCACGACTTCACCGTGGCAAACACCGCATGCTTCCACCCGCAGCCGCACCTGTCCGGGCGCCGGCACAGGAATGTCTCGTTCGACAACTTCCAGCCGCCCATTTCGCTCCGGAATTTGCACTGCCTTCATTGTCGCCATCGAAATGACCTCCATCGAATAGAATCCAGTGATGAACTGACGTCCTCACTGTACCCAAATTGAACGGAGCCTCGCAACTTGTCGAATACACTCGGTACCACGTAGGATTTCTTGCTGGTAAAGCAGAAGTCTACAGAAGCAAATGACCTTTTTGAATTCAGCGAAGGGATGAATGAGATGTTCTTTCATCCGGTCAACACGCACATCCAGCTTAAACTCCTGGATGTGCAGGATGCAGATGAATTGTTTCAATTGACCGACACGTCCCGGCACAGTCTGCGAGAATGGCTGCCCTGGGTGGACGTGACACAGACAGCCGAGGATTCGAAGCGTTTCATCCAGTCCGCATTGCAGCAGTTTGCCAATCACCAGGGATTTCAGGCGGGCATTCTCTATGACGGTGCGCTGGCAGGCACCATTGGGTTTCACGCAATAAGCTGGGCAAACCGTTCCACGTCCATCGGCTATTGGCTGGGGGAGGGATTCCGCGGCAAAGGCATCATGACCACCGCCTGCAAGGCGATGGTCGACATCGCATTTCGCGGCTATGGTCTCCATCGCGTCGAAATCAGAGCGGCCGTAGAGAACCACAAAAGCCGAGCCATTCCAGAACGACTCGGCTTCTGCCAGGAGGGGGTCTGCCGCCAGGCGGAGTGGATTCGTGACCATTTCGTCGATCACGTCGTGTACAGCATGCTGGCGGACGACTGGACGGAGGGCGAGTGATTGTTGCCGCGAACCGTGAACCAGCGATGGGCGATCCCGATTTTAGTGTCCGGCATCGGGATCTCCAGCATCGGCGATTTTATCTACCTAGTCGCCATCAACGTGTTCATCCTAGAGCGCACGCATACTGCGGCCGCTGTTGCAGGGATATGGGTGGTCGCACGAGTCGCAGCGCTCGTGGTGGGGCCGTGGGCAGGGAGCGTCACGGACCGCGTGCCATTGCGCGGCCAGTTAGCCGCCATCGAGGGATGTCGGGCCGTCCTGCTTGGCGTCCTGCCCTTGCTGACACAGCTTGGCGCGATCTACGCGGACCTGTTTTTGCTTGGGGCGTTCAGCACGTGTTTCCAGAACGCGTTTCTGCCGTATCAGACAGCCTTGATTCCAGCGTCAAGCCAAAAACGTGTCAATTCGATCACCAGCACACTCCAGTACAGCGCATTTCTGACCGGTCCAGCCATCGCCGGCGCGTTGCTGCTGCACAACCATGCGTCTGTCCCGCTATGGCTGGATGCTTTGAGCTTCCTGGGGTCGGCCATGAGTTTTTTCCTGCTGCCGAGTGTCGGACACAACCAGCGTGATGCCGCTGCCTCCACCAAGCACAAACTCTCGTGGCGCGTGATTCGGTCAGACTTTCGGGAAGCAGCCGCTTTTTTGTATGAGCATCGCGTGTTTCTCACGGTCTATGTCTTCCGTGTCCTTTTGACGGTGTTCGCGCTGACCGCAGACTCGCAGGAGGTCGTATTCGCACAGAAGGCGCTGCACCTCGGTCAGTTCGGATATGGCATGATGGTGACAGCCGCAGGGGTAGGGTTTGTGTCAGGTTCGGTTCTCCTGACGTTCTTCGCCAAACGCGTGCGAACCTACCACCTCATCGGCATCGGCGGCTTGCTCAGTGCTGCGGGGTACGCCTGCTATGCCTTTGCACACAATTTCTGGACGGCCGTCGCAGGACTGGTGATACTCGGAATTTTCGGTTCTGGTGCCAACGTGGGCTGGACGACTTATCAGCAGCGAACCGTACCTGTCTCCATCATGGGTCGCCTCAACAACGTCGTAGGGCCGCCCCAGCAGGTGCTTGGTATCGCGTTTCTATTACTCGGCGGGGTCATTGCAACCCAGTTCGGTGTACGCGCCTTGATGATTGGGATGACCATCCCCATGTGCCTGGCTGCAGCAGCCATCCTGTGCGTCCTGCCCCAGCAAAGCAGAGATGCTCAAGGTGTAACCCGCACGAAACATACGCATTCCCAATAAAGGAGGATCTTCTGTGGGAGACGATGCAAAAGACGCCGTAAGAGCTCAGTTCAGCCGAAATGCAACGGACTATCGCGACGAACCCTTGTTTTCCGAAGGGGAGGACTTGCGACAAATGGTCGCCTCTGTCGGGTTGACAGGGAGGGAGGAACTCCTCGATATTGGCACCGCTGCCGGTCATACGGCACTCGCCTTTGCGCCGCATGTCGCGCGGTGCGTTGGCTGCGATTTGACGGAAGCCATGGTGGAGCTGGCCGCGCAATTTGCGGCAGAGCAAGGCGTCCAAAACGTGAGCTTCTGCGTGGGCGACGCCGAACACCTGCCATTCGAGGACGCATCCTTTGACATCGTGACCTGCCGGTTTGCCGCCCATCATTTTCCGAACATCCAGACTGCCATCCAAGAGGTGTCCCGCGTACTGAAACCAGGCGGCACGTTCTTGCTGGTCGATCACTACGCACCAGCGCATGCCGACCTCGACACCTTCGTCAACACCCTGGACCGCATGCGCGACCCTTCACACGTCCGGGAGCATCGCCTGTCCGAATACGAGACGTGGTTCGCAGACGCCAGCCTTGCTTACGAGAAAAAATTGACCTGGGACCTTCCGCTGCAGTTTGACAACTGGGTGCAACGCGCGCGAACCCCTGCGGACACGCAAGAGAAACTGGTCGAATACCTGCAAACCGCATCGAACGACTGTAAAGAAACGTTTCGGGTCACCTTCGATGACGATTCACGTCCCGTCTCGTTCTGCTTGAAATGCGCGTTACTGCGCGGCGTGAAACAGTAGTCGCAGCGAGTTTTGCGCAACCAACGACCATTCTTCAGATGGAGGGAGGGGACAGGGTGGAGTGGACGCTCCTCACCGATGCCCACACCGCCGTCCTGACCTCGCCCAGTACCACCCGCGTGCCCTGCCCGAAGCCATCGCGCTGGACGAACGCGTGTTTGGCGCCAGGCGAACAGCAGTGTATCGCGCACTGGGTCAGCACCTGCACGCGGGTGCGGTGGTGCGGGACCCGCAAGGTCGTATGATCGCGATCGCGCTGGCCATCCAAAGAACGAACATGCTGGTCGTGGGCCCTGTCATCGCACCGCATGCGAAGATGGCTGCCGATTTGGTACACGCGATTTCCTGCGGTTGGGACGGGTTGGTTCGCATTGACGTCCCTGGGCAGCCAGCAGAATTTGAGGCGTTACTGGGAGAGATGGGGTTCTCCGCAGCCATGGAATCGCCCATCATGGTCATGGGTGCACAGACACTGCCTGGACAGCGCCAGTACCTGTTTGGCATGGTCGACCCGGTGTTTGGCTGAAGCTACAATGGGACTGAGACATGAAAGGAGTTGAGACCGTTGCTGTTCCATGTGACGGCACGACATGATGTAGACCAGTGCGGCATGTATCACGAGGAAATCCGACAGGCCCTGCAGGCGTATCTCCCGCTCATCCCAAGCCGGTGTGAGGAATACGGTGTCAAGATTCACTTCGCGGTCGCAGGCCATCCCGAGCACGTTTTCTATTTTCTCGTCGAAGCAGATGATGTATCGGCTGTATGTACGCTGTTGTGCGAAGTACCAATGAAGCAGACGTTCGACATTCGGCCGGTACGCTCATTGGCGTTCGAACTGACACCGAGTCATCCAGAACCGCAAACGCCTGCGTCGGTATAACCGCTGGCGACATCAGGCCATAGAAACGGAGACACTTGGGGCCGCAAGCGCCCCCTCAAGGAGATGGCGACTTGTACGTACCGAAGTCATTTTGCATGGACAATCCGGACGAGATCACGGCCTTTGTACACGCCCACAGTTTTGGTGTGCTGGTCAGCACCACCGAAGCGAGGCCTGTCGCCACGCACCTGCCGCTTGTCTACGATGCCGAGGCGCACTGTCTATTCTCTCACATGGCCAAGGCGAATCCACAAGCACAAACCCTGCACGGGCAGGACGTCCTTGCCATTTTTTCCGGTGCCCATGCCTACATTTCACCCGCTTGGTACGAGGTGCCTGCCGCGGTACCAACCTGGAACTACACGGCTGTGCATATGTACGGGCGCTGCACACGGATTGAGGACCAGGAAGCGTTGGCCGACCTGCTCGAACGCATGATTCGGTTTTATGAACCGTCCTCCAGCTTGCCCAAACAACAGCACGAAGGCTTCTACCGCAACATGATGAACGCCATCGTCGGATTTCGCATCGATGTCACAGATATCCAGGGCGCAGCCAAACTGAGTCAGAACAAGTCTGTCGAAATCCGGCAGCGCGTCGTCGCACAGCTGCGTGCGACAGGAGATGTCAACGCCGCAGCCGTTGCACAAGCGATGGAAAAGAGATTGCCGCAGCAGGAGGCGTGAAAGGACCCCACAGCGAGACTGAAGGGACGCCCCACGCCCGGCGCACCGACAGCAAACGGATGGCGGCTGGAAGCCCAGTCGTGTGTTGAAGTTCAGCACACGACTGGGCTTTTTCATGCGATGCAACCGTCTTGTGTATTCAACATCATGATACACAAACAAACACATTACCTTGACTGTCATAGTATTGTGATGTATGATGCTTTCGTCGAGGTGACGATATGAGTCAGAACAAAATTACTTCCGACCTGTTGAGAGGCCACACCGATACGATGATTCTGCGGCTCTTATCGGAAGCGGATCGCTACGGGTACGAAATTGTGAAGCTCATTGCCGAGCGTTCAGGCGGCGCATACGAGTTGAAAGAGGCAACGATGTACTCCAGCGTCCGGCGGCTGGAGGCAGACGGGGATATCGAGTGGTATTGGGGCGATGAATCACACGGGGGCCGGCGCAAGTATTATCGGATCACCGAAAAAGGCAGGTCCACGTACGCCAGAAACAAAAGCAACTGGGAGTACGCAAAACGCGTGCTCGACACCTTATTGTAAGGAGAATGAAAGTGATGCATGAGAAATTGAGGACCTACTTGAACGAGCTGTTTGCGCCGTATGAAACGGTGGAAAGCGTGCGGGAGCTGAAGGCGGACCTCCTGAACGATTTACAGGAACGGTTTCGTGAACTGAAAGCCGAGGGCAAGGACGATGACACGGCGTTTGCCATGACGATTGACAGCATCGGCGACATCGAGCAAACGCTGCAGGAAGTCGCGAACCAGTCGAGCGCAGAGGAGCGTCAGGTGCAAATCAACCTCCATGCAGTCCATCTGAACGAGAGTGACTTCGCAGGCGTTCGCTTATACAAAGGAAAGTTCAAAGCGAGTCCGTTGACCCAAGCCAACTTTTCCGGCGCCGACTTGGCAGATACTTCATTTACGGTCAGCGATGCACGTGAAACCAATTTTGACGGTGCGCGCCTGACAGATTGTAACTTTTCCGTCACAAGCCTGCGGGGAGCAAGCTTTCGCCAATCCACCCTCACGCGCACCACCCTGAACATATCGGGCAAAGGCGCGAAATTCATCGATACGCGGCTTACCGATGTCCATTGGACCAAGACCGACCTTCGTGAAACGTCCTTTGCAAACTGTCTCTTTCACGGAGTTGCATTCAAATCTTGCGACCTGAGAGGGATTTGTTTTGACGGGCAAACCTTCATCGATGTCAAGTTTGACAAGTCATACCTCGGCGGCGCCTCGTTTCGGGGCGCAACGCTCAAGAACGTGTCCTTCCGTCTTCCACTCTCGGTGACCAACAAGGCTTACAACGACTTTAAAACCGTCTGCTTCGACGGCGCGGTGATGGATAAGCTGACCTATGCCGCCCTGAAGGGCCTGCGAGTCGTCGATTTGTCAAACGTCAAGGTCATGTAGGGGAGTGACAAAATGCAGGACTCGGCCATCCAAGTGAACGGACGGAAAAAGTCCTATCAACAGCTTCGTGTTCTGAATGGTGACATCGTGCCATTCAAACTGCATGGTGTGTCGGGATCGTCCTGGTGGCGTATGGAGCGGCGATGTGGGTTTACAAACGAAAAATCTCATGACTGCGCGTTGATTGCGCACATTTGTCCCTCCATCACACTGTACGCGTGCACGTTGACTCCGGCACAAACAGGCGCGTTGCACCCGGTGCCTCTTGCGCCCATTGGCGACTCACGTTTCGTTCGAATCAAGCGAAATCTCCTTCGGCGTGTACACCTCGAAGTATTCGACGGATGGCTCCCACTGAAAGGAGTCGCCAATCATTTGCTTCAGCTGGTTACGAATGGACTGGTAGGCGGCCATGGCGTTCTCTTTGGTTTCCCAGAATGAAATCGAGACGTAGTCCCCATTTTCATAATCCGCAAGCAGCTTGACGTTGATGAACCCGGCGAATTTTCTTTGTACAGAGGCGAGCACGTCGACGATGCGCTGCGCCTCCCAGCCGGTTTCAGCGCCTAAGACGACCTTAATCACGCGGGCATACACCGCTTTCACCACCCTTGAGCTCCCACTATCAATACTTCACCGTAACACTGCGCCCTCGTCGATGCAACCAGAGATGAATCCGGGCAGGAATCTCAATCCAATTGTAGAAGTAGTCAACAGAACGAAGTTCATAAGGGCAAAATAAGGGCAAATTCGCCGAAAGGCGGAGACGCAAAGCCACGGGTCTACGGGACGAAACGTTTCCTATGATGGCCGGGTTGCAGACCTTCCGTAGGAAGACAATCTGATGACCTCTGTTTGGCTCGCGCTTGCGCCAAGAGAGGTCAGTTTCATGAGATGAACCCCATGGATGGTGAACGCTGTGGTACCGCTTTCTCTGCTGCATGAGTTGTTCGATTCCCTGCCGGATGCGATGGTGCTGCTTCGCGTGGAGAATCACCATCGGTTTCGCTACGAGCGGGCCAGCCGTGCCGCGTATCGCAGCCACTTGTTTTGTGAAAGCCACCTTGGGAAATTGGTGGGGGAGGTGCACGCGCCTGAATATGCCTCCTATCTGCGCGAGAAATACGCCTACGCAGTGCAGACCCGAAAACCGGTGATTTTCAAGGACATCGTGCACCTCGACAACAGGTCGTTGATTCAGGAAGCTGTTGTCACCCCTGTCATGGACGGTTCCGGGAATTGTCAATACCTGATTGCAGAAATCTCCCACGAAATGGACAAGGCGGCCGCGCAGCGTGTGGAGGCTACGCGCCGGATTTTCGAGTCCTTCTTTCACGGTGCCGGAGAACGTGTGGTGCGCGTGCGCAATGGCGAGCATCATATCGACGTGACCGACGCGACCCTCCGCAAGGCGATGGAGGACGGGCAGTTCTTCGCCGAATATCAACCGCTCATTGCACCGCGAAGCGGGACCATGCTGGGCGTGGA
This sequence comes from Alicyclobacillus cycloheptanicus, assembly GCF_028751525.1. Taxonomy (GTDB): domain Bacteria; phylum Bacillota; class Bacilli; order Alicyclobacillales; family Alicyclobacillaceae; genus Alicyclobacillus_L; species Alicyclobacillus_L cycloheptanicus. Next base: position 3,471,833 of record NZ_CP067097.1, read on the forward strand.
GGCACTGATTCGTTGGCATCATCCGGATGCAGGATTGATTCCGCCGATCGCGCTTGTTTCAGCGGCCGAACAATTGGGGTGTTTGGTGGAAATCGATTTATGGATGATGCATCGAGCCTGCAGCGCCATCAAACAGGCAGACCTTCTGCCGCTTCACGTGGGCGTCAATATTTCAGCACAGCATTTGCGAAGGAAAGGCTTTGTGGATGATGTCAAGGCGATTCTGGCGGATGTGGCGTTTCCTGCAGACCAGTTGGTGCTGGAAATCACGGAGAGTGCCCTGATGGAAGAAATGGAGGTTGCGCTCGAAATTTTGCACACCCTGCGTTCCTATGGCGTGAAGTTTGCCATTGACGATTTCGGCACCGGTTATTCTTCGCTGAGTTATCTAAAGGATTTACCGGTCGATTTGCTCAAAATTGACCGTTCCTTCATCCATTCCGTGCCCGACGACCCGAGGAGCAGCGCCATCGTGGAAACTATTTCTAACCTGGGACGCCACCTCAACCTCCTGGTCATTTCTGAAGGCGTCGAAACCATGAAACAGCTCAATTTTGTCCGCAATCACTGCGACATGGTCCAGGGATACATCTTCAGCCGTCCCACATCATTAGATGAACTTCAGAGACAATTTCATTCGGCGCGTCCGGGCAGCAGCGACTGGCCAAGGATGGCGAACAGGACATAAGGGCAGGCGATCACGATGATCCTTTGGCCGATGGTCATTGTTCAGTTCTTTATGAGTTCGGCCCTAACCATCATGGCGCCGTTTTTGCCGCTGTACCTCGTGCAAATCGGCGTTCATCCAATGTCGCACGTGGATATGTGGTCGGGCATTCTAAGTTCCGTCAACTTTCTCATGGCTGCACTCTTATCTCCGGTTTGGGGCAGCCTGGCAGACCGTTCTGGCCGCAAGGCCATGGTGCTCCGGTCGAGTGCGGCCATTTGTGTGTTCACCGCATTGATGGGTTTCTCTCACAATGTCTGGGAACTGCTCGTTTTGCGGTTGTTGATGGGCATGTTCAGCGGATTTTCCGCATCCGCCATCGCGCTCGTGGCAACGCAAATGGAGGAGAACAAGCTGGGCTTTGCGCTTGGGTGGCTGAGCACCGGTCAGCTGGTCGGCGGGCTCGTCGGACCGTTGTTGGGAGGCGTCCTGGCCGATATCATCGGTGACTATCGATTCGTCTTCTTTTGGACGTCGGCGATTTCCTTCTTGGCGGTCCTGATTACCCTGTTTATCGTCAAAGAACGAAAGGTATCGAAACCGCAGGCCGATCGTCAGAAACAGCCGATTTGGAAACAACTGATGACCCTTCGTGACATCCAAGGGTTGTTTTCCATGTTCGTTGTGCTGCTCCTTGCGCAGTTTGCCACAAGGTCGCTGCAGCCGGTCGTCACCGTGTACGTCAAAGACATTGCCGGAAACGTGCCGTACCTGGCGACCCTGGCAGGATTTGCATTCTCCGTGACCGGGATGGGCGACTTGGTGGCTTCGCCGTTCCTTGGCAAACGGAGTGACCGAATCGGCTATAAGCGCGTCTTGCTGATCTCGCTTTTGGCAGACGCCGTCTTCACGATTCCACAAGCCTTCACCCGGTCTGTCTGGGTGTTTATTGCCCTCCGCTTCTGCATGGGCATGTTTATGGGCGGCATTTTACCCACGGCCAACGCGCTCGTCGGTCGACTGACTTCGGTCGAAAACCGCGGGAAAGTCTATGGACTGACGAGCAGCGCCACCTTCCTCGGGAGCTTCCTCGGACCCATGGTCGGCGGCATGGTATCAGCCGCCTTCGGCATTCCTGTCATGTTCTATGTGACAGCAGCGCTGCTGCTCATGAATTGGATATGGATTGCGAAAGTCGTACAGGAACCACCGCACGAGGAGATGCATGATGTGCGTTCCCATTCATAACACCTTTTCATAGAACTTTGACCTCGTCTAAATGGAAAATCAATGTTCTCGGTCTATCATTATCCTCAGGCAGGGTGGCAAACGGGGCCATCAATACTGGTGAGCGAAGGAAGGGGCTGCCAGTCGATTTATTTTTGCGGAGGTGAGACCGATGTAGTGGGCAGGATACTTAGGCATCTCCAACCACGAACCTGTGCCAATTGGCTTCGCATACGTTTCAGTTTGAATTTTCCGTGTTACACTGAGAGCGGCCGCCACTGTGGAGTTGGCGGCTGCATCTGCTTTCTTCAAGAAGGTGGGGTGCGCTAATCAGGCCAGGCGTGGAAGGAGATGGGGAACGATGAGAGCGTGGGGAAGCGTTGCACTGTGCGCCGCCCTGACCGCTTCTTTCGCCGCCGCCGGATGCGGTCACACACCGGATCCGAACGACATCCTGAACCAGTACTTGACCGACTGGTCCAAGCAGGATTTTCAGGGCATGTACGGACTTCTTTCGGCGACGGCGAAAAAGCAAATTTCCGAAAAGGACTTCGTGACACGCTACCAGGACATCGAATCCGGGATTGAAACCCAGTCCATTGTGGTTCAACCACCCGCTTCGGATGACAACGTCAGCGGCGGCACGGCAAAGCTCGGGTTTCGTGTGACGTGGAAAACCGCCATCACGAATCCTTTCACAAAGACGTATACCGCCCAGATGGTGAAAGACCAGGACGGATGGCGGATTGACTGGCAGCCCAACCTGATTTTCCCGGCGCTCAAACCGGGCTGGAAGGTTCGGGCACAGGTCGACGAGCCTGCGCGCGGCTCCATCCTAAGTGCCGACGGTCAGCTGCTGGCAACCAACGCCCCAGGAAAGGAAATCGGTCTGGTCCCCGGCAAAATGACAGCCAACTCCGTCAAGGACCTGGCGGCCGTGCTGCATCTGTCTGCCAGCGACATCCAAACGAGCCTTCACCAAAGTTGGGTCAAGCCAGACTTGTTCGTGCCCGTCAAGACGTTGCCCGCGCAAACGGAACAGTCCTTGGAACCGCAATTGCTGAAGATTCCCGGCGTCCTCATCACAGACAGTCCAACCCCTGTCCGTACATACCCAGAAGGCACCGCGGCAGCCCACGTCGTCGGCTACCTTGGCCCCATCACAGCGCAGGAATTGACAGCTGCTCGCAAATCAGAGGGCTACAGTTCAACCGATGTCATCGGCCAGGCAGGATTGGAAGCCGCCTTGGAGACGCAACTGCGCGGCACGCCAGGGGGCAAAATTTGGCTGGTGAACGGGAAGGGACAGTCAGAAAGTGTGATCGCGCAACGACAGGCAACGCCAGGGGACACGGTGACCGTGACACTGAACAGCAAGGTGCAGGCGGCGTTAGCCTCCGCGCTGGGCCATCACATCGGGTCAGCCGTCGCCCTCGACCCCTCGACCGGCGCGGTGCTCGGAATGGCGAGTTCGCCCGGGTACGACCCCGATGCCTTGACGCAGGGGCTCTCCTCCGCTGCGTGGCAGGCGTTGCTCTCGAACACCCAGGCGCCGCTCGTCAACCGTGCGCTCTCGCCGATTCCGCCGGGATCGGCATTGAAACCGCTGGTGGCTGCCATCGGCTTGACGGACGGCGTGCTAAAGCCGAGTACCACGTTTCCAAGTGATGCGGAACATTGGCAAAAAGACGCGTCCTGGGGCAACTACTACGTGACCCGGGAGCCGCATCCTGCCGGCACGGCGGACTTGCTGCACGCCCTGGTGTGGTCTGACAACGTCTACTTTGCGCAGGCCGGACTCGCCATCGGCGCCGAGCGATTCGTGCAGGGGCTGGACAGGTTCGGATTTGGCAAGTCCCTTTCGTTTCCGCTGGCGGTTGGGAAGGCCCAAGTGAGCAGCACCGGGAAGATTCAGAGCGACATTCAATTGGCAGACAGTGCATACGGACAAGGACAGGTGCTGGTCAGCCCGCTCCAACTGGCCGACATGTACACCGCATTTCTCAACGACGGCAACGTCTTATCGCCTTATCTGGTGAGCAAGGAAACCTCAGCCTTCGGCAAAGTGGTCCTGCAGCACCCGGCGCGTACGGTCGCGGAATCGACCGGTGTGTCAACGGACGCGGTCCAAGTGGTCGATGCCGACTTGCGGCAGGTGGTGGCCGACCCTGCCGGAACCGCGCACGGCATTGCCGATATACCGGGCTGGACGATTTCCGGAAAAACGGGGACGGCACAGAGCAAGGGGACGGACTGGGGATGGTTTGTCTCGTGGGGGACCCCTTCGGGTCAGAGCAAGCCGACGATTCTGGTGGCCATGGCTTTGGCCAACACGCAAAACGTCGGTGGCAGCAAGTTTACGGTGCAGCAAGTCCGAAACATCTACGAACAATTACGGTGACGAAGCCGAACAGGCCAACTCTCGACCTGTCCCGAACGCGGTGCCCCTGGGTGATTAGACAGAACCCGGGGCAGGCCTGGACATGCGTCGTCACATTGGTCACAATGAAATTGTCGATTCCCATGTTCATACACCATGCATCGAGGGGGATGTTACGCATGATCAAAGAACTGTCCGATCAATTTGATGTCCTGACCATGGTTCACCGCAGCATCGACCAAATGGTGGACGGCCTCACGGATGACCAGTGGCTGTTCCGCCCGAATGACAAATGGAACAACATCGCCGCCGTGATCGATCACGTCACACGCGTCGAGAAGAGATTTTTCGCCGCCATCGGGGGCAAGACGCTGGATATCGATGCCGGGCAGCCCTTCAAGGAAAACCAGTGGAATGTGCAGCAAATCAAAGAGGCATGGAAGAACACACTGGATGAACACAAAGCAATCCTGGAGACGGTCAAAGAATCCGATTTGGACCAGCCAGGATTGACGCTGCGGGTCGGCGCACTCAATCGCCGGCAGCTGCTGACCTATGCGATTTCGCACACGACGCACCACCGCGGTCAGATTCCGCTGATTTTGAAATTGATGTAAGCGTTTCGAGACAACCGGTGAGGAGAATGCGCGATGCGCGCGCCATTCTCCTCGCGGGGCTGGCCGTGTTCGTACCGATTGGCAGTGTGCGCTGTGATCGTACGGATTGGCCAGCTCAGGGCTCGTCTTGCAAGGTTTCGGGGAGCTGATTCAGCCAATCCTCAGCACTTTTCTCAAGCTCTTCGAGGGCGCCGGATGCCGCATCACCTGCGGACGCTGAACCGTTTTGACGTTCACTCGTCAAGCGGTGCCGGTTCGTGTCCGTCACGGCTTGCTCGCGGCCAACCTTTGCTGGACGATGTTGTTCTCCCAACTGAAGCTCTCCCTTCCGTTGCATCTTTCGCTAGGATGACACAGCGATACACACGATATTCGACAAACTGGCTCAGACAGAGGCTCGGATGGTGCGGGAAGAGAACAGATGAACAAACACGTGATATAGATATGGAAAGTCCGAAGGTGGTCAGATGCATTGGTATGAGGAGTCCGTCGGTCACGGTACCCCGGTTCTGTTTTTGCCCGGAAGTGGATGGTGCGGAAACGCCGGGATGAATATTGCCGATGAGCTAAAGCCCGACCATCAAGTCTTGATGGTAGACCTGCCAGGTATCGGACGTAGCGACGGGATCGAAGGACGAGTTACACCCACGAAAATGGGCACATGGGTGCGCGCCTATCTTGATAACCGCGGTATCGAACGATGCCATCTCATTGGGCACTCGCTGGGGGGCGCGATACTCTTGACGTTCGCAGCCCAATATCCCGAGAAGGTTTTATCACTTACCCTTCTTGACGTTGGGTATTGTCGCGTGCCTCGTTTTCCTGTTCAAGTGCTTGGCAGTGTGGGATATTTGGCCCCAATCATTGCGGGCTTGGAGCAAATCTTCGGTCCGAGCATCTTGAAAAAGGTGATGGGAGACATATTTGGTCAAGACCAAGCAGTGACTGGCGCTTCGCCTTCAGACAGTCTCGAAACCAAAATTGCGGATGTGAAGCGTCGAGGCTGGTACACTTTGGACGATGACGAATACCTGCGCAAGGCACTCGCGTTTGAACCGACACTGTCCATTGAGGGTGTGGAATTATGGCTGGCACTCTACCGGATGAATCCTTTCAAATTCATCTCACAAGTCCGCTGCCCGTGCCTGCTCCTGTATGGCACGTTTCCAAGTTCCGATGCGAAGTCAACGGCGCATTCAGCACAACATAGACAGATGTCGCGCACTGAACCCTGACATCGACTATCGTCCGGTTCCATTTGGTCACTATGTACATTGGTCCGACACCCGCGTGGTGCAGGACGTGGGTGTGTTCATTCGGCAACATGCGGGTCATTCAGAAAAGCCCCAGGCGCGTCCCTGATGCCGACGGGTTGTTCAAAAATTCGCCTTGCAAGGAGGGACAGCCCCACGCATCCCCTTGAAAACATCGAAATTTTGCCGCCGCTTACGGAAGAGGACCGTCAGTGGCTGACCCATCTTTGGCAAGTGGAATGGGGAGGCGACACGATGGTCACTCGGGGTCAGGTGTATCGTTTGACGAACCTGCATGCCCTTGTCTGCAAGGTCAGCGGCAAGTTGGCTGGTGCGGCAACTTATCGCTTTGACAATACGGGCTGCGAATTGATGAGCCTCAACGCTCTCACCCAAGGCAGCGGCGTTGGCACGGCACTCGTGAAGGCTGTGGAAGCAGAAGCACGAAAGACGGGGTGTCGGCGGCTGTGGCTCATCACGAGCAACGACAACCTGGACGCACTCCGATTTTATCAACGACGCGGCTTTCGGATCACGGCGGTGTACCCTGACGCCGTGGATGAAGCGCGACGCATGAAACCAACGATTCCGCTCACGGGTGAGAACGGCATCGAGATCCACGACGAAATCGAACTCGCCAAAGCCCTGTGAGAAGCGAAACCTGGCGATGAAACGTTTGTCGGTGGAGGATTGTGCAATATGGATCATCAGCAAGCGCGGTGGAACGAAAAATACGCGAATCGAGCGCAAGCGTTGTCAGATCCCGACGAGTTCCTCGTCCAGCGTCTACACCTGCTGCAGCCGGGAACTGTGCTGGATGTGGCCTGCGGCGATGGCAGGCATGCAATCTACCTGGCACGGCACGGCTTCCAAGTGACGGGTGTTGATTTTTCGGAGCTGGGACTCAAACGGCTTGCAACATTCGCATCCAACGAAGGATTACAGGTCACAACCTATCATCGGGATGTCAAGGCAGACGGCGCACTCGCGGACCTGGGACCGTTTGACAATGTCATTGTGACGCATTTCAAGCCCTCGTTGCACACTTTCAACGAATTGGTCACTGTCCTCCGAACTGGCGGCATGTTGCTGATGACCTCCTTCAATACGAAGCAGCATGACGAGAAAGGATTTCCCAGAGATTTTTGCTATCGAGAAGGCGAATATGTGCGTGCGCACGCATCCCTTGAACGGATAGAGTACACTTCATACACGACTGAACGCGGGTATTTCGACGGCTACGTGTTTCGTAAGCGTTCAGGTGCATGACAGATGCCAATCATCGAATCATGGGTTCACAAGACACAACAGCGTTTGGAAGCGAGGAATGTTCACCATGAAGTCATTCGATGCCATGCTGGCGTCATACGCAGAAGTCACCGTCAACCTGGGACTCAACATACAAAAGGGACAGGTGCTTGTGATCGACGCACCCATTCTCAGTGCCGATTTTGTCCGAATTGTAGCAGAAAAAGCCTACGACGCGGGCGCAAAGCATGTGGAGGTCAATTGGCATGACGCGTTCCTCGGAAAGACACGCTTGCTGCGGTCGTCCATCGAGGCTTTATCCGAGTACCCGTCCTGGCGCGTCGAGAGCTACATGAGGATGGCGCAGGAGGGGGCCGCGTTCTTGACCGTGCACGCGCCGCAGCCAAAGCTGCTGCAAGACGTGCCGACAGAGCGCATCACAGCCTCCACCCGGGCCGCGAGACAAGCGCTCAGCGAATACCAGAAGATGCGCCAGTCATTCCGGGTGGCCTGGTCGATTGTGAATTACCCGACCCTGGAGTGGGCGGAGCAGGTTTATCCGGATGCAGCGCCAAAGGAGCGCCTCGAAAGACTGTGGACTGCGATTTTTCGCATGACACGGGTCGACCAGAATGACCCAGCGGCTACGTGGCAAAACCACCTTCACAGCCTCAACACTCGAATCCGTCACTTGAACCAAGTTCAGTATCGCCGTCTGCGCTATCAAGCACCTGGGACGGACTTGGTCGTTGCGCTGCCTGAAAACCATGTGTGGTTAGGCGGAGGCACGACCAATGAACAGGGCATCTTTTTTGTTCCAAACATCCCGACAGAAGAAGTCTTCACGGCGCCGATCCGTACGGGCGTCAATGGGACCGTGCGCAGCACGAAGCCACTCTTTTACAACGGAAAGTTGATTGACGACTTCAGCCTTCGCTTCGAAAACGGCAGAATCGTGGACTATGATGCGGCGGTGGGGTATGACGTCCTGCAATCCATCATTGAAACCGATGAAGGTTCGCACTACCTAGGCGAACTGGCACTCGTCCCTCAGAGTTCACCCATTGCTCAAGAAGACACCATATTCTACAACACCGGATTCGATGAAAACGCCTCATGCCATCTCGCCATCGGCATGGCATACCCCGCCAATATTTCTGGAGGAACAACCATGAGTAGAGAAGCGTTGCTGGAACGTGGGGTCAACACCAGTCTTGTTCACATCGATTTCATGATTGGGTCCAGCGAACTGGATATTGACGGGGAAACACAGGACGGTGAATGGGTGCCGGTCTTCCGAAAGGGAGAGTGGGTGTAGCGTTTTTCGTCCAATGTGATGACTTGCTCCCAAAGAGGACGTGAGAAACCGCATAGTCGATTGAACAGTCGCACGAAGGGTATAATCGTCATGGATGGAGGCGTGTACGTGCGTACGGACGAATCGGCCAAGAAGATATCTCGTATGTTCTCCGAAGTGTATTTTTATTGTCACCCAGCATTCGACATCGAATTGTCCCACCAGGCGGTGCGCGCGCTCCAGTATATTCAAATGACGGGATCGACGAATGTCCAGAACATCGCGTACCACCTCGCTTGTGCGCAGAACACGGCATCGGAAATTGTTCGGCGGCTGCGCCAAAAGGGGCTCGTGGAAAAGCGTCGGAAGCCTGATGACGAGCGCGTGGTGGAGGTGGTCCTGACAATTGCAGGTCAACGGGCCGTCCGACAGCACACGGGGCTCGATGTGGAGCGGCTGACGACCCTGTTGGAACAGGTGTCGGACGCAGAACGCGATGCGATCGAACACGGCATTTCGTTGCTTCTCAAGGTGGTTCGGGGCGAGAAAACATGATGATTGCGATGAAAGTGGTTGTATCTGCGCTGGTGGTGACGGCCGTAACGGTCATCTCCAAACAACATCCTGGGATTGGTGGGTGGATTGCGGCACTGCCAATTGTCAGTCTATTGTCTGCCACATGGCTGGTGGCGGAGCATCAACCCGCCACGGAAATCAGCACATTTCTCGTGAGCGTGCTCAAAGGACTGGTACCGACAGCGCTTCTCCTGGTGCTGGTCGTTACATTTCTGCGCAAAGGCTGGCCATTCGCGGGCGCCTTGGGGTGCGCCATCGTGATCTGGGGCGCGAGCTCGTTTGTGTTGCAGCGCATCGGGCTCTAGCACTCCTGCCGCCAGGACACGTAGACCACGTGTTGATGCGTGAACAAATCCTCGTTGAAGACGCCTATCACAGCGCGAAATCTTGCGCTCTTGTTGGAATTCACTGTCCATCGCACCCCATCCCGATTACACTTGATTTTAGTGAAGCCCGACAGCCCCTGTCACTTCGGGAGGTGCGAACCAACGCAAACCGTCACGGATGAGCTGTACGAAACGATGATTCGACGGGATACCAAATTCGACGGAAAGTGGTATATCGGCATCGTTTCGACAGGGATTGTTTGTTTCCCATCATGTCGATCACGCCTGCCGAAGCGTGAGAATGTACGTGTCTTTGCCACTTTGGAGGATGCACTGCGCGCAGGCTTCAGGCCCTGCAAGCGCTGTAAACCTGACCATCCGCTGGGTCAGTCCCCCGATGCGGAAGTGGCAAATCGCGTCATGGAAATCATCGAATGCCGCTTTCACGAGTCCTTGACATTGAACGCACTGGCCGACGAACTGAACATGAGCCCCTATCACCTTCAGCGCACGTTTAAACGCTTTACGGGGGTGTCGCCGGCTGCGGAGCTTCAGCGCGTCCGCTTGCAGCGTGCGAAGGAACGTTTAGAGACCACAGATGTTCCCATTCGCGACATCGCTCGGCACGTTGGATACCAAAGTGCATCGCATTTTTCCGCCACGTTTCGCAAGACATTTGGGGTCAGCCCGAACGACTATCGCTCAGCTTTGAAAAATGAATCGGTTCGGCGCCAGCGTCGGCCGAACTGCAGTTCCGAGGAGAGACATCATGCTTGAACGAATCGACGTCGCTGCTCCGTTTGATTTTCAGCAGATGCTGCGCCGACCTCTGTCACGTCCGTCGAAATACGCCGTGATCGACCCGGAGGAACTGTCCTATACGAGGGTATTGCGGATGGGCGAACGCGCGGTACCGGTCACAGTGCTTGGCGTGGGCAGCGTGGATGCGCCAGGGTTGCAGCTCGTATACCCGGATGGATTGACCAGCGCAGAACAGACCGTACTGGTTCGACGGGTGAGGCATATGTTTTCGGCTGATGTAGACCTTTGGCCCTTCTATGCCATGATGGCAACGGAACCAGAGTGGAGAGGGGTGATGCAGCAATTGTACGGCCTGCGGCCCATCCAGGATGCGGATTTGTTCGAATCCATGGTCAAGGTCATCATTGGCCAGCAGCTCAATGTACAATTTGCTGCCACGTTGGTCGACAGACTGGTGGACTTTGGCGGCGAAGAACGGGTGTGGATGGGGAAGTCCCTGCCAGTCTTCCCTTCGCCAGAGCGAGTGGCCGGATGGACCTATGAAAGCCTGAAACAATTATCGTTCAGCCAGCGGAAAGCGGAATACGTCATCGACTTCGCGCGTGCAGTCGTGGATGGACAGGTTGATCTCGACGGCGTGTGGCAGATGTGGGACGACCAAGTTTACGATACACTGCTGCCGCTGCGGGGCATTGGGCGGTGGACGGTGGAGTGTTTTCTCCTCTTTGGCGCAGGCAGACCCGATGTCATGCCGGCTGCGGACATTGGTGTGCAAAATGCCGTACAGAAACTGTATGGACTGGAACACCGCCCAAGCGAAGCTGAGGTTCGGCACATGGCGCAGGCCTTTGCACCATGGCGAAGCTATGCAACGTATTACCTGTGGCAGAGCTTAATCAACGTCGTGTAGACTGTAGACCTTGCAAAGCGGAGCGAAATCCTGTATTCTACATAATACAGTTACGAAACATCCCTGTGTGAAGCCTTGCGGATGTAGTTCAATTGGCAGAGCGTCAGCTTCCCAAGCTGAATGTTGCGGGTTCGAGTCCCGTCATCCGCTCCAAACCGAGGGGTATACCTCCTACCGCATCGTACGAGCCTTGAAGCGTCTGGTTTTCGCCAAGGTACGGTGCCATACAGTAGAGGGGTATACCCGTTTTTCGTGTGTTCTGCCAAAACTGCGATTGGCTGCAGAAGGATGATCGCCAGAACAACTGGACACAGCGTATCGTCCTGGTGGATGGACGGTACGTCAGGTCGTTCATCACTTAGCGGAAAATCAACTCGTTGCGCTCAGTCGTCTAACAATCTCCGTGCAGCACAGACGGCGACGGGTCGGGACCGGCTTGCTTTTGCAAGGTTTCCGTACCACGTCTATAATCGGTCGTATCTGAGCGTCGGGAGGATGTCCTGTGAATCCAATCCAACAACAGTATCAATGGGTCGCGCAAACCCGCAATGTCTTGTTCGAGTATTGTAGCACCATGACCCCGACGGACTATGTCAAGCAGGTGTCCGCGTTTGGATGGGGGTCCGTGCGCAACCTTCACGTTCACGTGGCAGACTGTTACCGACACTGGCTGCAAGGCTTTGGCCTGGGGGAGAAGGTGGAAGACACCCCTGTCCACGCGTATCCCTCCGTCGACGATGTGGCGCGTCTGTTCGCGTCGGTGGACGACCTGGTGCAGCAGTTTCTTGCGAAGTTCGAGCATGCACTCGACCAACCCATCACGGGTCATGTGCCGTGGCAGCGTGATCCATTACAGTTGTCCCCGCTGTGGCTTCTGACGCACACCATCACACATGAATTCCATCACAAGGGGCAATTGGTCAGTCTGACGCGGCACCTTGGGTATGCGCCGCCAGACACGGACCTTGTCCTGCCGGACCAGTCCGGGTGAGGCGCATGGACCATCCACGCGGCATGATGTACACACTAACCGTCACCGAGGCGGATGACGGCAGGGTGATTCGCAGCCTGCTCCAGTCCAAACTCAAGATGTCCACGCGTTTGCTCCGACAATTGCCCGGGGAGGACCGGATCCTTCGCAACGGCGTGCCAGCCAGATTGCCCGACCGTGCGTCTAAAGGTGACATAATTTATCTTATGTTACCTCCAGAGACGACAGACATCGTTCCGATGGCGATGGACTTGGACATCCGCTACGAGGACGACGAGATTGTCGTGGTCAACAAGCCTGCAGGGCTGCTCACACACCCGACGGCGCGCGAGCGGATCGGATCGATTCAATCCGGCCTGTACGCCTATTTGTCGCCGCAGGGACAAGTGCCGCACTGTGTGCACCGGCTGGACCGAGATACGTCCGGGCTGGTCTTGTTCGCCAAACACGCGCACGTGCATCACCTGTTTGACGAGGCCTTGCGCAAGGGGCAGGTGCACCGTGTCTACGCGGCGATTGTGCATGTGGCGGAGAACGTACCCGGCACGCCGGCCGACGATGATACACCGGGCCTGACAACCGGTGCGTGGCACACCATTGACATGCCCATCGCACTCCATCCGGACAAACCTTCGCGCCGCATCATCGCACCGGAGGGGCAGCGCGCTGTGACGCATTATCGGTTCGCAGCCGTCCATCCGCCCGCGGCCCTCGTACAGCTGGTGCTGGAAACGGGGCGGACGCACCAGATTCGGCTCCACATGGCAGCCGCGGGCATGCCGCTGGTTGGCGATCGCGACTATGGCAACCCCGCTCTCCCCGCAATGGGCTTGAGACGGCAGGCGCTCCATGCCGTGCAGCTCGGGTGGCGCCACCCCGTGACAGGTGTCACACGCACGGTCAGTGCCGCGCCCCCGGCCGATTTGCGGGCCGCGTGGCGCAGGGCTGGCGGCCGTGACGAAGACTGGGCGTTTCTACTAGAGGACGAAGAAGCGTTGCACCATGTTCGAATCGTCTGATAAGATAGCACAAGCAGAGAGGAGTCGATGACTGAAGATGTCGAGTCCGTCCTTCCATCATCACCGTGACACATTCCTGGAACTCCTCGACAGTCATGCTGGACCCGGGTTTGAGCATCCCATCGCAGCCAAGATGGAACGGTTCTTTTCCCTCTATTCAGCCGACATCCGTACGGATACCCTGGGCAACTTGATGGCCCGCATCGTCCCGCCAGCGGCGCCTGCCAACGCGCGCGTACCGCGCATTCTGCTGGCGGCGCACATGGACGAGATTGCCTTGGTGGTGACGCAAATCGACCAGGGTGGATTCCTGCGCGTCTGGGACGCCCATGCCTTTGACCCGCGCACCCTTGTGGGACAGGAAGTTTTGGTACATACGCATGACGGCGATGCCCTCCTTGGCATCGTGGGCTCGAAGCCGCCGCACTTATCCTCTCCAGCGGAGCGCAAACGAGCGCCGAAGCTGGAAGACCTGTTCGTGGATTTGGCGATGCCGGAAACTGCGGTGCGCGAGCGTGTGCGGGTCGGAGACCGCATCACGGTTCGCCGCGGCACCATGGAACTCCTGAATGGCCGCATCGCCGGAAAAGCGTTGGACAACCGCGCCAGCCTCGCGGTGGTGCTGGAGTGCCTGGCGGCACTGCAGCAGCTGCGTCACACCGCCGAAGTCTACGCGGCCGCCACCGTCCAGGAGGAAGTTGGGCTGCGCGGCGCCATGACGGCGGCGTACGGGGTGAACCCGGACATTGCCATCGCGATTGACGTTACGTTCGCCGGCATGCCGGGCCAGGCGCCGGACGAGAGCTTCGAAATGGGCAAGGGACCCGTCATCACGATGGGGCCCAACCTGCATCCCAAGGTGTTCCGGCAGCTGCGCGACACCGCCATGCATCACAACGTGCCCTACCAAATTGAATTCTCCCAAGGGCCCACTGGAACGGATGCGGCGGCGCTGCAAATCGCCCGCGAAGGACTCGCGACGGGGTTGGTCGGCGTGGCCATCCGCTACATGCACACCTCCGTCGAGACCGCTTCGTACGACGACATCGCGGCGTGCGGGCGGCTGTTGGCGCACTTCATCGCAAGCATCGACCTGGCGATGGTGGAGGGACTCACATGTTATTGAAGCGATTGACCGAGGCCATGGGACCGTCGGGATTTGAAGACGAAATCCGGAACCTGCTGCGTGAGGAGGTCACCCCCTACGTCGACCACATCGAGACCGACGTCCTCGGCAACCTGTTGTGTACCAAGGGTGCCGCGGGAGCGTGGCCGCGCGTCATGCTCGATGCGCACATGGACGAAGTCGGCCTGATGGTCGTCCACGTCGAGGACAACGGCCTCCTGAAGTTCCGGGCCATTGGCGGCATCGACCCGCGGGTGCTGATTTCCAAACCCGTGCGGATTGGCGACAACAAGGTGCCCGGGGTCATCGGGATGAAGCCAATTCACTTACAAGATCACGACGAGCAGCACCGCGTCCCCACCCTGACGCAGCTTTATATCGACATTGGCGCAAAAAACCGGGAGGACGCGTTGTCCGCCGTCCAGCCGGGCGACGTGGCGATGTTCGCCACCCCGTTTGAAACCATTGGGGTCCGCGCGATGAAGGCGAAGTCGTTCGATGACCGCATCGGCTGCGCCGTGCTTGTGGAGACGCTGAAAAAGCCGCGGAAGCTGCCGTTCTTCGCTGCGTTCACAGTGCAGGAGGAGGTCGGTCTGCGCGGTGCCGCGGCAGCGGCGTATCGGCTGGCGCCGGACATCGCGATCGCGCTGGAAGGCACGGTCTGCGCCGACGTCGGCGGTGCGCCGGGGCACACGGAGGCGACGAAGCTGGGCGGCGGGCCCGCCTTCACGGTGCAGGACGGGCACACCATCGCCGACAAGCGCTTCCTCGACTTTATGATTTCCGTCGCAGAGAAGCACAACATCCCCCATCAACTCAGGCGCGTCAAGGGCGGCTCCAACGACTTTGGTGCGATTCACAAGAGCCGCGAGGGTGTGATTGGCGGCGGCATCTCCGTGCCCGTGCGGTACATTCACGCACCCTCGCAAATCGCGTCGATCGACGACTACGAGCACACCATCGCACTCGTGGACGCGATCTTGAATGAAATCGAGGCAGGAGGATTCACCGCATGAAAGACAGGATTCTGGAATTGAGCCAATACGCGGCCCCCTCCGGTGCCGAAGCGGGGATTTCGCAAGCCTTGCTGCGCCACGTCGAGGATGTGGCAGACGAAGTGCGAATCGACCGGCTGGGCAACGCCATCGCCATCAAGCACGGGCGGAGTCCCCGTGTGATGCTCGCCGCTCACGCGGACGAGCCGGGCGTGATGGTCACCCACATCGACGACCAGGGGTTTGTGCGGCTGGTGTCGGTTGGTGATTTGGATGCGCGCAGCCTGGTCGGACGGCACGTGCAGTTTACGAACGGCGTGGTCGGCATCGTCGGGGTGGAATCGGAGGTCAAGCCCGCGGACATCACGTTCGACCACCTGTACGTGGACATTGGCGCCGAATCCGCAGAAGCTGCTCACGGGCGCGTGCGCATCGGGCTGGAGGGTGTGATTGACGAGCGGGTGGTGGTCCTCGACGACAACCGCCTCGTTGGCAGGGCCTTGGACAACCGAGTCGGGTGTTCGATCGCGATCGAAACGTTCCGCACCCTGGCTGCCGAGGGATACGCCATGTCCGTCGTGTTCACGGCCCAGCAGGCGGTCGGGGCGCGCGGGGCGAGAACGGCGGCCTTCCAGTTGAAGCCGGACCTCGCCTTCGTGATTGACGCGGCACCGGCCGGCGACATGCCGCAGGCGCCGCGGATGGCCCTGAAACTGGGCGCCGGCCCGGCCGTGAAAGTGATGGACCGGACGGTGATTGTGCCGCTGAACATCAAGGACTTGCTGATGGACAGCGCGAAAGCGGCCGGCGTGGACATCCAGTACGAGGTGTGGCCGCTCGGCCTGACCGACGCTGGCGCAATTCAAGTGTCCGAGGCGGGGATTGCCCTCGGCGGCGTCTCCTACCCGGCGCGGTACGTCGGCGGCCCAAGCACCATGGTGGACTTGCGGGATGCGGCGGGCGCCGTGCAATTGCTCTGCGCGGCAGTTCGCCGTGCGGCCGGCCAGGCCTAATCGCCAGAAATACACGCTTGCCAAGTGGAGAGGAGACAGAACAGCTGATGTCGGATGCAACACCCGATTTACAAGCTCGTTCGCCGTGGTCGACCCTGACGGGTGTGCAGCGCATGCATGTGGACCCATACCGGGGGTCAGTGACGGGCGAGCTTTCTGTGCCAGGGAGCAAGAGTTTCACCAACCGGGCGCTCATCATCGCCGCGATGGCACGCGGGCAAAGCCGGCTGTCCGGCATCCTGCAGAGCGATGACTCCTATTGGTGTATCGACGCCTTGCAGCGGCTTGGCATTGCCGTTCACGTCGACGGCGACTGTGTGGAAATCGAAGGCTGCGGCGGTGCGTGGCCGACGTTGGCGGGTTCGCTGTACTTGGGTGCCTCAGGCACCTTGTCGCGGTTTCTCCCCGGCGCTTTGGCCGCTGCGCCGCAAGGGCGGTGGACGCTCGACGGCTCGTCACGGCTGCGCGAGCGGCCGATGAGGCCGCTCCTGGACGGGTTGACGCGGCTCGGTGCCCAATTGTCCTTCGAAGGGCAGCCTGGCGCACTGCCGTTCACCGTCCACGCGAACGGCCTCGACGGCGGGGAAGTCTTCATCTCCGGCGATACGTCGAGCCAGTTCATCAGCGGACTGCTCATCGCTGCCCCATATGCGCGCACTCCGGTCACCATTCACGTCACCAGTCCCATCGTGCAGCACGCCTACGTGCGCATGACGCTCGACCTGATGGCGCAGTTCGGTGTCGACGTTGAATACACAGAAGACCTGCGCAAGCTCCGCGTCGAGCCGGCCGCGTACCAGGCCCGCGAGCTTTCATTGGAAGCGGACGCCTCGACGGCGTGCTACTTCCTGGCCTTGGCGGCGGTGACCGGGGGACGGGTGTGCGTTCAGAACCTCCCCCCGACGACGCGCCAGCCCGATATTGGACTGGTGGACGTACTGGCCCGCATGGGCTGTACGGTGGAGCGGACCACATCGTCGATTGCGCTGTCGGGCCCGCCGCAAACGTCAGCCAGTGCGCCCCTCAAGGGCGGCTTCACCGTGAGTATGAAAGAAATGTCCGACCAGGCCGTGCTGCTCGCGGCAATTGCCGTGTATGCGGACGCGCCAGTCACCATTACGGATGTGGCGCACATCCGCGCGCACGAGTCAGACCGCATTGCGGCGATTTGCGCGTCGTTACAAAGGCTTGGCATCCAGGTGGAGGAGCACGAAGACGGGCTCACCGTCTACCCGGGCAGGCCGGGCCAGGCAGCGCTGCCCTCGTACGACGACCACCGCATTGCGATGTCGCTGTCGGTGCTTGCTGCCGCCGGCCAAGGTGCAGACATTCTCGACCCGGGCTGCGTCTCGAAGACGTGCCCAGCGTTTTTCGATTTGCTAGGTCAACTAGGCATCCACACACAGGCCCATCGTTCATGAGAAAGGTTGTGGAAGAAGATGTTGCGGTATTTGTCCGCTGGTGAGTCCCATGGACCGGAACTCACCGTGATTGTGGAAGGCATGCCAAGCGGCCTTGCGGTCAGCAAAGCAGCGATAGACGAGCAGCTCCGCCGGCGCCAACAGGGCTACGGCCGGGGGCTGCGGATGAAAATTGAGACCGACCAGGTCGAGGTGACCAGCGGCGTCCGCTTCGGCAAAACCCTCGGCTCGCCGATCACCCTGCACGTGGTGAACAAGGACTTTGTCCACTGGACAGACCGCATGGCGGTTTGGGACGAGGCGCCGGACAACCTCAAGCAGGTGACACGCCCGCGCCCGGGACACGCCGATTTAGCGGGGGCCATCAAGTATGACCACGAAGACATCCGAAACGTGCTGGAGCGTGCGAGCGCGCGCAACACGGCCACAATGGTCGCGGCGGGCGCATTGGCGAGGCAGCTGCTGAGGCACTTTGGCATCGACATCACCGCGCATGTGGTGGAGATTGGCGGCGTGCAGGCAAAACAGGTGCCGACGGACTGGGATACGCTCATCAGCACTTGTGACGAGTCGCAGGTGCGGACGGCCGACAAGGCGGCAGAGGCGGCAATGATCGCTCGCATCGACGAGGCGAAGGAAAAGGGCGATACTGTAGGCGGTGTGTTTGAGGTCATTATCCGCGGGTGTCCGATTGGCTTAGGCAGTTATGTGCACCCCGACCGCAAGCTGGACGGCCAATTGGCCGCCGCCATGATGAGCATCCAGGCCATCAAGGGCGTGGAAATCGGCCTTGGCTTTGAGGCCGCGCGGCGGTTTGGCTCGGAGGTGCACGATGCGATTGTGCATGACGGATCGCGCTATCTTCGCCCGACCAACGGCGCCGGCGGTCTGGAAGGCGGCGTGACGAACGGCGAACCGATTGTCCTGCGGGTGGCGATGAAGCCCATCTCCACGCTGTACCAGCCGCTCGCGAGCGTGAACATGGCCACCAAACAAGCAGAACCCGCGACGGTAGAGCGCTCCGACTACTGCGCCGTGCCGGCGGCTTCGGTGGTCGGGGAAAACGTCGCCGCCTGGGTGATTGCACAGGCCTTCCTGGACAAGTTCAGCGGCGACAGCATCGCGCAGATTGAAGAGCAGGTCGCGGCCTATGCAAGGCGGGTCGCGGGACGATGACCACGACGCTCACGATACGAAGTGCGGCGGGTACATACCCGGTCGTCATCGGACCCGGCATCTTGTCCGAGGTGGGCAGCCGGCTGCGGGCGCAGACGGGCGATCCCGACGGCGGCGTGTTCATCGTGACGGATGACACGGTCCACGCGCTCGGCTACGCAGACGTGGTGCAGCAGTCGTGCACCCGTGCCGGCTATGCGGCGACGGTGACTGTGGTGCCGCCGCGGGACGAGAGCAAGTCGCTGGAGATGGCGAACACCCTGTACGACCGCATGCTGGACGCCGGGATCCGCCGAAATGGCGTCGTCTTGGCGGTCGGCGGCGGCGTGGTCGGGGACCTGGCGGGGTTTGTGGCGGCGACGTACCTGCGCGGCATCCGGTTTGCGCAGATTCCGACGACCCTGCTCGCGCACGACAGCAGCCTCGGCGGCAAGGTCGGCGTCAACCTGTCGCGCGGCAAAAACCTCGTGGGCGCGTTTCACCCGCCCATCGCGGTGTGGTACGACGTGCAGACCTTGGCGTCTCTGCCGGAGCGCGAATGGCGGGGCGGCATGACGGAAGTCATCAAGCATGCCCTCATCGGCGACAAAACGTTGTTTGCGGAACTGGCCGCGACGCCGATGGACCGATACCCAGGGGACGACGCAGCCGAGCGGCTGGTGGCGCGCGCCGCCGCCGTCAAGATTGCCGTGGTCGAGGCGGATGAACGTGAATCCGGCCAGCGCATGTGGCTGAATGTGGGCCACACGGTCGGCCATGCGGTGGAGCAGTTGTCCCACTATCAACTCAACCATGGTGAGGCCATCGCAATGGGGTTGTGTGTCGAAGCCCAATTGGCGCTTGACCTGGGACTGGCCGACACCGAAACGAGAGATCAGATCTCTTTCGTGCTGGTTCGACATGGTTTGCCAACCGTTCCGCCCGCGTTCGACTTTACAGAGGTCGTTCGCGTCCTGAACCTCGACAAAAAACATCGCTCGAACGAGTGGACGTTCGTGCTGCCGGTGCGCATCGGGCGCGTCGACATCGTGCACGGCGTGACAGAGACAGCGTTACACAAGGCCTGGCAACAGGTGCTGACCGGGGAGGAGAATCAGAAGTGAAAGTTCGAGGCATACGTGGCGCGGTGACGGTGGATGCCAACACGTCAGACGCCATCTTTCACGCAACAAAGCAGTTAATGGAGGAAATCATCGAACGCAACCAGTTGGACTGTGACAACGTGGCCAGTGTCCTGTTGACGATGACCCCCGACTTGACCGCCTCCTTTCCGGCGAAAGCTGTTCGCAGCATCCCTGGGTGGCAGTGGGTCCCCTTGATGTGTGCCGTGGAATTGAACATTGAAGGGGCGCTGCCGCGCTGCATCCGTGTCTTGCTGCATGTGAACACTGACCAGCCCCAAGATGAACTGAACCACGTGTACCTGGGCGGAGCCACCGTGCTGCGGCCGGATCTGGCCGACCGATAAGGCCGACGAAGCGGGGGGATGTCAGGGTGTCAGCCGCGGCCCCATCCAGAAGCAGATTGGGCGAAACTTCTGGGTTGACGCGGCTCTGGCTGGCGCTTATGATGGAGGCAGATGAGTTGTTAGATGAGACCTTGTGCGGAGCTGTCGTTACGCCGCCGAACCATGAGTCGAGCTGAGCCGAGCAGTATTCAGTTGTTCCCGAGCGATTTGGACCGATGACAGGGACGGCGTATCCGCAGGCTAGGTGATGACTCCTAGCAGGTGGATATTTTTGTTTTTGGCTCCGTGAAACCGGGTCTTGAGAAGAGGTCGTCCGAACCGACGGGATTCGGGCGCACAGTGGAGAGGAGACGAGCAAAGATGGGGGCATCAACAGCCGAATTCGTATCGGATGTTCTCAAATCCGTGGCGCGTGGAGAAACGCTCGACGAGACGCGCGCGGAATCGTTCATGAACTTGTTAATGGAAGGGCAAACCACCCCGGTACAGACGGCTGGACTGCTGGCCGCCATGGCGGTCCGTGGTGAAACGGTCGAAGAGATTGTCGGCTTTGCCCGTGCAATGCGCAATCATTCGCTGCGCCTGAACGCGCCTGACCGTGTCATTGACACCTGTGGTACGGGCGGTGATGGCGCAGATACGTTTAATATTTCAACTGCATCGGCGTTCGTTTGCGCTGCAGCCGGAGCCCCGGTCGCGAAACATGGCAACCGCGCGGTCTCGAGCCGCAGCGGCAGCGCCGATGTGCTGCAGGCGTTGGGGGCCGAAATTAACCTTGACGTATCTGCTGCAGAACTCTGCCTGCGCGATGTGAACTTGTGTTTCCTGTTCGCGCAGAGTTATCACCCTGCCATGAAGTACGCTGCAGAGCCGCGCAAGCAGCTCGGCTTTCGCACCATTTTCAACATCCTCGGACCGTTGACCAACCCGGCCAACGCCAAACGCCAGGTCGTCGGCGTCTTTCAACCCAGCTTGGTGCCCAAGGTAGCGCATGCCCTGCTGCGTCTTGGCAGTGAACACGCGCTCGTGGTGCACGGCGCAGGCGGCCTCGATGAGATCTCCATCGCTGGTGAGACCCGGGTCGCCGAAGTGAAAGACGGGGAAGTGCGCGAGTACACCATCCACCCGGAAATGTTCGGACTACCGATTTCCGACCTGTCTCATGTCGTTGGTGGAGATGCCCGCGAAAATGCGGAAATCATCCGTGCCTTGCTGGCAGGCGAACGCAGCCCGCGCCGCGACATTGTGCTGTTGAACGCCGGCGCCGCGCTGTATGTCGCCGGGCGCGTCGCGACCCTGCAGGACGGCGTCATCCGGGCCGCCGAAACCATTGATGCGGGTGCAGCGGCACGGACGCTGCGCCAATTCGTTCTGGCGACACGGCAATACCAGGCAGCGGAGGTCGCACAATGACAACCTTTCTGGAACGCATCCTTGAGACCAAGCACGCGGAAGTGGAGCGGCTGCTGGCGAGTGGACGCCCGGATGCGGCGCAGCTCGCCGAGCTGCCGCCCACACGCGGCTTTGCGAAACACCTGAGCGACAACGAACGGCTCTCTGTGATTGCGGAAGTCAAACAGGCCAGTCCCTCCAAAGGACTCATCACGACCGATTTTCGGCCCGTTGAAACGGCATGCACGTATGCAGAGGGAGGTGCACGGGCCATCTCGGTGTTAACCGACGAAACCTACTTTCGCGGCTCGCTGGACGACCTGAAGAATATTCGCCGGGCCGTCGGCGTGCCGGTGCTTCGCAAGGACTTCATCATTCACGAAGCGCAAATCGACGAGGCGCGCGCGGCTGGGGCGGACGCCATCTTGCTGATTGTCGCGGCGCTGCGGCGCGATCGCCTCATTTCCTTGTCCAAATACGCACAGGGGCTGGGGCTGGACGTGCTGGTCGAGATTCACGGCCTGGACGAACTGGACAGCGCGCTTGCTGCATCGCCGTCTGTACTTGGCGTGAACAACCGGGATTTGCGGACGTTTGAAGTCTCCCTGGAGACCACGGAGAAGGTGGCCGAAGCCATGCCGCCAGGGCTTCCGTTTATTGCGGAAAGCGGCGTGCACACGGCAGCGGACGCGGCGCGGCTGGCGGCATGCGGGGCGTGCGGCATTCTGGTCGGCGAATCACTGATGCGCTGCGAATCGCCGCAAGCGCGCGCGAACCTGCTGTCCGACTTGCAGGTGCTGCGCCCATGACCCAATTGAAAATCTGCGGACTGAAACCTGGTGACGACCTGACGTTTGCGAGCCACCCAGTCGTCACGCACACCGGCATCGTGTTTGCCCCGAACAGCCGCCGCTATGTCGATCCCGACCGTGCCGCCGACCTTGCCCGCGCCCTGGCCGCTTCCTCGACGGTGATGGGGGTGTTTGTCGACACGCCGATGGACCAGGTGCTCGACATCGCCCGGTACGTTGGCCTCGGCGGGATCCAGCTGCACGGCAAGGAAGGCCCGGAGGACTGCGCGCGCGCCAAAGCGGCCGGGTATGAAGTCTGGAAAGCCTTGCCCGCCCCGCGCAACGCGGGCCACACGGCGCCGTTCCGGCAGGTGTTGTCGAGCTATACGGGCGTGGTGGATGCGCTTTTGATTGACGCCCCGCCGCCGGTGAATGCGGCAGCAGGCGTTACGGGCGGATACGGACAACCGTTCGACTGGACCCATTTGCCGGCGCTGCTGGCCCAACCGACCGAGCCGCTGCCGCCCATTTGGATTGCGGGCGGAATTCGCCCCGACAACGTACGCCGCCTGTTTGCGCACCTTCACCCGGCGGGCGTCGACGTGTCGTCCGGCGTCGAGACCGAGGGGCGCAAATCTCCCGAAAAAATCTTAGCCATGATTGAGGCGGTGAGTCCGTATGCCTGAACAGCAAATTCCCGATGTCCATGGTCGGTTCGGCCGCTTCGGCGGACGGTATGTCCCCGAAACGCTGATGCCCGCGCTGCACCAGCTGGAGGCCGACTATCTTCGCCTGTCGGCAGACCCGGACTTTCAGAGCGAATTGAAGTACTACCTGGAAAACTACGCCGGGCGGCCCACGCCGCTGTACTACGCGGAGCGGCTGTCCAACCACTTGTTTGGGAAAAACGGCGCCAAAATTTATTTGAAGCGGGAAGACTTGAATCACACCGGCGCGCATAAAATCAATAACACCATTGGACAGGCGCTGCTCGCCGTGCACACGGGCAAGCGCCGGGTCATCGCGGAGACGGGCGCAGGACAGCACGGGGTGGCGTCCGCGACGGTCGCCGCCCGGTTTGGCCTGGAATGCACCGTGTTCATGGGCGAGGAAGACATGCGGCGGCAAGCACTCAACGTGTTTCGCATGCGGATGCTCGGGGCGGACGTGGTGTCCGCCGTCTCCGGCACGCGCACCTTGAAGGATGCCACCAATGAAGCGATTCGGTACTGGGTGGAGCACGTGGAGGACACCTACTACATCATCGGATCGGTCGTCGGTCCGCACCCTTATCCACGCATTGTGCGGGACTTTCAGCGCATCATCGGCGATGAGACGAAGGCGCAGCTGCAGGCGATCGCAGGCCGGCTGCCCGACGTTGCGGTCGCGTGTGTGGGCGGCGGCAGCAATGCGATGGGAATGTTTTACCCGTTCGTGGAAGACAAATCCGTGCGGTTGATTGGTGTGGAGGCGGCCGGCCGAGGCATCGACACGGACGCCCACGCCGCCAGCATTGGACGGGGGCGCCCAGGCGTCCTCCATGGGTCGTTGACCTATCTGCTGCAGGATGACCATGGACAAGTGACACCGGCACACTCGATTTCAGCCGGTCTGGACTATCCTGGAATAGGTCCCGAGCACGCGTGGCTCCATGACACGGGCCGAGCAGAGTATGTGCCGGTGACCGACGACGAGGCCCTGGAGGCGTTCTATCTCCTGTCCCGGCTGGAAGGCATCATTCCGGCGCTGGAGAGCGCGCATGCCGTTGCCCAGGTCATCAAGATGGCAAAAGAGTTCGATCGCGGCGCAGCCATCGTCGTTTGCCTCTCTGGCCGCGGCGATAAGGATGTTGAACAAATCGCGGCACTGGCGGGAGGCGATCGACCATGAGCCGGATTGCGAAGGCATTCGAACAAAAGACCGGGCGCGCAGCGCTGATTCCATTCCTGAACACCGGCGACCCGTCCATGGACCTCTCGCTGCGGTTGATGGAAGCCGTGCTGGAAACTGGCGCAGATGTGCTGGAAATCGGCATGCCGTACTCCGACCCGCTGGCAGACGGACCAGTCATTCAAGCCTCTGCCGTACGCAGCCTGCAAGCCGGGTTTGCCCTGCCGAAGGCGTTTGAGGCGGCCGCCCATTTGCGCACCAGAACCGACAAGGGCCTGGTGTTGTTCACGTACGTGAACCCGCTCTTGCAGTACACACCGGAGCGGTTTTTCCGGGATGCCGTGCAGGCGGGCGCCGACGGTGTGATTGTCCCGGACCTGCCGTTTGAGGAGAGCGATGGCGTGCGGGAGGCGGCGGATGCCGCCGGGATCGACCTGATTCCGCTGATTGCGCCAACCTCCGGCGAGGCCCGCATCGCGCAAATTTGCCAGGCCGCGCGCGGGTTTGTCTACTGTGTTTCGTCGCTGGGGGTGACAGGAGAACGGGCGCGCATGTCGGACCGCGTCGAGGCATTGGTGCAGACCGCGCGCCGGTACACGAGCTTACCCGTGGCGGTCGGGTTTGGCGTAAGCGGACCGGACCAAGCCAAGGCCATCGCGGCCTACGCAGACGGCGTTATCGTGGGCAGCGCGTTCATCCGCCGCATCGACCAGGTCCTGCAGGCCGCCCCGCAAGCGCTGGCAGCGCCTGGCGCTGGTGAAGTCGCTGCCAGAGCACGGACAGAGGAACTGGCGAACGACGTCCTGGGGAGCGTGCGGTCCTTTGCCGCTGAATTGATGCAAGCCATCCGCTGAACTGCCCAGCGCTGACCGAGGCGTACGAATGGTTTGGATACATCATTGCACGGACAATTGCAAATTGGTTGTACAAAAGGGGTTGACAATCAGCCCGTTGCATCCCATCATTCACATAAATCACAAATACCCCAAGAGGGAGTGGAGAGATTATGATTATCGTCATGAAGGAAGGCGCGCACCAGTCGCAGATCGACGAAGTGGTTCATTTGCTGGAGACCAAGGGCCTCGGCGTCCACATCTCGCAAGGCGAGGAAAAAACCATTGTCGGCGTCATTGGCCCAAAGGAGCGTGTTCGCGAATTGCCAGTGGAGTCCATGCCGGGTGTGGAGAAGGTTGTGATTGTCTCCAACCCGTTCAAACTTGCGAGCCGGGCGTTTCATCCGCAGGATACATTGGTGACCGTGGGCAATCACGTGGTCGGCGGCGGAGACCCGACCATTATCGCAGGTCCCTGTTCGGTTGAATCGCTCGAGCAAATCCTCGAGGTCGCGCACGCGGTCAAAAAGTCGGGCGCGCACATGCTGCGCGGCGGGGCATTCAAGCCGCGCTCTTCTCCGTACTCCTTCCAGGGTTTGGGTGAAACGGGACTGAAATACCTGGCGGAAGCTCGTGAACAGACGGGGCTGCCGATTGTTTCCGAAGTTATGGAAATCGACGCGCTGCCGCTGATGTGTGAATACGTGGACGTCCTGCAAATCGGCGCGCGCAACATGCAGAACTACCCGCTGCTCCGCGCAGTCGGAAAAACGCAGATGCCAGTTCTCCTGAAACGCGGGCTGGCGGCCACGATGGAAGAGTGGCTGATGTCGGCTGAATACATTTTGTCCGAAGGCAACCCGAACGTCATTTTGTGCGAACGCGGCATTCGCACGTTTGAAACCTACACACGCAACACGCTCGATTTGAACGCCGTCCCCGTGGTGCAGCACCTGTCTCATCTGCCCATTCTGGTCGACCCCAGTCATGGCGTGGGCAAGTGGCAGTACGTGACCGCCATGGCCCGAGCAGGCATCGCGGCGGGCGCGCACGGACTGATTGTGGAAGTCCATCCGAACCCGAAAGAAGCCCTGTCGGATGGAGAGCAGTCGCTCACGCTCGACTCGTTCGACACAATGGTGCAGGAAGTGCGCCGCATCTCGGCGGCCATGAACATCGACGAAGCGATTTACAGCCCGCACCGCTAAAAGGAAGAAGCAAATGGACCAAGACAACAACAGCCATACAAATGACAACCTCGCGGCAGGCGTCACGGATGCGGTGGAAACCCCGTCCGGCGGCGCCTGGCCGCGTTCTGTTTTGGTGATTGGATGCGGCCTGCTCGGCATGTCGCTGGCACTCGCGATAAAATCTCTCGACGCGTCACGCACCCTGGTTGGGGTCGAGCCCAACCGCATGCACCGGTCCATCGCTGCCGCAAGGGGCGGCTTCGATGATGTGCTGGCCAGCATGGATGACGCTGCGCAGGGTTCCGTGCCCCGCTATGACCTCTGCATTCTCGCCGCGCCGCTGAATGCGTCGTGTGCGCTGGTTGCAACCGCCGCCCGTTTGTGCGACGTGGTGATGGATATCTGCAGCGCGAAGGAAGCCATTTGCGACCAGGCGGCTCAGCTAGGCCTGACCCACCAGTTCGCACCAACGCACCCGATGGCTGGGCTCGCAGCCGAAGGCCCGGCGGCTGCGACCTCGGACCTGTTTCACGGCTGCAACTGGATTGTGCTCGACGGCTGGCCCGCGTGCTCGCGCATTACGCCGCTCCTTACCGCGCTCGGCGCACGCATCGTACACCTGCCTTCAGCTATCCATCACGACGTTGCCATGGCCGCTGTCAGTCACGGCATTCACGTCACGTCGTTATCCGCTATGCTGGCCTATCAGGATGCTGAATCGGCGTCCGGCGCCCACTTTGCGCACCTCACTGGGCCTGGATTTCGCGACATCACGCGGCTGGCAGCGTCTCCGACAGAATTTTGGGCCGACGTCCTCATCGCCAACACGAGCGAAGTACGGACACACCTCCACCGCATCATCGAGCGATTGCAGCAGTTTTCCCAAGTCCTGGATGACCAGGACCGCGAAGGTTTGGCCGCGCTGCTCGACGAAGCCCGTCGAGCGCACACCCAATGGTTGGCGCAACATCGCTATTGACAGCGCTTCCATTTCGGTATATTCTTCTTGTCGAAGGGTGTTTTGTTCTGATTTCTCTCCACTCCTAGCAAAACGTTTTGGGGAATCCTCTTGAGGATTCCTCCTTTTTTTTTGCTCCATTCCGCGATGAACCTGCCCGTGTGCGGCGCAGCCTGACCCCATACGCCAAAGCCGCCGGGGCGTCTTCCACTCGACCCGTCTGCCCTGGGGCGGATGGGAGGAGAGGTATACATTTCCTTTGATCCTCCAATACTGAAACTGTATGGCCCATCCGGGCCAAAGAAGTGAAGCGTGGGATGACTACGGCGCACGGCCGGCAGCATGACGAACACCACGAACAGCGCCCAACGCGGAACACACCGCCACTCTGAAATCCTGCGATCGTCACGTACTCGGGAACTTCACGGGGGGCTGAACATGATCGCGCTTCTGTACGTCCAGTCCGACGGCTCGATGCTCGTGGAAACCGAGCATCCGGCTTACGATCAGGTTCGTCATACCCTGGCTGCGATTGCAGCATTGGTCCAGCGGATGGAACCGCTCTACGTCTATCAAATTCGTCCATTTACCTTGTGGCAGGCAGCTGCCCTGGGCTATACGGCCAGGGAAGTCCTCGGGTTTCTGCGAAAGTTTTCCGCGAACCCGGTTCCATACGCGCTCCAGCAGCTCATCGTCAGCGAGATGGGGAAGTGGGGGCGTCTCATTCTCCAGCGCGGTGCGCGCAATCGCATCGCGCTTCGAGCCGACCGCCCGGTACTGGAAGCGCTCCGAGCCCGTGGAGAAGTCTCGCAAATGGCTGCCGAAGTGCAGGACGACGCGCTCGTGTTTCATGCGCGGGACCGGGCCAAGGTCAAACAGGTGCTGGCGAAACTCGGCTTTCCGGTGATTGACCGAGCGGGCTATCGCACCGCTCCGTCGGTGGAGGTCGAACTCTCGCCAGACACCACGCTGCGCCCCTATCAGCGGGAAGCGGTGCACCGCTTCTTCACCCATACCGCGGAAGAGAGCGGCGTCGTGGTGCTCCCGTGCGGAGCTGGGAAGACGCTGGTGGGCATCGCCGTCTTGGCGCAATTGAAAATGCAGGCGCTCATCTTGACGCCCAGCTTCTCGTCGGCAGCGCAGTGGCGAAACGAACTGCTGCACCGAACGAGCCTGACCGAATCGAACGTATGCATCTATGAACCCGGTCAGCCGCCTGCGCCCATCACCATCACGACCTACCAGCGTGTAACTTCCAAAGCCCGGTCCGGGGACATGCCCCACCTCACGGCGCTGACGCAGTGTCCGTGGGGCATCGTGATCTACGACGAAGTACACATGCTCCCGGCTCCGTTGTTCCGGCTGGCGGCCGATTTGCAAAGCTCACGCCGGCTGGGCCTGACAGCGACGCTGGTTCGGGAGGACGGCGCGGAAACGGACGTATTCAGCCTCATCGGACCCAAGTGCTTCGAAGTCCCCTGGCGTCAACTCGAGCAGGAAGGCTACCTGTCCACGGTGCGGTGCGTCCAGGTCGAGATCGCGCTGCCTGAATCCGCACGAGCGGCCTACGCGGCTGCCACCGCACGCGACAAACATCGGATTGCCGCGTTAAATGAAGACAAACTCGACGTCGTGGAAGCCCTGTGTCGACGTCATCATGGAGAAAGCATTCTCATCATTGGGCACTATCTGGAATCCCTCGAACGGGCGGCAAGGCGCGTTGGCTGTCCCTTGGTCACCGGGCGTACACCAGAATCGGAACGGCTGGCCGTGTTCGACCAGTTCCGAAGACGCGAGATTCGATGTATTGCCTTGTCACGGGTCGCAAACATGGCAGTGGATTTGCCCGTGGCCTCCGTTGGCATTCAAATCTCCGGCTTATTCGGCTCACGCCAAGAGGAGGCGCAGCGCCTCGGCCGGCTGCTTCGACCGGCGAGTGCGGAGGGAACCTTCTACTCGCTCGTGAGCAAAGACACGCTCGAGATGCAGATGGCGAAGCGGCGTCAACTCTACCTGGTTGAACAAGGGTATTCATACGAAATCATCGATTCTGCTGAAGTCACGTGGTACCTGCCCAATACAGAGAGGATGAAGGACTGTGAACTTGTCGGAGTGCCTGAACACCGCTGACATTTCAACCCTGAGAAGAATTGCGGAGCGGTATGACTTTTCCTGCTCCAAGTACTCCAAGATGGCGCTCATTCAAGAAATCCTGTTTTCGTTTCGAAACAAGGAATTTCTGGCAGAACACATCCAGGAGTGGCGGGAGGGACGCGAGCGGGTGATGCTCCGGTTGTGCCTGGATTCGCGCAACGTGTTCTCGACAGAGGACCTGAGCGGCGCTCTGTCTGCCGCCGGCTGCCCAGAGGGGACCCTCGATATGGCACTGTCGGAAGGGTGGCTGTATCCGACCACGCGCTACGCCGGGCGTCTGATGTACTGCATGCCCAAGGAGCTTCAGGCAGCACTGCGGCGGGCCATGATTGCGGAGTTTGCATCCAGGCTCGAAACCTCCGAGGAGGGGCCGCTGACCTATCAGGAGGAAGACTATGCCTTGTCGCGCGATCTCGATGTCTTTCTTGAGTACGTGCTGCATCACGATGTGCGCCTGACTGTGGACGGCAGCCTGTACAAGCGCAACCTCACGCAGATTCTCGAACTGCTGGAAGTGCCGGAGGAGCCGCTGCAGGGCGGCTGGCGGTTTGGCTATGGGCGCCGCTTTCACGATTACCCGGACCGGTTTGCGCTGCTCTACGACTACGCCTATCACAACCGGCTGATTGACGAACTCGAGGAAGGCACACTCGTTGTCACGCCGGAAGCCGACCGGTGGCGCAACATGAGCCGCACGGAGCGTCAGCGTGCCTTGGTCCGCTTCTACATCACGCTGTACCGGCGCCCCATCACGCGGCTGCCGCAGATTGTTCAACTGGTCGCACACGTGTCCACCGCTTGGGTGCGCAGCGACGTCATGCTCTCAGCACTCGACGCGTTTGTGAATGACTACTACTATGACAGCAAGGAGCAGGTGTGGTCGACGCGAATTCTGAAGATGCTGACCCACCTCGGCGTGATTCGACTCGGAAAAGATGAACATTCTGTGGAGTGGTTTCAAATCACAAAACTTGGTCAACAATTGCTAACACCGGAAGCCCTTCCGGAGGCAGAGGACGGTGATACGGACAGGAGAAGAATCCTCATCGTTCAACCCAACTTCGAAATTGTGGCAACGGCTGACCAGCCTTTCGTCACATCGGAACTGGCGTTGTTCACGGAACTCCGGCAAACCGGCGCCGTTCGCGTGTACCGCATCACGGAAGAGCGTGTGCAAAAGGGACTGATGGCAGGAAGGTCGGTGATGGCTTGGCTGGACTTCGTGCAGAACCACGCACAGACGCCCGTTCCCGGCAACGTCGAACGGACCCTGCAGGAATGGGAACGGCAGCATACCGCAGCATCCGACATACAGCACCAGGACGGACCCGCCGCCGGATCGTGACGATTTCAAAGTCATGAAAAAATCGGGCAGCCCGTACTGTGTAAGAGCAGGAAAATTGCACTCGGTCCACGAATAGAATACACAAAGAATTCTCACTATTGCCGGTACAACCCGGTCACACAGACCTTGTTGCGACGTTGATGTTGGATTTTACTCAAACCACCTTTCAGGGGGGAGACAGCCGTGGGTAGCACAGTGACAGTCGCCGAAAAAAAGCATTTTCTTCGCTGGTTCCTGACCAACTATCAACTGCAAAGCCGCGAAGCGGAGATGCTGATCCGGTACATGATGACGCGCGAGAATGTGCTGCGCCGAGTCCATTTCGTGGAAAACTTCCGCCAACTGTCGCGCGTCATCGTCGTCTCCACAACTTGTGTCAGCGTCGCGCCGTTCCGCTACTACCGAAGGAACAAACCGGTTTCCAACGACGTGGAACAGGCATTCCTGGACCTCTACCAGCACCCCGACGAAGACGTGTACGTGGGGCTGTTTTTCAAGGATCGCGCTTCCTGCAACGCCTATGCCGCCGTCGTGGAGGAAGTGGCCCCGGCGGAGCTGGAGCCTGCCATCAAGGAAATGGTGGCCTTGCAGGCAGACTGGGTCATTGAACAGTCTCTGCGGTCCTATCAGCGATTGAAGCTGATGGAGCTGGTGAATGCGGCGTTGGACAACGGAGACCGCGAGGCGTTCTACCGCGCCAGCCGGCAATTAATTGAGTTTGACGCCATCGAGACACCATCCGCCAGTTAGGGTCCGTTCTGGGCCATCGTCGGAAAACGGCATAGAAGCAGCACCGGAATGACGGTCGACCAGCATGCGGGCTGGTTCGGCCGTTTTTTCGGGTCACACACCGGCGCTCGTCACACCCATCGTACAGGGGCTGCCGTCCTCAGTGCCCAGTTGTCACGCTCGTCCGTGATATACTGCGAATAGACTGCGGGAGCAGCCATGTTTCCGGGCTTGCCGCTCCCGCATCCAGACTGGATGGAGGAGAGGAGCGGCGTCGATGCGTTTCTCACATCTCACACCCCATCAATTCCAATCTGTCGCTGCGTACGTGGATACCCTGGTGGCGACCGCCTATACACCGGCGCCCCTCGACATCGCCGTGCCGCACGAGGCGTCCGCGTGGATCTCGGACGAACTGGCCGGCCGCGTGTCGCGTCGATTCTCCGGACGCGTCGCGACGGTGCGGCTGGGCGCGGCGTTTCAATGGGCAGGGCTTTCTCCGGAGCGCCTGGACGAACTCGAAACCATCATCGGACATCCGCATCGCTTCGGTGTCCTCATCACCGAGCGGCACTTGCTGGTCGATCACGCCAGCGTCACCACCCCCTCCGGCGCACCGTGGCTCGTCATAGATTGGTGGCAGTGGTTTCGCAAGCGCGTCCCCAAAGCGCGGCTTGCCGACGCCTGGATGTACCTCGCACACGCGCATGCGCCGTACATGGAAGCCGAGGAGCGCCGGCGCATCGGCATGGACCCTGAAACCGCCCGCGCCATGGCAGCGCAGGGACAGGCCCTGCTGGAACAAGCCGCTGATTGGACGTGCGCGGCGCTTCGTTCCTTGTGGGCGAGCAGTCCCGCACCATGGGACGCGGAAGATTCAGAATCGTGACGAATTCCTGACATTATTTTTTCTACGCATTTTTGTCATGGGGAAGCCTGCTTGACACAAAAAAGTTGAGAAGGATAAGATGATAGGGAACAGCAAGGGCTTACATACATAGTGTTTTCCGGGGTGTCTCTTTCAACAGCGACTGTCAAGGCAGGTGATGGCAAAACATGTTGAAGAAGGCGTACGACTGGATTGATGAACGTCTGAATGTTACGCCACTTTGGCGCGATGTGGCGGACCACGACGTGCCGGCGCACGTCAATCCAGCGGTCAAGATGTCTGCTTTCGTGTACTGTTTTGGTGGCCTGACATTCCTCGTCATCACAACGCAAATTTTGTCCGGCATGTTCCTCGCCATGTACTATACGCCGGACATCACCAACGCCTGGTACAGTGTCCAGTACATCACCAACGAGGTGCTGCTCGGAGAGGTCGTGCGAGGCATGCACTTCTGGGGCGCAAGTTTGTGCATCATCATGATGTTTCTGCACATGCTGCGCGTCTTCTTCACCGGCGCGTACAAGGCGCCGCGTGAGATGAACTGGGTGGTCGGCGTTCTCATTTTCTTTGTCGTCCTCGCGTTTGGCTTCACGGGTTACCTGTTGCCATGGAACCAGAAGGCGTACTGGGCAACGGCGGTCGGTACGCAGATCGCTGGTTCGATTCCGCTCATTGGGCCTTATATTCAAACTCTGCTGGTCGGCAGTCACACCGTCGGCGCGTTGACCCTGACTCGCTTCTTCGCGATTCACGTGTTCTTCCTGCCTGCCGCGCTGCTCGTGTTGTTGGCGCTGCACTTTATTATGATTCGCAGCCAGCACATTGCAGGTCCGCTATAACGGGTAGACGAGGAGGTTACGCAGAATGGCTGGAGGCGAACGAATTCCAGGCACGCCGCGGTACCGTCATCATCTTTTGAAGAATCCGGGAACGGAGCCGTTTTTCCCAAACTTCTTGCTCAAGGAATGGATTGTTGGCGCGGTCTTTTTGCTGGCCTTTATGCTCTGGGTCATGTTCAACCCCGTCCCGGACGGGGGCGGTTTGGCCAACCCGCAGGATACATCGTTCATTCCGGTGCCGGACTGGTACTTCTTGTTCCTGTATCAAATTCTCAAGTACTACCCCGGCAGCGACATCACCATCGGGGTGGTGCTGGTGCCGTTCATCGGCACCTTGCTGCTCATCGCGGTGCCGTGGCTGGATATCCAGAAGAGCCGCCATCCCTACAAACGTCCGCTTGCAACGGGCGGCATTGTATTGGCTACCCTGCTGACCATCTGGTTGACCAACGAGGCGGCCGTGCAGCACAATGCGGAAGTTGCTGCCGCGAACGGCGGCGGGGCACTCAGCGCGGGGCTCGTTCAGCTGCCGAAGATTCCAGCTTCCCAAATCCACCTCGTGGATACGTCGGACCCTGGCTATAAAATCTTCGAAAGCCAGTGCGCTACCTGCCACGGTCAATCCGCGGAAGGTCAGATTGGGCCTCCGATTTACGCCATCGGCGCACACTGGAACTACAACCAAATTCTCTCGTTCGTCAACAAAGGGATGGGTGCAATGCCCCCGAAAGGCGGCTTGACATCGGAGAGTCAGGTAGAACAGGTTGTCAAGTGGCTGTCGAAGCAAAAAGGATGAGAAAAACCGAATGACGAGTCCGGTCACGCGTGTGGAAGAGCAGGCTGTTTCAGGTGGCAGCACCCGAGACGGCCTGTTTATTTTGCGGAACCCGGAGCATCTTCGGGTCCGTCATACGAGAACCCTTCGCCGAGGACTTCGTGGACGTCGTTGATGACTACAAACGCCCGAGGGTCTATCTCCGACACAATGCGCTGCAGGCGCATCAACTCGTCCCGCGGCACCACACAGTAAACGACCTGGCGCGCATCCCCCGTGTACCCGCCGCGCGCCTGCAGCAGGGTCGTGCCGCGTTCCAGCTTGTCGTGGATGGCGTTGATGATGGCCTGGTTGTGGTCGGAGATAATCATGACCGCCTTTCCAGCACGGACACCGGACATGACGAAGTCGACCACGCGGCTAGCGACAAACAACGCGACCAGGGAGACCATCGCGGTCTGTCGACCAATTTCAAACGCAATGAGCACAAGGACCAGCACGTCGATGGCGAACAAGCTGCGGCCCATTTCAATGCCATAGAAGTGCCTGGCCAAACGCGCAATGATGTCGGATCCGCCAGTTGTGGCGCCCGCGCGGAAGATGATGCCAAGGCCAAAGCCAGTGACGACGCCCGCGTAGAGCGCAGCGAGCAACGGGTCGGCGGTGGGCATCTGAAGATGGGATGTGAGTGCTGTGAACAACGATACGGCACCAACGCCAACGGCCGTCTTGAGGATGAACTCGTGGCCGAACAGACGCCAGCCCGGAATCAGCAGCGGGATGTTGAACAGGAGAAACGTGATCCACAAAGGCCAGTGCAGTTTGTAGAGAAACAGCAGGGAGATGCCGACCAGCCCGCCCTCTGCAAGGTGGTTCGCAACCAAAAACGCATTCAGTCCAACCGAATAAATCAGGGCGCCGACCAGAATGGACCCCCACTTCCAAACCTGCCTCCACATGCGCAATCACCGCTCCACATCCAAAAAGGGTTGCGTGACGGATGCCACTCATACCGCCCATCACACATCCCCTATATTATCTCAAGTTGGGAGCGGTTCAAGCAGAGGGGGGCTCAGGCCGCGGCCACAACAGGGCTGCGAGCAAGGTCAGACTTGCCCAGCCGAACACGGTGTACCCATAGTGAACGATGTTCGAAAACCCGACCTGGCACAGCGCAAGCGCCAGAACCAGGATGACAGCCGCCGTGACGTTCATGCGCCGCTGGTTCTCACCCGCAAACTGTGCGCCGATGGCGTACACGTTGCCCACCAGCGTCGAAAAAATTTCACCCCACAACACCGCCACAAACACCCATTGCCAGGTCTTCCCGAACTGCGCGGCGATGTAGGCCATCGGAACCTGGAACTGCAGGGCCTGGGGATAGTGCGCGAACAACGTGAACGTCACGGCAAACAGCATCACGCCAAGCCCGGAAGCACCCAGGCGTGCCCCGGCGCGCAAGGTGTCGATGTGTTCGATATCGGCCCCCAGCGGGATGAGCACACCTGCCGCCAGGCCGAGGTTCAGCGCCGCGTACAAGATGGCCGACACGCCCGCCAGAACTGGATGGCCGGTGCCGAGGAACTGACCTGCCACCCACGGAGCGCGCGCACCCACGCTGAACAGGGAGTGCCCCAGCGCGAACAGCATAAAGGACACCATTAAGGGGACAATCACGGTGTTTGCCTCCAGCAGCCCCGCCATCCCGCGCAAGACAGTCGCCAGGGTCAGCAACAGCGTCGCGATGGCGCCAACCCAGAACGACACCTGCAGCCGCTCGCGGAACAGTTCCCCCGCGCCGGCGAGCATGGCCACCGTCACCCCGAACAGCATCACCATCAGCACGGCGTCCATCACGCGCCCCACCGCCGGTCCAAACAGGTACGCGTTCACCTCGTGGTACGAGCGCGCGCGCAGCTGGTGGCCGACCAGCATGATGCGGTAGCCAATCCAGCTGAACAAGAGGACGGCAATCGGGATCGCAAAGTAAGCCCAGTCGCCAAACCGCCCGAAGAACTGATAAATCTCCTGCCCGGAAGCGAATCCGGCGCCAACAACCGTTCCGATGTATGTACAGCCTACCTGAAAGGCGAGAAAGCTTCGACGCGTGCGCACTGTGCATCCCTCCAGTTCAAGATATGGTCTTGTCCGGCAGAACATGAATGCTGTTGCGGACGTGATGGGTGCGGCCGGTTGGACATGTCGAGCGCGCATGTCCATATACATGGAGAGAAGAGGTGTCACAGGCTGTCCATACTGGAAACGGAGGAGGTCGACATGGACTGGACGCAGGCCGTCGTTCTGGGCGTTGTACAGGGCATCACGGAGTTTTTGCCAATCAGCAGTTCCGGCCACCTGGTGCTGCTGCAAAAGTTGTGGCACATCCAAGGTGACCAGCTGCTGTTCATCACGCTTTTGCACATTGGCACGTTGATCGCGGTGCTATGGGCCTTCCGAGCGGACATCGGGTGGTTGATTCGGCACCCACTCAGCCGCTTCTCGCGCATGCTGTTTGTGGCGCTGGTACCAACGGCGCTGATTGGCGTCTTGTTTGAGGACGCCTTTGACCAACTGTTCGCAAGCGGCGCGACGTTAGGGCTCGAGTTTGTGGTAACCGGCGTCATTTTGTGGTGGATGGACAGCGTCACGTCGGGCACCA
The DNA here is from genome assembly GCF_028751525.1 of Alicyclobacillus cycloheptanicus. GTDB lineage: Bacteria > Bacillota > Bacilli > Alicyclobacillales > Alicyclobacillaceae > Alicyclobacillus_L > Alicyclobacillus_L cycloheptanicus. The sequence goes on from NZ_CP067097.1 coordinate 3,508,749, forward strand.
AGTCGCAAGACGACGTGCGGACGTCGGACGCAGTGTGGATCGGGATCTTCCAAGGAGCTGCCATTTTACCCGCGCTGTCGCGCTCCGGCCTGACCATTGCCGGCGGTTTATGGCGCGGCCTGGACCGCGACACGGCAGGCCGGTTTTCGTTTCTCGTCTCCATTCCGGCAATTTTGGGCGCGACCGTGCTGGAGCTGGAGAAGGCGCTGTCCGCCCCGATGGGGGAGGGGGCAACACCCTGGGGGCCCATGATGGTCGGGACAGCCGCCGCGGTCGTGGCCGGGTACTTATCCGTACGCTTCACGCTGTGGCTGCTGCGGCATGCGCAGATGCGGTGGTTCGCCCTGTACGCGTGGGCGCTGGCCGCCTTCATCCTGGCCGACCAGTTGTTCTTTCACCACTGGTTCCCGCCGCTGGTGCATTAACTTGGCGCATGGAACACCACTGCTGGTTTTATACCGATGGTTCCCGCCGCTGGTGCAGTTGCGCCAGCGGCTCGCAATTGGCTGAGGGGGTGAGGCGGGATGAAGGGATTGTCCCGGATAAGGGCGTGAGTCGGGAACGAGTGGCCACGGGATGGGGAAAGGCAGGGCAGGAGGCCAGGGGAGACGCCGGCGGCTTCGGCAATGGGATCGCGATGGCAAACGTACCTTTGCCGGCGGCGCGGGCGGCGCGGGCGGCATGGGTGAGCGGACAGGTCCACGACTGCACCTGACCCGTGAGGCCTCAAGCCGGGACGGTTGCATTGGATGAAACGGCTTGGTGAAACGAGTCGTGATCGCAAGACAGATGCCCCGTTCATGCAGGAAAATTAGGTAGGTTTCGTTCCCGAAACGGCAGAGGCGGCCAGCGAGGGCCCTGCCATTGGGCAGGTTTGGTTCCTTATCGGGCTCACGGTGACCTCCTGGAGCCGGTCATAAGGTAGGTTTGCTTCCCTCTGCCGTCCGAGATCCCCATGCCGCTCCCGCCATTAGGCAGGTTTGGTTCCTTATCGAGCCCGCCGTGACTGCCTCGGGCTGGTGACTGGGTAGATTTCGTTCCCTAAACGGCAGAGGCGGCCAGCGAGGGCCCTGCCATTAGGCAGGTTTGCTTCCTTATCGGACTCACGGTGACCTCCTGGAGCCGGTCATAAGGTAGGTTTGCTTCCCTCTGCCGTCCGAGATCCCCATGCCGGCCCCGCCGTTAGGCAGGTTTGGTTCCTTAACCCGCCCAGACACCCGCCCAGACAGCCGCCCAGGGAGCCCCCCAACCAAACCAACCCAGCCAGCCCCCCAAAGCGCCGGCGTCACCTTTATCCATCGTCAAACGCGCCACGCGACGACGCGAATCTTCCGAACCACCCACAGCGCGACAGAGAGGACCGCCAGCAAGGCAAACAGGAGCAGCCACAAATCAAGACTGGCCTCCATCACATGCCACCACGGCAGCTGCCCGGTCATGGTTTGGGCGGCTGCGAATGCGGGGAGGGAGGACGCCATGGTTGCGGCGACATGGCCCATCCCGAGGGCATACAAGACGACCGTGACGACGGCGGCGAACGCCGCGTGCAGAAAGCGCGCGAGGAAGTATGGACGCATCCGAATGTCCGTCTCCGTCAGCACACTGGCAACCTGCGCGTGGACGGACAGCCCGCTCCAGGCAATGATGGCGCTGACCAGCGCCAGCTTCTGCAGCATGGGCGCAGCTTGAACGGCCGCCGCCTGTGCGGTACCAACGTCAATCTCCAAAATCCCGGCCAGCGTCGGCGGCACCAATCCACTGTGGATCCCGAAAACGTGGTACACCACGGCAATTGGCCAGCCAATCACTTGAATCAGTCCGGATACGCGCAGGACGTCAATCAACACCGAGAAGAAAACGATAAATCCGCAAATCATGATGAGGGTCTGCATCGACTCCACGACCGCATCGCGCATGATTTTCCCGAACGGCCGGCCGTCTTCCTCTCGAGCTGCAATCATTTCGTGGAACGCCCGCAGAAACAGGTTGCCCCTTTTCGCGGAAGTTCCGTGCGGCGTGCCGGCAGGAACCGGTGCGACAGGGTTCTCATCGTGATCGGCTTGCTCCACCCGGCGTCCCCACAGCTTGAAGCTGACCCCCACCAGAAAGGCGGAAATGTAATGGGCTACCGCGAGCAGCGCACCAATCTCCGGGGACTTGAACATCCCGACGGCCACAGCGCCAATCATAAACAGCGGGTCAGCGGTGTTCGTGAACGCCAGCAGCCGCTCCCCTTCCACGCGAGAGCAGAGGTTTTGCTGGCGAAAGCGTGCCGTGATCACGGCGTCCATGGGATACCCTGCAGCCAGCCCCATCGACAGTGCGAACGCGCCGATGCCAGGGACGCTGAACAGCGGCCGCATCAAAGGCTCCAAAATGACACCGAAGCCCCGCACAACCCCGAGCCCCAACATGAATTCAGCAAGGATGAAAAAGGGGAGAAGTGAGGGAAAGACGGTGTGCCAGAACAACTTCATCCCTCCGAGTCCCGCTTCGAACCCTTCCTTTGGGTATACCACGAGGGCAAGTGTAAACAACACCACCATTAAACCAAGCAAGGTCGTGGACCAGCGGCTCTTTTGCTGTGATTTCAAACCGTGTCATCTCCTTTGCGGCGGTACGATCGCACGACGGCAGCAGCCGCACGTGATATCCGGGACAATACATCTTATGTCCAAGCATGGGCTTTATGTTAGACTGGCAGGGAAGGAAGTCCAATCCGAAGCACGGGACTTGCGAATGGAGGTCAGGAGCGTGCCGATGACACTGGCTGAGGTCCAGGCTCGCGTAGATGCCTACATCGGACAGTTTCAGGAAGGTTACTTTACCCCCATGACCCTCGTCGTCCGATTGGCAGAGGAACTCGGGGAATTGGCGCGTGAGGTCAATCACCACTACGGAGAAAAGCCGAAGAAGCCGACGGAAGCACAAGGCAGCATTGCGCTCGAACTAGGCGATCTCCTGTTTGTCATCACCTGCCTCGCGAACCGGCTGCACATTGACCTCGAACAGTCGTTCGTCGATGTGATGAACAAGTTTGAAACACGCGATCGCGATCGCTGGACACGCCTTGTGCAGCCGCCGCCGGACGCCGGTGACAAGCGCTTGGAGTGAACCAGGCCGCCGGTGGATAGGCCCCTGCCTTTTCCCCGGGACTGGCTGCGCATAGAATGGAGACAAAGTACCATGCGCAGATTGGTCCACGGGGACACACCGGGAGGGGACGACGATGTCAGGCGAGAATTACCTGCGCGCGGCGTACTCCTACTTATATATTGGTGAATTCGGCAAGGCGTCCGAGGCGTTTCAGCGGGCAATTGAGGAAGACCCGCAAAACGCTGCGTACTATTTTCACGGGTCCGTGACCGCACTTCGCAACGGACAGACGGAACGGGCGCTCTGCTGGGCGAAACAAGCGGCCCAGTTGAAGCCCGACGACGCCTTGTACGGGGCACACCTGGCGATGGTAGAGTCTGTGCTCTACACAAAGCAGGGGACACACGCGCTCGAGACTGGCGCGCTGGAGGAAGCGCGGCAGGCGCTGCAGGAGGCTGTGGCGACCAACCCATTGAATGAAGAAGCACACGCCCTGCTCGAACAGCTTGGGCCCCTCGAACAGCCTGGGCCCGCGGAATAACGCTTCGCACCGACGCAAAGGAGGCAGCAGCACACCCATGCAGAAACCGACGCATCCGGACACATCCATCGAAAAACCCCCTATCCGCATCGCGATCGCCGGCGCAGCTGGCAAAATGGGTAAGGAAGCGTACGCGGCGCTTGCCGCAGACGACCGCTTCGAAATCGCAGCAGTCCTGGTCAGAAATCCAGCGCTGGCCGAACCATTTCCGGTGCCCGCGTTCGCGGATGCAAAAACCCTGCTCGAGGAGGTCGAGATCGACGTCTGGCTGGACCTGACCGACGCGACCTCCGTCGTATCGCACGCTGACTTGGCACTGGCTGCCAACGTTCGACCCGTGCTCGGTGCGACCGGCTATTTGCCGGAGGATATTGACCGTTGGCGGGCGCAGTGTGATGAACTGGGCATCGGCGGGATTGCGGCACCCAATTTTGCGATCGGTGCGCTCTTGATGACCCGCTTTGCCGCAGAAGCCGCGCGCTTTTACCCACACGCGGAAATCATCGAACTTCACCATGACGGAAAGCGCGACGCGCCGTCTGGAACCGCAAAGCGCACGGCCGAAGCGATGGCACAGGCACGCGCACAGAGCGGGGTGCACGACCTCGCCGCAACCGTCGTGTCTTCACAGGGGCAAAAAGTGGACGAGGGGTCGAAGGCCGCGTCCACGTCGGCCCGCTCCGTGTCTTTTGGATATGCTGCCGGGGACACGCCGGTCATGGGCACGGCGGCAGCCGACGCCAAGGCGGCGGACGCCGCTTCGCAAGCACGCGGGCTGCGGGTCGGCGAAGTCCCGGTACACAGCATTCGGCTCCCCGGGCTGGTTGCACACCAGGAGGTGCTGTTCGGCGGAACGGGAGAAGTGCTGACGATTCGGCACGACTCACTGTCGCGATCGAGCTTTATGCCTGGCATTCTCTACTGCTGCGCGAAGGTGATGGAACTTCGCCAGTTCGTCTACGGACTCGAGCATCTGCTCTGGTAGGATGTGGACAACCTGTGCAGTGGACAACCTGTTCAAAGGACGGTGAGGCCCTTGAAGATCGCGTTGATTGCCCATGACCGAAAGAAGGACATGATGGTCGACTTTGCACTCGCGTACCGGCACATCTTTGTCGACCACACCCTGTTTGCGACCGGCACCACCGGACAGCGCATCATGGAAGCCACCGGGCTTTCCGTCACGCGGGTGCAGTCGGGCCCCTATGGCGGCGACCAGCAAATCGGTGCCAAGATTGCGGAGGACCAGATGGATCTCGTCATCTTTCTCAGGGACCCGCTGACCGCCCAGCCGCACGAACCGGACATCACCGCGCTCCTGCGCTTGTGCGACGTACATAACATTCCGGTGGCGACCAATCTGGCCACGGCCGAAGCCCTCCTGCGTTCGCTCGAACGCGGCGACCTGGACTGGCGCAGGGCGGTGAACGGGGAAGAGGAGACCCACGAGATATGAACATTGGCATCAGCTGCTATCCGACGTTAGGCGGGTCGGGTGCGGTAGCGGCTGAACTGGGCAAGGCACTGGCCGCCCGCGGGCACCAGGTGCACTTTATCGTATCGGACATTCCGTTTCGACTCGGCGAGTTTTACCAAAACATCTACATCCATCAGGCGGAGACGTCTTCCTACCCCGTCCTGAGAACACCGCCGTACGACTTCGCACTGGCTGCGAAAATGGCGGACATCGCCGTGACGTACGACCTGGACGTGCTGCACGTCCACTACGCGCTGCCTTTCGCCGTGTGCGCGTTTCTCGCCAAACGCATGGTCGCCCCGCGTCCGCTGCCGGTGGTCACCACCTTGCACGGCACCGATGTCACCGTGCTGGCGCAGGACCGCGCGTTGTTCAACGTGATCCGCCTGGGGATTCTCGAATCCGACGTGGTGACGGCGGTCAGCCGCAGCCTGATTGCCCAGACCCGCGAGCTGTTCCAGGTCGACCGCGACATCCACTGTGTGTACAACTTTGTCGACCCAGCGGTGTTTCACCCGGTCCGCCGCGGAAAACTGCGCGAGCAAGTGGCACCGAACGGCGAAAAGGTACTGCTGCATGTGTCCAACTTTCGCAAAGTCAAGCGCATTCCGGACATCCTTGAAGTGTTTGCCCGCGTTGCCAGGCAGCTGCCCGCCGTGCTGCTGCTGGCTGGGGAAGGGCCGGAGTGGAATCGTGCGCGGGAGTACGCGCGCACCCTCGGCATTGAGCAGAAGGTCCATTTTCTCGGCCGCCAGGACGAAGTGGCGAGCCTGTTTTCGCTGGCGGACTTGTTTCTGCTGCCCTCGGAAAAGGAGAGTTTTGGGCTGGTCGCGCTGGAGGCGATGGCGTCCGGCGTGCCGGTTGTCGGCTCCACGGCTGGCGGCATTCCAGAGGTCGTCGCCCACGGTGAGACCGGTTATCTCGCGGAAGTCGGCGATGTCGAGCAGATGGCACAGTACGCGCTGGCGATTTTACAGGACGCGTCCTTGCATGCGCGCATGTCGAGTGCCAGTCGACACTGTGCCGTGCAGCGCTTTCACGTGAACGAAAAGGTGGCCGAGTACGAGTCGCTGTACCGCCGGGCGATTGCACAGCACGCACTGGAGGGTCTGCGGTGACGTCGAATGCTGAACGTCCGCCCGGCGCGATGCGCCCCGCCGCCTGGCCGGCGGCCGTGCAGATGCTCCTCGACCGCTTGACCGCCGCCGGGTTTCAAGCCTATTTGGTGGGCGGGTGTGTCCGCGACCTGCTCCTTCACCGACCGGTGCACGATTACGACATTGCGACCGACGCGCTGCCAGCGCAAGTGATATCGCTGTTTCAAAGGACGGCCCCCACCGGCCTGCAGCACGGCACGGTGACGGTGCTGGATTTCTCAATGCCCATGGAAGTCACGACTTTTCGCATCGACGCCGCGTACAGTGACGGGCGCCGTCCGGACCGCGTGTCGTTCACACGCAACCTCATCGACGACCTCGCTCGGCGCGACTTTACCATCAATGCGATGGCGATCGATCGCGATGGCCGCCTGCACGACCCGTTTCACGGCCAGCACGACTTGCAAAAACGCCAGATTCGCGCCGTTGGTAAGCCGGAAGCGCGGTTTTCGGAGGATGGCCTGCGCATCTTGAGAGGGCTGCGGTTCGCGGCAGAGCTCGGCTTTACACTCGAACCCGCCACGCTCGCAGCGATGCACGCCAACAGCCGGCGGCTCGCAGTCATCTCCAACGAACGCATCGGTCAGGAGTTCGCGCGCATCGCAGCCGCCGGGTGGAAATCCATCGCAGAGCAGCTGACCGCAGGTCCGTACTTGCCCGCCCTGCCTGCGCCGTGGCCCAAGCTCGCGCACGGCTTTGCGAAGTTGGCAGCGGCCCCCTGGGACGACGCAGCCTGGTTGACGGTGTTGCGCGCACTCCACGCGGACCTGGCCGCGCACGCCCCGACCCTCGCGGCAGATGACCTGAAGGCCATGTTCTCGTTGGTCGTCTGGTGTGTCGCTGCCGGCTGCACACCGCAGGAGACGAGACGCCTGGTCAGACAATCCGCCTGGCCTCGTTCGTGGGGAAATGCCATCGTGCATGCGGTCGATCTCGGTCTGACCGACCCGGCCCAGTGGACACGGCCGACCTGGCGCTGGGCCTTCTACACCCATCCGGCCCCCGCCGTGTTCATGGCATGTGCCGCACACGACGTCCTCGCGGGCGGCGAAAGAGGGCAGCGCGCGTCCAGCTGCGTCCAGCAGGCGCAAACGCAGCCCCTCTGGTCCTTGCGGGACCTGGCCGTCTCAGGTGAGGATGCAGCGGCTCTTGGCGCCGCTGGGCCGGACATCGGCCGCGTCCTGCGGTACGCTGCAGCAAAGGTGCTGGCAGAGCGTCTGCCCAACGACCGCGCGGTCCTCTTGCGCGCATGCGCGTCCTGGCTGAAGCACATCGAATCGAAAGAGAATCGGGAGGAGTACACGCCATGCAGGAACACTCACCCGCCGCAGATGTAAATCAAGGCGCCGCAGACGGACATGCAGTCATTCCGGGGACGGAGTCGGAACAACTGCGAGACCGGATTTTGACCGCGCTGCTCTCGGAACGAGACGGTTATGTCTCCGGTGAACACCTGAGCGAAGTCACGGGCGTCTCACGTACCGCCGTCTGGAAGCACATCAAACACCTTGAACGCCTGGGCTTTCGGTTCGAGGCAGCCCACCGGCTCGGGTACCGCCTGGTGGAGACCCCGGACCTGTTGATGGCCCCCTTACTGGCACAGTACCTGCCCAAGGAAGCGTCGTTTGGCAAGCATGTGCGCTGGCTGCCCAGCTGCGACTCGACGAACAAGACCGCGATGGGCCTCGCCGGCGCCGGCGCACCTCACGGCACGCTGGTGACCGCGTGGGAACAGACCGGCGGCCGCGGGCGGCGGGGCAGGGCTTGGTTTTCACCGCAGGGGGGACTGTGGATGTCACTCATCCTGCAGCACCCGATTGCCCTTTCCCGCGCGGCGGAACTGACCCTTCTCTGCAGCGTGGCCGTCCGGCGTGCCATTCGAGCCACCTGCGGCGCCAGCCCGGACATCAAGTGGCCCAACGACCTGCTTATGGGCGGCCGGAAAATCTGCGGGATTTTGGCCGAAATCCGCGCGGATGGCGAAACGGTGCAGCACGCTGTGCTGGGCATCGGGATCAACAGCAACATCCCTGCGACGGCGTTTCCGCCGGACTTACTGGCCATCGCGACGTCGCTGGCGATTGAAACGGACAGCACCATCCACAACCTCACACTGGCAGCGGCGATTTTGAAGGAGCTCGAGCCGATGTACCGCGATTTGGAAGCCGGTGGTGCCGGGTTTCAGGCGGTGGCCGGCGAATGGCGGGCCGCCAGCGCCACGCTGGGTCGGCACATCCGCGTGCAAACGGCGAGCAAGGTGCTGGAAGGCGATGCGGTCGACGTGGATGACAGCGGCGTGTTGTACCTGCGGGTTGATTCCGGTCAAGTCATCCCCGTGCACAGCGGCGACGTGCTGTTTTCCTGACGAGTTCCGACGGGGACGCAGCCGCCAGCGCCGCACACAAAACATCTGCACGTGCCGTCAGCCAGACGTCTTGGCTGATTCTCCCTGCGGTTCGCCAAAATCCCCCTCGGGATGCATGAAATCCCACGCCGCGGGACATGCTACACAAGGTATGGCGACGCAAGGGAGGAATGGGTGTTGTTCGACACAGCGTTCGCAACCTTGTTCAAAGCGGTCGATCGCATCCGTTTGCAACTGGAGTCTGCTGCGCCGGAACTGCGCATGTACCTTGCGGAAGAGCTGCTGGAGCTGCGGCAGCTCGGCGACCAGTACATGGATCACTGGCTGGCGCTTGACGAGCAGATTCTCGAGTTGCTGGAGACGTACGACATTCAACCGGTGGAAGACAGCCTAACCCTCACCTTCAGCGCAGAAGACAACCTCGGACTGGGCAGCACAAATCCACTGCCTGCCTGGCTGGGTACAGATCGCGCGGCCGCCCCGGACGTGTCGTTTGCGGCGCAGGCCGCACCCGATGTAGACGCGTCCGACGACGACGTGTTGTGGCACCTGCAGCCTCCCGGTGAAGCCGCCGACTGGGGGGACTTCGCGTTTCTCGACTTGCACCGTGTGAACGCGGCGTTTCGCCGGGGCATGGGGTATTTTGACTTGCTGCTGTTCAAGGAAGCCGCCGCTTCCTTGTCTGAGGTGGTTCAATCGGTCAAAAATCCAGTCGCCCAAATCTACCTGGCTGCCGCCCTCGCGGCCCAGGGCGAGGCGGATGAAGCCCTCCGCCACCTCGACTCCGTTCGCGCCCATTCGTCCGATCCGCTGTTCTGGTGCGCGGCCAATGAAGTGGAGGCGCAGCTGCGGGTGCAGCGCGGAGAACTGGATGCTGCGATTCACTGTCTCGAAGACAGCTGCGAGCGCATGCCCGACTACCAGGACGTCTGGTATAACCTCGGTATTTGTCTGTCCAAAAAATCGGCGTGGCAAGCCGCAGCCGCCGCGCTCGAACAGGCCTGGCGGCTCGATCCCGACGATATCGACGCCGCCACCCTGCTTGGCTTCTGTCAACTGCAGGAAGGCGACGTGGACGAAGCGGCCAGGACGTGTCAGGCTCTGCTGCGGCGGTACCCCCGCCATCCACGTGTGCGTTTTCTGCAGAGCCGCGTCTTCCTGGCACAGGGCCGCCCGTCCCGCGCAGTGCAGTTGTGCCGGCAATTGGTGGACCTCTACCCTGAAATGGATGGTCCGTGGGACCTCTTGACCTGGACGCTTCTGCACCAAGGGCAACCGGAAGAAGCGATTCCCGTCCTGAAAAAGCGGCTTTCCCTGATGCCCGGCAGCCACAGCGCGATGCTGCAGCTGGGGGTCGCGCATCTCTTGTGTGCATCCTACGAGCGCGCTGAACAAGCGTTTCTCCAGTGCCTGCCCAAGTCAGAGAACAAGTCACTCCTTTGGATCGCGCTGGGCCGTGTGAGTGCCGCCCAGCGGGACGCCGCCAAGGCGCACCGACGGTTTCTGCGCGCCCTGCGCGACCCGCGCAAGGAGGTCAAGCAGCTGTCCCTCTACTATATGGGCGTCACACTATATGAGGCGAACCGACTACAGGAAGCCCAAAAATACCTGCGGGCTGCTCTGGTGCTCGGACCGCCGAATTCCGCCGTACTGATTGCGCTTGGACGCATCGCCGACCGCATGGGGCGGCACGTGGAGGCCAACCAGTTGTTCACGCGCGCAGCCAACGTTTCCCGCGCCGACCGCGTCGGAACTCTGCTACAATGGACGTAAACAGAGGGCGGGAGGCCGTCGTTTGGAACTCGTGGTGTATGATTTGGAAACGACCGGGCTGCGGCCCGAGCAAGATGAAATCATAGAAATTGGCGCCGTCCGCTGGGTGGACGGCGCCATCGGTGACACCTTTCACAGCTTCGTCCGGCCGACCCGCAGGGTGCCGGACGAGATCTACGAACTCACCGGACTGACACCCGCTGATTTGCAAAATGCGCCGCCCCTGGAGACCGTGCTGCCCCAGTTTCTAAAATTTATCTCCGGCAGCACCCTGGCGGGCCACAACGCGCAGTTTGACCTCAACTTTCTGATGGCAGCCTGCGACAAGGCAGGTTACGAGCTGCCGGCGTCGCGCGATGTCCTGGATTCGCTGCTCCTGGCCCGCGTATTGCTGCCCTTTGAGCAAGCACACCGGCTCGGAGACGTCGCGGCTCGCTGCGGCGTCGAACAACCGGGGGAACACCGCGGCCTGGCTGACGCGCTGACCACCGCGAAGGTGCTCAGCGCGCTCATGACCGAAGCCAGCGCCCTGCCTTATTTGACCCTCCAGCAGCTGGAACGACTCGCCAGCCTGTTTTCGCCGATCACGGCGAATTGGTTCGGCATGGTTGCAGAGCGCCGCTATCAGACGTACGGCACGGCACTGCCGGCGCACTGCGACCAGATTCAGCAGCTGGTGTTCGCCGCAGTGCCCCCGCATCCCGGCGAGACGGACGCAGAAACGGCCGCAGACATGGACGGAGAGACACCCGGCCTTTGCGCGGACACGTCCGCCGCGCGAGAGGACGGGCATTCGTCCGACTCCGAACTGCCAGGAGCGGACGGGGAAGAGCTGGTGGTGGACCCAAGTACGTTCTTCACGGCGGACAGCCCCTTGGGACAGGCACTGCCTTCGTTTGAGATCCGGCCGGGACAGCGCGCCATGGTGGACGCAGTGACAACGGCGCTGGAGGAAGGAAGGCACCTGATTGCCGAAGCCGGGACCGGGACCGGGAAATCCCTGGCGTATCTCATCCCCGCTGCCCTGCACGCCGCGCGGGAGGACGCCCGGGTGATTGTTTCCACCCACACCATTGCGCTGCAGGACCAAATCGAACAGCGCGACTTTGCGACACTCCGGCGCGTGATGAACATGCCGTTGTCGCTGGCCGTGTTCAAAGGCCGCACGCATTACCTGTGCATGCGCAAGCTCGCACAGGAGAACGCGGGCGCGGACTTTGGCACGCCCCGGCCCGAGCTGGAAGCCTATATGACCCTGCTCTCGTGGGTGGCCAACACCCCGGCGGGAAACCGCGAAGAACTGTCGATGTCCGGCCGGCTGGCGGACGTCTGGCAGCGCGTGCAGAGCGAAACGGAAACCTGCATTCACAAACGCTGCCCGTTCTTCAAGTCGTGCTATTACTTCCGTGCGCGAAGCGCCGCCTATGAGGCGGACATCGTTGTCACGAACCACTCCCTGGTGCTGTCCGATTTGAAGTCGGAACACCGCGTGCTGCCGCACTACGACAAAATCATCTTTGACGAAGCCCACCACCTGGAAGAAGAGGCGACCAGGCACCTGGGCGCTGAAGTCTACGCTGGACAGTGCGCGGCCTCGGTAGGGCGGCTGGTCCGGGACGGCGGAAAACACGGGGTCATTGCGGAACTGCTCAACCGCCTGAGCGATGCAAGCACAGCGGAGGCAGTTCAAATCGCCAAACTCGAGACGCTGCAGGACGGTGTGCTGACCGTCAAGGCGGCCATGGACGACGCGTTTGCCGCGCTTGCACAGCTCGTGCCGGCCGGACAATCCGAATTTCGGATCACGCCCGACGTCACGCGCACACCTGCCTGGCAAGCTTATCAAGATGCGGTGCACCGGATGACCGACCTGCAAACCAAGCTGCGTCAGCTCGCGGAAGACCTGGATGAAGCCGCCGAACGCACGGCTGACCAGGACATCGCCGGCCGGTTGTACGATTGTGCTGGATTTGTCCGGGATGTCGCGGCCAAAGCCGATACCCTGTGCCGCGGCGGCGACGCGGGGCCTGACTTCGTCGTGTGGATCGAACGGACTGGCACTGCAGAACGGCCGCACTGGAGCTTGCACATCGCGCCGATTGACGTCGCGGGTATTTTGCGTTCCACCCTGTTCGAAACGAAGGCCTCCGTGGTGTTGACGTCCGCCACGCTGTCCGTGAACGGAAATTTCGACTTCATCAGCGAACGCCTGGGGTTGTCCGCGGCGGCCGAAGAAGGCCGATTGCAGACGCTGTCCGTGCCGTCGCCCTTTGACTACAAGACCCAGGCAATGCTGTGCGTTCCCACGGACGTACCGGAACTCGCCAAGATGGGCGCCGAGGAAGCGGCGGTCTGGTTGTCGGACTCGATTTACCAGCTGGCCAAGGCCAGCGGCGGACGGCTGTTGGCGTTGTTCACCAGCCACGCGATGCTGCGCGCCACCGCGCGGACGCTGCGCGATCCACTGCGAAGCCTCAACATTCGTCTGTTCGCGCAAGGGGTGGACGGAACCCGCAGCCACCTGCTGGAACCCTTCCGCAAAAACCCGAATGCGGTGCTGCTCGGTGCACAGTCCTTCTGGGAAGGCATCGACCTGCCGGGGGACCAGCTGACCACGCTGGTCATCATTCGGCTGCCGTTTGCCCCGCCGACCCACCCCGTTACGGCCGCGCGCCACGAACGGCTCGAACAGCAGGGCAAGAGCGCGTTCTGGCACGCAAGTCTCCCGGAGGCGGTCGTTCGCTTCCGCCAAGGGTTTGGCAGATTGATTCGCACCATGAGCGACCGCGGCGTCGTGGTGATTTACGACAAGCGCATCATCACGGCCAAATACGGGCAGACCTTCATCCGTTCGCTGCCGGGGTTAAGACCGCTCATCGCACCGGAAGCCCAGGTGATTGAGCAGGTGCGGCGGTTTCTGACGCGCCCGAATAAAGCCTCCGAATCCGCCCACACTAGCGGCAAGGAAGTGTCCAACGAACGGCACGGGTAACGCAGGGAGCGCGGGGGCGGTGCGTTGTGCCGCCCGCCTCCGTTTTGGTGGATGACACGCTCCACACGCCCTCGTTGGACAGCGACCGCGCGGGAGGGGGGCTTCACATGCATACGATGTGGAAAGGATCCGTCAGCTTCGGGCTCGTCAACGTACCCGTCCGAATGTTCGCAGCCACAGAGTCCAAGGACATTCAGTTCCGATACCTGCACAAGGTGTGCAGTACACCGATTCAGTACACGCGCACCTGCCCGCACTGCGACCGCCCGGTCGAGTGGGACGAAATTGTCCGCGGTTTTGAGTACGAACCCAACCGCTTCGTCATCATGGACGAAGACGAACTGAAAAGCGTGAACCAATCGCGCTCGCAGACCATCGACATCCTCGACTTTGTTGAACTGACGGACATTGACCCCGTGTACTACGACAAAACCTACTACCTGGCACCCGAAACCAGCGGCGTCAAAGCCTACCGTTTGCTTCAGGCGGCTATGCAGGAAACGGGCAAAATCGCGATCGCCAAAACGGTGCTGCGCAACGCCGAGACATTGGCGTGCGTTCGGACCTACCAACATCTGCTGGTCGTGGAGACATTATTTTGGCCGGATGAGGTACGGGCCACGGCAGAACTCCCAAACCTCACCGCCATCGAAGCGGCGGACGTCGCGCAAAATGAGCTCCAGATGGCCGTCACGCTGATCAACCAGCTGGCGGGCACGTTTACACCGGAGAAGTATGTGGATGAACGGCGAACGGCGCTGCAGGCACTCATCGAACGCAAAGTGTCGGAAGCGGATGTGACGGAAGCACAGCCTGCGGCCGCCCGGCCGGATAACATCGTGGACTTGATGCAGGCGCTGCAGGAAAGCATTCGCCGCACACAAACCGACGCATCCACGGCGACCCCGCGAAAGCGACGCGCCCGAGCTGCGTCGGGAAGCGCCGCCGAGACCGGGGGCAGCGGCGAAGCGCCACAGCGAAAACCCCGCAAACGTACTGCGGCGAAGTCATCGTGATGCGCCAGGAGGGAGGCGTGGAACATGCAAGTTGAAGCTGAACACCCCGTGCTCATCACCAACCCGGAAAAACTGCTGTGGCCGGAGGCCGGCGTGACCAAAGCACAGTACATGCAGTACCTCGTGAATGTGGCGCCGTGGCTGTTGGCGCACCTGCGCGATCGGCCCATCACCATGATTCGGTTTCCGCACGGGATTCACGGGCACTCGTTTTATCAGAAGGACGCGCCGCAGGGGGCACCGGAGTGGGTGCGCACGGTGCCGCTTTGGTCGGACGATCGCGGCGAGTATATCCACCCCGTCGTCGTCGACTCAGTCGCCACCCTGTTGTGGCTGGCGAACCTGGCCTGTCTGGAAATGCACGTCGGCTTCGCCACGCTTCAGCGCCCGATGACGCCGACGAGTATCGCCTTTGATTTGGACCCCACCGTGCCCGGCTTCGAGCCGGTCCGGGAGGTCGCGATGGCGCTGCACGAAGTGCTGGAGGGGCTGGGTCTGCCGCATGTCCCGAAGACATCCGGCGCAACGGGGGTGCAGGTGTTCATTCCGCTGGCCAACCTGGACAACGGAGCGGGTCATTCGTATGAGGAAACGCGCCTGTTTACCGCCGCCGTCGCAACGTACTTGGAGCAGAAGCTGCCCCGCATCGTGACACTGGAACGGCTGAAGAAGCATCGCGGCGACAAGGTGTACGTGGACTACCTCCAGCACGGACACCACCGCACCCTCATTGCCCCCTACAGCGCCAGGGCTACCGTGCATGCGACTGTCTCCACGCCGCTGACGTGGAGCGAACTCGCCGGCGGTGCCGTCCCCGAACAATTCACCGTGCACAATGTGCCCAGCCGGCTGCGCAAGATCGGCGATTTAATGAATGTCGGCCCCGGCGTTCGGCTCGAACAAATCACCTCGGTCCTCAAAGATGCGAAAGCCATCTGCGCGCTGCGATGACGCGGAGTTGACTACCAGCGGCGGCAGACTTCCCGTATAATGGACAACAGACGCAAAACAACGAATAGGTTTGGCAGCATACGCCAGGTCTCACGAAAACCGCCAAGGGGCACAAATGGAGGCGTTCGGTTGCAAGCTGAATTTGCAATTATCGGAGGAACTGGGGTATACGACCCCGCTTTGCTCGAATCCCCGCAAACAATCGTTGTGGATACAGCATACGGTTCGGTGGAACTCACGGTCGGGACGTACCTTGGCCGCGGCATCGCGTTCTTACCTCGCCACGGACGCGGCCACAGTGTACCGCCGCACCGCATCAACTACCGCGCAAACCTGATGGCGCTCAAGCAGATGGGTGTCCGGCAAGTCCTCTCGACCAGCGCGGTCGGCTCTCTCAGCGAGCAGGTGCCGCCCGGGTCACTGGTCGCAGTCAACGACTTTCTGGATTTCACCAAGTCCCGGCCCACGACCTTCTTCGAGGGCAATCCGGTTGTCCATGTGGACATGACTGACCCTTACTGCCACCGCCTGCGGGGCGCGCTCCAGCAAACCGCCAGGGCCCAAGGCATTGAATTGATGGAAGGCGGGGTCTACGTGTGCGCGGAAGGTCCGCGTTTTGAGACACCCGCTGAAATCCGCTACTACCAATCCATCGGCGGGGCCGTGGTCGGGATGACCAACGTCCCGGAAGTCGTCCTCGCCAAAGAGGCAGAACTGTGCTATGCCACCGTCTGTATTGTCACAAACTTTGCGGCCGGCATCAGCCCGCACCCGCTGACGCACGAAGAAGTGGTCGCAGCGATGGCCGCCAATAGCCACCGGGTTCGGCAGCTCTTCTTTGACACGATTGCCAGCCTCGACACACAACGCGACTGCCGCTGCGGTACCGCCGTGCACGGCGACACGCCCTTGCTCGGCGCCGAGAAAGAGGGGGGCGCAGATGAAGGCCATTGAATGGACAGGCTCCGTACTGCGCCTGCTCGACCAGCGTCTGCTGCCGCACGACCAAGTGTGGATCGACTGCGACCGCGCAGAGGCTGTGGCAAAGGCCATTGTCGACATGGTCGTTCGCGGCGCGCCGGCCATCGCAGCCGCTGCGGCATATGGTGTGACACTCGAAGCGCGGTCACAAACAGCGGCATCGCCGGCAGCGTTTCGCCAGCAGGTAGAAGCGGTCATGCAACAGCTGGAACAAACGCGCCCGACCGCCGTCAACCTCAAATGGGCCCTGCATCGGATGAAAGCGGTGCTGCAGGCGTTCCCGGCAGACGCGACGGCGGCCGCGATGGCCCATGCCCTGGAGCAGGAGGCCAATCAAATTGCGAGCGAAGACGTCGCCACCAACCGCGCCATCGGGGAAGTGGGCGCCGCGCTCTTTGCCAATCCGGTGAACATCCTGACGCACTGCAATACCGGGTCGCTCGCCACCGTCGGCTATGGAACGGCACTGGGGGTCATCCGCCGCTTACACGAGTTGCGCCGCCTGCGCATGGTTTGGGTGGATGAAACAAGGCCGTACCTACAGGGTGCCCGATTGACCGCATTTGAATTATCTGCGGAACAGATTCCCTATCGACTCATTACCGACAACACCGCTGCCTACCTGATGCAGCAGGGTGCGGTCGACGCGGTGATTGTCGGCGCAGACCGAATTGCGCGCAACGGCGACACCGCCAACAAAATCGGCACGTACGGACTCGCCGTGCTGTGCCAGCATCACCACATTCCATTTTATGTCGCGGCGCCTCTGAGTACGTTCGACTGGTCGCTGGCATCGGGCCAAGACATCCCGATTGAAACGCGCAATGCCGCGGAAGTCACGCACCTGTTCGGACGCGCACTGGCACCGACCGGAGCAGAGGCACTCCACGTGGCGTTCGATGTGACGCCGCATTCGCTCATCACCGCCATCATCACGGAGGCGGGCGTGATCGAGCAGCCTGCGCTGGCGTCCATGCAAGCGTTCCGGCGCCGCGTCGGCGAAGCAGAGGGGAAGGGCTGAAGATGTCACAGACACTGTTGGAAGTTGGCGCCATCGTCAAAAGCGCGCGCGAAGTATGGGATGGACCGGGATACATTGTGCTGCAGGACGATGTCATCGAAGACATCGGACGCGGCGAATACCCGGGCAGCCGAGCCGGAATGACGGTCGTCAAACGCCCGCACCGGGTGGCGATTCCCGGGCTCGTCAACACGCACGGACACGCTGCGATGACCCTGCTGCGCGGGGCAGGCGATGATTTGCCGCTCATGACCTGGTTGACCGAACGCGTGTTCCCGATGGAAGCCAAACTCACTGAGGACGCGATTTATTGGGGGACGCTGCTCGCTTGCTGGGAAATGATTCGCTCGGGGACCACGTGCTTTACGGATATGTACATGTCGATGCACAAAGCGGCCGCAGCCGTGGAAGAGAGCGGGATGCGCGCCGTGCTGTCGTGGGGCATGGTAGGACTTGACGAAACCAGCGCCCGCAGCGGCATCCGCAACAGCGAGTCGTTTGTGGGGGCCTGGCATCGACAGGCGGGAGGCCGCATCACCGTCACCCTGGGACCGCACGCGCCGTACACGTGCCCGCCAGACTACCTGCAACAGGTGGCCGAACTCGCCGGGCGGCTGGCGGTGCCGATTCAAATTCACCTCAGCGAAACCCGGACGGAGGTCGACGACTGCCTGCGTTTGTACAATCGCACGCCGATTGCGCACGCGGCATCCTGCGGGCTGTTCGAACACCCGGTGTTGGCCGCCCACTGTGTCCATGTAACGGACGAGGACATCGAGATCATGCGTGCAAACGACGTCCATGTGGCGCACAATCCGCAAAGCAACCTGAAGCTCGCCTCGGGCATTGCGCCTGTGCCCAGCATGACACAGGCGGGCCTTATCGTCGGTCTCGGCACAGACGGTGCTGCCAGCAACAACAATTTGGATATGTTTGAGGAACTGAGACTCGCGGCGACGCTGCACAAGGCGGTGGCGTTCGATGCATCCATCCTGCCGGCGGCACAAGCGTTTCAAATGGCCACCGAGGACGGCGCGAAAGCTGTATTTCTGCCGGCTGGAAGTGGCACATTGGAAAAAGGAGCGGCTGCGGATGTGACGCTGCTGGACCTCCGCAGCCCGCATTTGATTCCCACCCACAGCCTGCTCTCGAACGTGGTGTACGCAGCAGGCGCTGACGATGTGACCGACGTGTTTGTCGCTGGCCGCGCGCTGCTGTCCAATCGCGAGCCTCAGACCATTGATACCGAACGGGTCGAATACGAAGCCAGACGTATTGCACAAGCACTGTCACAATAAATAAATGAATGGAACGTTCTGACTTACGGGTCGAGCATCGCCGTGCGAAGGGACCAGGTTCCTTCTGCCGCCAGGTGTGTGTCGCTGTGGGTCGAGGCCGTCAGTGCGCGTAACCATAACTCGGCCTCGCCCTGTTTCTGCAGCCGGCGCCATTCGGAACCGTGATGTTGCTCGGGGACGGCGTTGGATTGGACCATTGACATCGTCCACGCACCTCCTCGGTCGTAGACCTATTATGAGCCCCGGCGGTCGCGGTATGTGGCACGATTGATGGTAAGAGAGGAGACAATCGATGCGGATATTAATTTCGAATGACGATGGCATTCACGCCGATGGCATTCGTGCACTCACCAAGGTGCTCGCGGCGTTTGGGGAAGTGGTGGTCGTTGCCCCAGACAGTCAGCGCAGCGCGTCGAGTCATGCCATTTCCATCCGAGACCGCCTGTACGTGGATGAGGTCGACATGGGCGTTCCCGGTGTTCAGGGATATTCGGTCACTGGCACGCCCGTGGACTGTGTGAAGTGGGCGGTCGCCCTGCTCGGACAGGACCAGCCGTTTGACTTTATGGCGTCCGGCATCAACGAGGGCCACAACCTCGCCACGGACGTCCTGTACTCGGGGACGCTCGCGGCTGCCGGAGAAGCGGCGCTGCTTGGCATTCCGGCAGTTGCCTTTTCGCTGACGGGCCCAGAATTTCCGTTCGACGATGCGGCGCAGGTCGCCGCGAAGATTTTTGCCTGGG
The DNA here is from genome assembly GCF_028751525.1 of Alicyclobacillus cycloheptanicus. Lineage (GTDB taxonomy): Bacteria > Bacillota > Bacilli > Alicyclobacillales > Alicyclobacillaceae > Alicyclobacillus_L > Alicyclobacillus_L cycloheptanicus. Next base: position 3,528,160 of record NZ_CP067097.1, read on the forward strand.
CAATCACGCTCGGCCTGCCCGCCGACACGTTCCTGAACGTCAATCTGCCACCCGCCTGCCGCCAAGCCCCGTGGGCCATCACCCAGCTGGGTGCGCGCGGATACGAGTCGCACTTCCGTCAAAGCCAGGATGACCAGGGGCGGGTGTACTACCGGCACGCAGCGGAAACGCTGGAGGAGACTGTCGGAGACGACGCGGACACCCGGGCTGTTGACGCCGGCAAAATCAGCATCACCCCGCTGATCTACCGTTTTACAAACGATTCGATCCTTGATAGTCTAAAATCGGCCCTTGAAACCTTGACGCCATCTAGGACAGGTGAATCATAACGTGGATGATAAACTCTCAGTGATCGGCACCCATATCTGTACGGCAACGGACGATTTGTATCAGCTTGTCGATTTCTTGAACCGGAACCTCAAGGACAAGAATGTCATCTTTGGACTGGCCCGCGTCCCTGAGGAGCCGGGCAAAATGATTTTAACACTGTACAGGGCCTAGCTCATGGGGCGGCTAAAGTGGTGGCTCATCGGGGCGGGTGCCGTATGTATCGCATTGGTTGCGGCGCTGTGTGTCGGCGCCTGGAACGAGATCTCCAGCGAGTGGCAGGTGGAGCAGGCAGCTGCGCAGTATGCGCTGAACCACTCGCCGATTGACCATATTCAAGGACACGATGTGTTTACAGGCGCGGGTACAGAGGAAGTGTTCTACGGCCAGGACGCGTTTGGACATGATTGGTATGCGTTTGTGGACGGTAGTCCGTTTTCGATTCAAATTCAATCCGCAAGCGGTATCTTGTCTGCGGCAAAGGTACAAAAAGCGGCGCTTGCGAATCAGGTCAAACCCATCAGTGAACACATCGGTTATCTGAACCAGGCTGCGGCGTCTTCCTTCTCGGCCAAAGCAGGTCCCGTCTGGGAAATTTACGGAACCACGCCGAGCGGAAAGCATGTCTACTTGTACGTCAACGCAAGAACGGGCAAGCAGCTGTGGAAATATGTTCTGCAACAGAATGCCACTGCTGGTGGTATACTGAACTAGACGCTGCATATCAAGGAGGCGGTTGAGTGTCTCGTGTGCGCCTCATTCCAATTGTGTTTATCGTGCTCATCACGCTTGGTGTGCTGTTCGGCGGCTATCAAGCTTACCGGCACCTCAACTTTATCAACCCACTGCAAAGTAAAATTGAACAAAATCAGGCAGTTTCTTCCGTGCAGATTGTCTCCGGCAGTCCGAACGTGATTCGCGTGACATTGAAACCGGTGGCGGACCTGAACGACCATGACCTGCAAACGACCTATCACAACCTTGTGAACACGGTCCGAAGCACGGTGGGGGGTTCTGTCGACCTGACCATTGTGGACCACCGAGGCGCTGCACTGTATTCGGATTATGAGGACATGCAGCCGACCATTCAACAGGGCCTGCGGATGGGCACTTACACAGAAATGATTGCTGCCGTCAAGAAGATGGCAGCCAAAGATAAAATTCAGGCGCGCTTTACGATGGATCAACAAAATCTATACGTTCAACTGTGGTCGTCGAAGTACTACTTATACGATGTAGTTCCTTATCAAAATCAATCCAGTCAGGGAGGCGGGGCTTCTTGATCAAGGAATGGGTTATTGGCATTGGTGTTGCCGTTCTCCTGTTCTTGGCGTTTTTGGGGGCGAATGTCCTGCCGCTGTTTTTCCTGGCCGCGCTGGCCGTCGGCTTCTGGGTGATGATGGAGCGTCGAACGGCCGTGCCCGCGGTCTCGCGGGATGCGCCAGTCAAGCACCAGGTATCGTTTGACCAAATTGGCGGGCAGGACCATGCGAAGCGAGAGTTGATGGAGGCACTCGATTTCCTGCGCTACCGCGATCGCATTAAATCGCTCGGCATTCGGCCGCTCAAAGGGATTTTGCTGACCGGGCCGCCGGGCACCGGCAAGACCCTGATGGCGAAGGCTGCTGCAACGTATACGGACTCTGTCTTTTTGTCTGCAGCAGGCAGCGAGTTTGTCGAGATGTATGTCGGCGTTGGTGCCCAGCGCGTCCGTGACATATTTCGCCGCGCGCGGGCGATGGCTAAGAAAGAAAACAAAGACAGCGCCATCGTGTTCATCGACGAGATCGACGTCGTGGGCGGACGCCGCGGCCAATTCAGCCACCAGGAGTACGACCAGACGCTCAACCAGCTGCTCACGGAAATGGACGGGATGTCGACCACAACCACACCGCTGGTGCTGGTGATCGCGGCGACCAACCGGCCTGACATTCTGGATTCCGCGCTGCTTCGGCCGGGACGTTTCGACCGCCAGATTCGCGTGGATTTGCCGGACAAAGACGGGCGCCTGCACATTCTGAAAATCCAGACTGAGGGAAAGCCGTTGGCGGCAGATGTGGACATGGAGCACATCGCGCGCGAAACCTACGGATTCTCCGGTGCCCAGTTGGAAGCGTTGGTCAACGAGGCGGCCATCATAGCCTTGCGGCAGGATAAGAAGGAAATCACACAGGAAATGTTCCGCGACGCTGTGGACAAAGTCCTGATGGGCGAGAAGACAGGGCGTCGTCCGACGGAGGAAGAACTGCAGCGGGTCGCGGTCCACGAGATTGGCCACGCGATTGTCAGCGAGTTGATGCGCCCAGGCACCGTGTCGCACATTACCATTGCGCCGCGCGGCAACGCGCTGGGGTTTGTTCGGCAGATTCCGGAGAGCGACCGCTACCTGTACACGGTCGAACAATTGAAGCAGCAAATCAACGTTGCGCTCGGCGGGTGCCTGGCGGAGGAACTGCACTATGGCAACCGCAGCACCGGCGCGCAGAACGACTTTGTGCAAGCTTCCAGCCTGGCAGGGACGATGGTCAAGTGCGGGTTGTCGAGGCTGGGCATTGTCGACGAGGAGCACTTGCAGGAGAGTGTGCTGGACACGGAAGTTCGCTACATTCTCTCCGAACAGGAGAAAGAGACACGCGAACTGCTCCGGCCTTACAAAGACGACATCGCAAACTTTGCAAACTTTGTCGTTGAGCAAGAAAGCATCGACGGGGCGGTGTTCCGGGATTGGCTCGAAAAGACGGTGCAGCCAGCTGTCAAGGAGCGCGTCGCGGCCATCCCGATGCTGCCGCCCCACACTGGTGAAGTGGGGCTGAACGCCTGAACCGCGGCCGTCCTCTGGCGGCTTGTGCGGCGTCTGCGGCGTGATAAGCCGCTCTGTCCGTCATCCTCCGGGATGGCTTGACGGGGCGGCTTTTCCTTTTGATCATTGCGTTGACAACCTCTATAATCGTCTTGAAACGGAGGGGACCACATGACGAGCACAGTCACGACGATTGACCAGGTCGGCAGCTATGTCGGCCAATCCGTCACGATTCAGGGGTGGCTTTACAATAAGCGGTCCAGCGGCAAGATTCACTTCCTGCAGGTCCGGGACGGAACCGGCCTGATTCAGTGTGTGGCCGCCAAGAACGATGTCAGCGAAGAGACCTTCGCCTTGTGCGCAAAGCTCGCGCAGGAATCATCTGTGTACATACAAGGCATTGTCCGGCAAGACAACCGGGCCCAGTCCGGTTTTGAAATCACAGTCGAACACGTGACTCTGGTGGGCGATTCCAGCGACTACCCGATTACCCTCAAAGAGCACGGTGTGGATTTTCTGCTTGACCACCGGCACCTGTGGATTCGGACCCCTCGCCAGCGAGCGATTTTGAAAATCCGCGCCGAAGTGCTGCGCGCGATGTCGAATTACCTGGACGGGCACGGCTTTACGCGCGTCGACCCGCCGGTGCTGACGCCTTCTTCTCCAGAAGGAACGACAGAACTGTTTCAAACGCAGTATTTTGACGAAGAAGCGTACCTGACGCAGAGCGGGCAAATGTACGCCGAGGCCGCCGCCATGGCGCTGGGCAAGGTGTACTCGATGGGGCCGGTCTTCCGGGCGGAAAAGTCGAAGACGCGCCGGCACCTGATTGAATTTTGGATGATTGAACCAGAAATGGCCTTCGTCGAACACCCAGAAAACTTGCGTGTTCAGGAGGAGTTCGTTTCCCATGTCGTGCAGCACGTGTTGACCTACTGTACCGCCGAACTGCAAACCCTTGGCCGGGACGTGTCCAAGCTCGCCAATGTCAAGCCGCCGTTTCCACGCCTGACCTATGATGAGGCCATTGAGTGGCTGCAGAAGATCGGCCATGAAATCGCGTGGGGCGATGACTTTGGCGCGCCGCACGAGACCGCCTTGGCCGAGCAGTACGACCGGCCGGTCTTCATTGAGCGCTATCCAACGCAAATCAAGGCATTTTACATGCAGCCAGACCCGAATCGGCCGGAGGTGGTGCTGTGCGACGACCTGCTGGCCCCCGAAGGGTACGGCGAGATCATCGGCGGAAGTCAGCGCATTCACGACTTCGGGCTGTTGCAGCAGCGCATTGAAACACATCAGTTGCCGAAAGAAGCCTATGATTGGTACCTGGATTTACGCAAGTACGGGTCGGTACCGCATTCCGGATTCGGCATCGGACTGGAGCGCACCGTCGCGTGGATTTGCGGCCTCGAACACGTCCGCGAAGCGGCACCGTTCCCGCGGCTCTTGTATCGGCTGTATCCATAATTCGCGCATGCACGGCGATGGACGGGCCGCCAAACGTCACATATCCATTCGGCAAAATTCGTGCTGCATCGACAAGACCCATGCTATACTGATTGAAACAGTACGTACCCTCTCCAAGTCTCGTACAGGTGTCTGTTCACCAGGCCGACAAGGACCAGGGCATTAACCTTCCCGCGGCGCGCAAGCTGCAGGGAATCAAGGGGGGTTCGAAAGTGAATTCGTCCGAACGGCGTGGACATGCTTCCGACTTCCTCAGTGCATCGTTTGTCAGTGTCCCTTTCGAATGGATTGCCCGATTTACCGAACTGGGTCTGACACCCGATGAGTTCATGGTCCTGCTGCAGATTCTGGCAGCCGCGCAGGTACAGCACAAAGAGCTGTTGTCGCCTCAGGAGCTGGGTGATGCCTGCGGCATGTCCGCGGACGCTGCCGGTACCTTGGTCTCCGGGCTTGTCTCAAAGGGCGTGTTGGCCATCGGGGAGCGAAGTGACGAAAACGGCTCGCAGTGCAATTTCTTCGACCTGTCGCCTTTGTGGGAGAAGCTGCAGGGGGCTCCAGAGCCAACACCCGAACCCAAGCGGCTGGACCCTGTGTCGCTGTTTGAAGCAGAGTTTGGCCGGCCCCTGTCCGGCTTTGAATGTGAACAAATCCGCCAGTGGATGGAGCGCGATGAACACCCCGAATGGCTCATCGTGGAGGCGCTGCGGGAAGCCGTCCTGACGAACAAATACAGCTTCAAGTACATCGACCGCGTGCTGTACGATTGGCAGCGCAATCGAATTCGAACCAAGCAGGAACTGGAGAACTACCGACAGAGTTTTCGCGACCGGGCCAAGGCGCGGGAGGAAGCAGCTGCCGGCCTCCAGTCGAACACCAAGCGAAGCGCCTCGGCCGCCCGCACAAGCACACGCACACCCAATCAGGAAACCCGTGACGAACGCTACGCAGCGTTCTATCAACTCTTTCCGGAAAGCTGACAGGCCTTGCGGCCAAGTCAGTATCTCGCATTTGCTGTTCGATCACCGCGAAAATCGGAGGGCGGCCCCGTGCGAATCTTCGTGACAGGCGGTACCGGGTATGTAGGCCAGGTTATAACGCGTCACCTTTTGGCAAACGGCCATGAGGTGACGCTGTTCATCCGGCCTCATGGCGTGCGCATCCCCGGCCCGGCGCTTCATCAGGCGCAGGTAGTTGAAGGGGACTTGTTTGATATACACAGCCTGACACGGGCCATGAAGCGCCACGATGCCGTCGTCCACCTTGTGGGCATCATCCGGGAACAGCCGCGCCGCGGCATCACAATGTCCCGCGTGCACGAAGAAGGAACCTTCGCCGTCCTGCAGGCGGCCGCGCAAGCCAGTGTCCCGCGGCTGCTGCACATGAGCGCGCTCGGTGCGCGCCCGAACGCCGTATCCTCGTACCACAAGAGCAAGTGGAAAGCGGAGGAGTTTGTCCGCCGGTCGGGCCTCGCCTATACGATTTTCCGCCCCTCCGTCGTTTTTGGGCCCGGCGGCCCCGGCCCAAACTTCGTGGCACAGCTGACCGATCTCGTCCGGAAAGCGCCCATTGTCCCCGTGATTGGCAGCGGAGACACCCCTCTGCAGCCCGTCTCGGTAGAAACCGTGGCGGAGGCATTCTGCAGCGCCCTGACCAAGGAGTCAGCGGTGGGGCAGACGTATGAACTGGGCGGGCCAGCGGTGGTCACCTACGCCGAAATGCTCCGGATGATCGCGGCCGCTTGCCGCAAACCGTTCCGCCCCGTTCACATCCCTCTGCCATGCATGCGCCTGCTCGCACTCGCCTTCCAGCGCTTGCCGCAGTTTCCCATCACGGTCGATCAACTGCAGATGCTCGCGGAAGGCAACGTGTGCAGCGACGCAGCGCGCGCGTACGCCGACTTACAGCTGCGCCCCATCCCGTTCACAGTTGCCGATTCGACCTGATGCCGAGCGGTCCGACGGGCATCCGCGGCCGCGCTGCCCCCAGCGCTGCACCCATTACCGGAGCACGTCGCGGCGGGCCGGGCAAAGGCCGCACCAGAGGTTCATGCAGATGAGAACCTTGCAACGGGAGGTAGCGGCGGTTGATTGGCCCCGCAACCGGCAAGCGAGGACCCGCGGCTGGCAAACGGCCGAAGGGCGCCCCGGGTACGCCGTGTCCAGAACCTCCCATGGGCCCCCCTGGCACGAAGCCGCCAGATGGCAGGAAAGGGACCGATCCATGCCGCGATCGATACAGCGAACCGCGCTGCGGCCCCATGCGGCCGGGTGGCGCAGTGCCAAATCGCGGGGTCATGGTCCCACGCGCGTTACCGCGTGCAGCAGTACCGCGCGGTTTGCCGCGTCCGAGCCACCTCGACAAGAGCTCGCGCTTCACCTTTGCCGCCGCCCCAGGGCGCTTGTTCGCCACGTCGGTGCCCGCCGCCGCGTCGTGCGTCTGCTGGTCCACCTTGGGCGGCATCCACATGCCCCAGCCTCCCATGTCGCTGCCCTGCGGCGCTGCCCCAAACGCCTCAGACCTCTCGGACGCCTCCGGCTGACCACCTTGGTGCTCCAGAACATCTTCTGTCGATCGCGCCGCTTCACCCGACGTTTCCGTCTCTGACGAGCCGAGGCTCATCAAGCCTTTCACGATGCTGCCGAACATCCCATCACATTCCTCTCCACACGTATCTTCATGACTGTGTGCCAGTGCAGGTTCCGTATGAGGACATCGGATTCAATGCCCCAGGGTTTTGCCACGGACAGGCGCCTGGACGTGTTCGCAGCGCCGCAGAACGGTCCGCTGACGACACCGGAATGGAAGAAGATACCCGTGCCACTTTGGTGCGTGTTACAATGTCGAAGAAGAGATTCACACGATTCTGTTCCGAGGCGACGGTGAATGATGGCAAAGACGAAGGAAACTTGTCTGCTGATCCACGGATTTACGGGCCTGCCAAGCGAACTGGAACCGCTTGCACAAGCCTTGCGAAACACGGGTTACGAGACAATCCTGCCGAGGCTTGCGGGACATGACGGCACCTTCACAGGGCTTCGGGGCGTAACCGCCGGCGACTGGATTGAAAGTGCACTCGAACCGCTGCGCTTTGCGGTTTCGCAAGGACCCGTGCACCTCGTCGGCTTTTCGATGGGCGCGCTCATTGCGACGATTCTCGCAGGGTCACACCCCGTCTCCTCCGTGACGATGCTGGCGCCCGCCATCCACTATGCTCGGCCGTCTCTGCTGCTGAGACAGGCAGAAGTGTTCGTCAAGGGACGCCTGCAAAAGGAAAGCCAGGAGGCCTGGTACCTGCAGCAGCGACCGAGCGGATTTCTGCTGACGCCGCTTCGCAGCCTCGAGCAGTTTCGCCTGACCGTGAAACTGGCGAAGCAGCACCTGCCGCTCGTGACGGTGCCGACCTGCGTCATTCAGGGCGATCGCGACGAAATCATCGACCCGAAGAGTGCAGACTTCGTCTACGAACAAGTGCAGTCCGAGCATCGCGAGCTGCATCACCTGCCGAACTCGCGGCACCACGTCTGCCTCGATGTGGAATCAGACCGGGTGAACGAAATTGTGCTCCAGTTTCTCGCGTCCGCGCCAGTTCGGCGACAAACCCTGACGCACGGCGGCGCGTCGGTCCTGCCGCGGCACAAGTGACGTTGCCCCTTGGCCCGCGCTGGCCCAACCTGTCGAAGAAATGAGGTTTTGTTGTTGAAACGAATGGCTGCGTCACTCGCCGCTGCTGCGATGAGCCTGTCCGTGGTGAGCCTTGCTGCATCACCCGCAGAGGCCGCGACGTACAGTATGCATACGGCGAGCATCGTCCTGAATGGGAAAAAGTTCGTTTCCCCACCGGAGTTCGCGTACCAGGGCACGACCTACATGCCGATTTACTACGTCGACGATGTGTTCAAAACACTGGGGTTCACTGATACCTTTGACGGCTCGACCCATCCGAAGGTGTGGAAACTGACGACACCTGCGTTGGACAAGCTTCAACTCTCCCTGAACGCGCATTCGGGCAACATCAACCTCTACGTCAATGGGCAGCTGTGTGAGCAGGAGATACCGAGCATCGCGGCCGAGCCGCCCGGCGGCAAGCAGGCGACGACGTTTGTCCCCATTTGGTACATCCAACAAATCTTCAAACAGCTCGGCATCGTCGACCAGTGGAACGGGACGGTCCGCAAGTGGACCCTCACAAGCAAGTACAGTGCCTACAACAAAGCAGGGGACAAGCTCGGCACCTATCAGACGCTGCAGGCCGCGGAGAACGCGCTGGCCAAGTATTCGGGCGGTGACGTGGAGAACTCGAACGGTCAGGTGATTTACACACAGCCGTCGTTTTCCAACGTCGACCTGCGCTTTCCGGCGCCGTCCCAACTGACAGCGGCCGCGATCGACCAAATCCTAGGCAGTCATTCGTCACCCTTGCAGGGACTTGGCGCCACCATCATCGAAGCACAACAAACCTACAGTGTGGACGCAAACTACCTTGTCTCTCATGCTGTGGAAGAGAGTACATGGGGCACGAGTCAAATCGCCCTCAACAACAATGATTTGTACGGGTACGGGGCCACGGACCAAAGCAACGGTGCGGCGGCAGGCATGTTTCCCAGTGAAGCGTACGCGATTTTGTTCCAAGCCTTCGAGGTGCGCAACAACTACTTGACACCCGACGCATCGAATTGGGGAGGGGCACCCACCCTGAACGGCATGCACAAAAATTACGCTTCCGATCCCAATTGGGCAACCAACATCGAAAACGTCATGGAGCAGTTCGCGCTCGACACCAACACGACAGTCAAAAACTATGTACAATATGACCCGAATGCCTCGAAGCCTGTGCCGCAGCCGGCTTCCTCGACGGAACCTGTGTACTGGTTGAACGGCGCGGCAGGAACGACGCAGGCGCCCTCGACGTACTATAGCGGAACCCCTGTGTTCAGCGACAGCGACACGGGCGCGAACGAGTTGTACGCGCGTCCACTGCAGGTCGTTCCCGGCCAGCCCTATGAAAGTGGACCGGACGTCAAAGAATTGCAGCTGGCACTCAACCAAATGGGCGCCAACCTCACGGTTGACGGCATCTTCGGCCCAGATACACAAACTGCCGTCGAAACCTACCTTGACGCAAGTGGCGTCGTGACCGATGAAGACTGGCCGAAGGTTCTCGAGGAATTACAAAGCCCTGGACCGCAGATTCTGCCCGCAGGGCAGAACGTTCAAATCGACCAAGTCAAAATGGGCATGGTCGGGGGAGACGTGGCGGAGTGGGTACACATCCAAGACCCAGTGGACAACGTAGCAGGATGGACCCCCGCATCTGCTGTGCAGTGGTCAAATGTGTATCGGCTCGGCGTCGATGACCCAACAAATCCGAGTGAAGTCAATATTCCGGTCAAAGCTCCATCCGATCCGTCCAACCAAATCGCGACCCTCCGTGCTGGCGACACGATTGTCGCACAGAGCACTCAGGCTTCCGGCGGGTATTACACGATTCAATTTGCCAATCCGTCCTCGATGACATCTGATTCGGAACCGCAAATGGAGACAGGGCTCGTATCAGCATCTTCCGTCTCTCTCGATAATTGGGCAAGTTTTCATTGAAACATCGCCAGGTTCCGAGTAAAGCGCTTCGTCCGTCGAAGCGCTTTAGATTGTGAAACATTTGTTTCAGACAAGGTTCGACACGTTGCGACGGGCATCCGTGATATTCTAGGTTTTGTGCTTCGTTCGTCTATACAATCGGGTAAAGGAATGACGGAATTTGTTGGACTACAGACATAAGACAGAAGAAAGTCCTCTCATGTGGTGCCCACATTGTGACAACTTTGTCAGAGCGGAAGCTTCTCACGTCATGAGAACGGTGTACAAAGTCGTCTCAACAGGCATTTTTCCGTACGGTATTTGCAAACATCATCAAGAACAAACTGGTGCGGCGCTTCGCCCCTTCGCTGTCGAGGCATCTGGCGTCCACTAGGACGTCTTCGCGGGGGCGTCGTTTTTCATCTCCCATTGCTGGCAACACTAGAGCCGATGGGAGGCATGGACGTGGAGCCGCTGGTGCCAATGGAACCGGTCCGGGTGGACATCATCCCCACCGGATCGGACTGGGTTTCGCAAGTCAAGTGGGATGGTGTTCGCGTGTTGACGTACGCGATGGCGGGTCATGTCGAGTTGTATAATCGCAGACGGCGCCGGCGCACCCTGCACTATCCCGAACTCGTTGACTGCAAGCGTTATTGCGATGCAGACGCCGTCATCTTGGATGGAGAGGTTGTCGCGCTGGGCGCCAACGGAACGCCGGATTTTCATCAGGTCATGAAGCGGGACGCCATCAGGCGATTCGAGCGCGTGCCTGTCGTGCAGCGTGCGGTGCCCATCCACTACATGGTCTTCGACATCCTCTATTACAACGGCCAGTGGCTCACGGACCGGCCTTTCGGCGACCGCTTTGCGCTGCTCGAACGCGTGATTCGCCCGAGTGACGTCGTTCAGGTGGTGACGACCACCAACGACGGGCCCGCACTGTACCAGGCCATGGAAACGTTCGATATGGAAGGCATTGTCGCCAAACGGGTGGACTCTACCTACCGCATTGGCGAAAAAGTGGACACCTGGCGCAAGATTAAGCGGTATCGCGACCTTGTGGCGGTCATCGGGGGATACACGCTCGGCGACAACGGCGTGATCAACGCGCTGCTGCTGGGCATGTACGACGAGGCAGGCGCCTTGCATTACATTGGACACGTGGGGACCGGGCGCCTGACGCAGGAAGAGTGGCGTTCCCTGACGACCCGTCTGCAGGCATTGGCCGCACAAAACCGCCCCTTCGCCGAGCCGCCGTCCCGCTCCAGAAGCGGCAGTGCACCCGTGCATTGGGTGTTACCCGTCGTGACCGTGAAAGTCCATTACGCAGAGTGGACGCGCGGCCGCTCGCTCCGCCAGCCAAGCGTTCAATCCATCACGAACATTCCGCCGACGGCGTGCATCCTCCGCGCCGACCTGATGCGACCCTGACCTCACTCGTCGTGCGGCGGGGCGGCGGGGTCTTTCGGCATGACCCGCGTCTTGCCGTTTGGCAGGAAGGTCACCCCGTCCGTCGTTCCAGCTGCCAGGGTGTCACTCACTTGTTCGCGCGTCTCCACCAAACCGTCCGCGTCAAGCCCCTCTGCTGTGGGTTGGTCAGCAGACTGCGCCACACCGTCGGACTGGTCCGCCCGCGCCGAAACTTGCGCTTTGGTCGTGTTTTCTTGACGATTCGATGCCATTTTCGTGCGCCTCCTTCAATTCGAAACGTGCCTAACTGGCAAAGGATGTACGACTCGTCTATCTTGAATGCATGGGACAGCGTGCTGCGACGTGAAGCCGGGGGGCGATTCGATGAAAGACTTCTTCAAACGACCGATTGTGGTTATGGTCCTCATAGGGGTAGTATGCCTGGCATTGGTGATTCTAATCAGCGTGGTCTTTCCGTACCTGCCCGGGGCGCAGGAATAACGCACGGCCAGACGCGCACGGACGGGCGCGCGCAAACACCCTCCCGCATCCGGGTCGCGGCGCATCGAATTTGCGTCCAGAACGAGGTAAAATGGAAGGTGCGATGGAAACAGCCTACAACCAGGCGAAGGGAGCAATGCACCATGTATGACATTGCAGTGATTGGCGCAGGACCCGCGGGCGCAAGCGCAGCCATCTTTACCGCCAAGGCGGGGCAGAAGACCATCCTGTTCGACAGCGACCAGGGCATGACAAAGCGCGCACTGGTCCGCAACCATTATGGTATCGAGGAAATTACTGGCCCCGATTTGGTCGCGACTGGGATTCGACAGGCACAAAACTTTGGTGCAGAATTTGTGGAGACCAAGGTCACCAACCTCACCAAAGATGCCGATGGGTTTACCATCGAGACAGAACAGGGAACGTACCAGGCCAAGTACGTGATCCTCACCAGCGGCTTGTGGGCGGACCTGGCGGAGCAGGTCGGCCTGAAGACGAAGCCTGCTACGGAACCGCGCATCAAGACCAACGTGGAAGTCGACCCGTCCGGGCGGACCAATGTTGACGGCATCTGGGCGGCTGGCACCATCGCAGGTGTCAGTGTGCATACCATCATCACAGCGGGCGACGGAGCGAGGGTCGCTATCAACCTGCTCAGCGAAATCAAAGGCGAGCGTCATGTCGATCACGACATTCTCCAGCCCAAATAAGACGCTTCGTTGACGCGCACAAAAGAGGCGTCCGTTTGAGGCGCACAGCATGCGCATCAGCCACACATCCAGCAGGGCCCGGCAGATGGGAAAGGAGTGCCCATCTGCCGGGCCCCTTCTTGACCCGCACCAGGATTTCAATGTGCTTTCGAGACATTTTCGGTATATCAGGAACCATCGCACGGGCGTTTCAAGGCGCGACACAACATGGGCAATGGCTTACACAAGAGGGTGGTTCGCATGCGTGCAGGCAAACGTGGAAAACATCGAAAAAGCACAGCGCTTCGGTCCATCGCGCGCCGGTGGGTCGCCGGTGGACTGTGCATCATCGCGGCGGGCGGGTTGACCCTGTTCGGGTGGATCCTCGGCGACACCCAGGCCGTCAAAGAGGACGTGGCGATGGCCGCCTCGATGGCGCCAAAACAGAATTTACAGCCCGAAATGAACGCAGAAAAGGTCCTGATTGTCGGGGGCTCGATGGCCCATGGATGGAAAGACCCGAACGATGACTCGTATCTCAAGCGAGCCTTTTCCGAGTTGACGAGTTCCACGGATACAACCTGGATTTACGACGACCATACCACCATCGGCGGGTCTCCGGCAGAAAACAATATCCAAAGTAAATTTCGAACCTGGGTGCAGCAAGACAAACCCCAGGTGGTGGTCATCTCGTGGGGGCTGCTGAACGACATTGTCGACAAGACGCCGATGCGCAAGTTCAATCAGGCCATTCGCGGCGAAATTCAAGATGCGCTCGCTGCCCATGCCGTGGTGGTGTTCGTCACATCCCCTGTGACGGAGGCGACAGAAACCTACGACCACCAGCAGGTGGCGAACTATATTTCCAACGAGATTCACGATGCGCAGTCGTTTCACAGCCCAAACGTCTACTTCCTCAACCTGAATCAACAAATGGAGACGTATATGGCCGCGCATGGGCAGACCTGGTTGAATTATTATGGAGACAGTTGGCACCCCAATCAAGCCGGACACATTTTGGCGGGAAAATTACTCTTTGACGAGTGGATCCAAACCTTCGGCACGGGACCCGTGCGCTGGCAGCCGGATGCGAAGGATTCGAGTCAGGAGAATGATAAGGCCGGAAAGTAGCACGCAGCCAACAGGAGGGATGGAACCGTGGATTCGGTCGAGATCAACGACAAGCGCATCACCATGCTGAAGGGTGACATCACGACCCAAGCGACAGACGCCATTGTCAACGCGGCAAACAGCACTTTGCTCGGCGGCGGCGGGGTCGATGGTGCCATTCATCGCGCCGCCGGCCCCGAGTTGCTGGCAGAATGCAAACAGCTCAAACGCACGCTCCTGGCCGGTCACGCCGGGCTGCTCCCAACCGGAGAAGCGGTGCTCACACGTGGCTATCGGCTGCCCGCGAAGTACGTCATTCACACCGTAGGCCCCATTTACAAGGAAGACTCGGACCCGGAGCAGCACTTGCAGCGCGCGTACGAAAATTCCCTGCGTGTCGCCGACCACAACAGACTCCACAGCATCGCCTTTCCGTCGATTGGCACGGGCGCTTACGGCTGCCCGCTGGGATGGGCGGCGAGCATCGCACTGACCACCATTCACAACTTCTTACAACACCCCACAACCTTGACCGATGTCCGAATGGTCCTGTATTCGCAGCACGACTACGAAGTCTACCGGGCGGTCCTCCAACGCATCACCGCCTAGGCATCCACATCAGTGCATCCATTTGCCTGGCGTATTGAACCAAAGCGGGCGCCGCGGGTAATTCGAGTCCAAGCTTCTGGTGCAAAGGACGAAGCAGCGACTGGTGGTGAACCTGGACCTGCGCCTGCTGGAGCGGCCATGGGTGATGATGAACGTCCACCCGCCACAGCGTTCCGGCATGCACCGTGTACATGCTGTACCGCTCCGTCAGCCAATGCTCGAGGCTGCCCGGCCGGGCGTGCCAAACTTCCGGAGACGGGGTGCAGGCGACATCGAGGCTGCCCGTGTCGTGATGCTGCAGGGTCCATTCGAGCGTCGCTTGCAGCGTCGTCCCCCGGCTGGTGAGCGACATGCGGGCGGGGTGGTAGGGCAGGCCCAGCGCGATCCGCGTGAGCCACACGGTCGGCAGGTGGTCGGTGTACAGTGCGAGAAAGTAAATGCCGCCTCGGCCCGCCCGCTTGACATACGTCCGGACGTTGACCTGCAGCATGGCCGTCGCACCGGGGATGGGCGGGAGGCCGCGCACGCGAACCCCGCTCATTCGAAACGGCAGCACCGTGAGATACGCGTGATCGTCAAACGTGTCCAACACAAGGCCGCGCGGCAGCAGGGGCTCAAGCAGCGCTGGCGGCACCGGCCAATGTGCAAACAGCAGGTGATTCCAGGTCTGTCTCATCACCCACGAACCCACGGGCAGCGGGTCCGGCCGATGGTCCGTTTTCGACAAAATTTCTTGTGGATCGCGCACGCCGCCCCATCCCTTTCCCCTTGATGCACTGCTTTCCTCATTATGGTGCGCTGTTGTCCCGCCTAAACGCCCCCGACCACACCCAAAGAAGAAAGGAGCCAGTTGGCGGGGAGGATACGGCTTGACAGCCGATACCGCTATCCAAGGCGGGGGAAGCGTGGCAGTCATCGTCTGACTACGGGCAGCGGATTGTGTCGGTTCGAACGGAATCCATGGAATGGGTACAGGACCGAGGGGAGCAGCAGAACCCTAGGGGAATCAATAATCAATAGGGAAATATCAATAGGGAAATAAAAGAAGGCAGGAGCGCCTTCTTTTATTCGTTCTTCAGCACTGCTTCCGTGGTGCGGATGCGGCCGATTTTCGGAAACACGTATGTAAATGTGGTCTTATGCGTTTCATCGTTCAAATCCGTCGTCGCGTCACTTACGAAAATTTGATTGTACCCGTGCTGATAGGCTTCTCTGGCCGTCGTCTCCACGCCAATACTCGTGGCAATTCCGCACAGCACAATGGTGTCAATGCCGCGACGGCGCAGCTGCAAATCGAGTTCTGTCCCATGGAACGCGCCCCATTGACGCTTGCGAATGACAAGGTCAGAAGGCTGTAAGTCCAGCTCAGGTACGAATTCAGCCCAATCGTTTGGGAGCTCACGCGCTGGCTGAGGGGGAAGATCCGTCACAGGATGCAGTGCATCTTTTCCGTCGTGCGGCCCAACGTGCACCAAGAAGACGGGCGACGATTGCGCGCGAAACTGCTTGACCAGCTTGGCTGCGTTGTCGATGACTTCCCGGGACGAGAGGGGGGTCGTCGGGAACGCAGTAATTCCCTTTTGCAGATCAATCACCACAATCGCGGTTTTGCTTGGATCGTATAACATGTTTTCACCTCCGAACGTATTATACTCGACCGACCACCGAAAGGAAAAAGAAAGCAGGCGTTTGCGTGCCATGTCCCGCGGCATCGGACAGGTTTGCCCCGGAACGCCACGGTAGCCGACAACCGTTCTTCTGTGTTACAAGTAGAGCATAACTTTTATCGCGTGACTTTCGCAGAAGGGGAGAAGATGGTGGGCTACGTTGCGTCCAACATGAACCTTGACAGCCACAACATCCAGAACGTGTCCACGTCGATACAATCTACGGTTGCCAGCAAGAAGTTCGACCATTTTAAAGGCCTGACGATGGTGTTCCTGGGGGCGGTCCTATGGGGCGTGTCAGGGACAGCCGCACAAGTATTGTTTCAGCGGGACGGATTTGACCCAGGTTGGCTCGTCACCGTACGGATGAGTGCTGCGGGGCTGCTTCTTTTAACTGCGATCGCCATGAAAACCGGTTTGGCGCAGACGCTTGCCGTGTGGAGAAAGAAACGAGATGCGTTGAAACTTGTCCTGTTTGGCATCATCGGATTGCTTGGTGTCCAATATTCGTACTTCGCGACCATCCGCTATGGAAATGCCGCGACGGGCACCATGCTCCAGTACATGGGTCCCATCTTCATTACCGCATACATCGCGCTGCGGCAGCGAAGGCTGCCCAGTGCCTCCCAGTTGGCCGCTGTGTTCTTGGCATTGGCAGGGGCCTTCCTGCTTGTTACGGACGGAAATCTGCACAGTTTCTCTGTGAGCCCGCTGGCCGTATTCTGGGGATTGATATCCGCCCTCACGGTGGCATTTTACTCGCTGTACCCGCAGAGTTTACTCCAGAAGTACGGGTCCGCAAACATTGTCGGCTGGGCCATGCTCATCGGCGGCATCGTGATGTCATTCATCACACCACCGTGGGATTTTCGTGGTCATGGTTCGTTCGGCGCTTGGTGGCTGGTCGCCTTCGTCGTGCTGTTTGGGACCCTCATTGCGTTTTACGTCTACATTGCGAGTCTGAAATACATTTCGCCGTCAGAAGCGAGTCTGCTGTCCTGTGGCGAGCCCTTGTCGGCTTCATTTCTTGCCGTTGCCTGCTTACATGTGCAAATGGGCTTGCCGGCCATGCTGGGCGGCCTATGTGTGCTTGTGACTGTGACGTTGTTGGCCCGCAGAGGGCCGGCGGCGCAATAAAAGCCGGCGGCGCAATAAAAGCCGGCTGTGAAATAAAATCCGATGCAACCTGATTCGTGCATCTTGAAGGTTGGGAGAGCATTGAAAGTCACATAGTTAGTTAACAGTCCGGCGCACACACTCGTTCGTACAGGGAGTCTTTTTCGTTTCGACGCAGGACGAGAAGGAAGGGAGGACCATGGAGTGGCTGATGAAATCTACGAAAACCCAAGGCTGGCTGCGATTTATGACCCATTTGACCCTGACCGTTCTGACCTGGATGCCTACGAATCCATGGTTCATGAATTTGGCGCCCGTTCGGTACTCGACATCGGTTGTGGAACGGGCACGTTTGCATGTCGGCTCGCCGCTCGAGGTGTCCAGGTTGTTGGACTCGAACCCGCCTTCGCGTCGCTCCAGGTCGCGCAATCCAAAACCGGATCTGACCGTGTCACATGGATTCACGGTACCGCACGAGATCTGCCGGCACTGAAGGTCGACCTTGCGACCATGACCGCCAACGTTGCTCAAGTTTTTCTAACCGACGAGGCGTGGACGGAGACACTGCGTTCCGTGCGGAATGTGTTGGTTCCAGGTGGACGGCTGATATTTGAAACACGAAGACCCGAATCACAGGCATGGATACATTGGACGAAGGAGAGTACCTTTCAAAGGATTCACATACCGAAATATGGCGTCGTGAAAGGCTGGGTTGACGTGTTGAGCGTCCACAATTCCTTGGTCTCATTCCGATGGACGTATGTTTTTGAACGCGATGGTGCCATCTTCACATCAGACTCGACGGTGCGTTTCAGGGGACTGGACGAGCTTGTTCAATCTCTCGATGATGCCGAACTGTCCGTGGAAAAGGTAAGGGAAGCGCCTGACCGGCCAGGGAAGGAATTTGTTTTGATCGCACGGCGTGCGCGGTGATGCACGGCGCAGTCCAAGACGTAATGGCCACAGATTTTGCATTTGCCTCGTGGCGGCAGCGTACAGTGGTCCCTTCTCAGTTGTCTTGAATCCTGGGACCACTATAAAGCTCCACTAATGACTACTCGTACGCGCAATACAAAAAGACCGCTAGGTGTGTGTCCGAGTATCGATTGGATCTTTTGAACCGATAAAGGCCGAAATCACTCGATTATTGCTCTTTGACACCAAGCAGGTCCGTCGAAGCTAGTCTTGGGTGTCTGGTTCACACCGTAGCCCACTTCGGCGTTCCGTAACGGAACAACTTCAGCAGGTTGTGGCACATGGCTACCAACGACCATTCGCCTTCAACTTTGGCGAGGCCTCGAAGGGAGAAGTGGTCGAACTTTCGGCAATGCTTGATTTGCCCGTGCGGCGGCTCAACGATGACCTTTCGTCTGGCGTAGATGGCATGTCCCTTCTTCGTCTTCAGCTTTCGAGCCATTCGTTCCTTGACGCCGTAGTGACTCGGTATCCGACCTCTGACCGTGATTGGCATGGTGTTGTGTGGCTGTCGCCCGGTTGCAATATATGGGTCGATGCCTTCTGATTCCAGCCAGGTGATGTCATCCTGCTTGAAATATCCGGCGTCACAGGAAAGCCGCTTGGGTTTCTTGCTCATGTTCTCTTCGACCATCCGCATCATGTCTCGAAGATGACCTGCATCCGCCGGGCTGTTCGTGACCTTCGTTGCAACGATGATTTGGTATGCTTCATCGACGACTGACTGAACATTGTATCCCTGGATGAACCCATTCGCCGTCTTCATGATTCTGGACTCTGGGTCTGTGAAGTTCATCTGTGCCTTGTCTGCTGGCAGATCCTTTGGTTGCTTGCGTGGACGCCCACGCCGCTTGCCGCCAGGACCCTTGCCATCCGGGTCATCCTTGTTATCCTTTGACTCTTGTTCCGCTTGTTCCTTGGCACGTTTTTCAAGAGTGGCCATGGCCTCCTGGATCTTCTTCAAGCGGGTCTCCCGCCGAGTAAGCTCAACAGGCAACTCGTCTCCACGGGTGGAACCGTACCGTCGGTCTTCGCGCTCGTCCACATGCTCCACCTGACGCAGAAGGTCACGGATTTCCTTGCGCAGCTTCTCGCTGTCTTGCTTCATCCGCCCGTAGCTCATGGCCTTATGCTTGGAGGCGTTTGCTTTGATCTTGGTCCCGTCCAGCGCGATATGTCCGAGTTTGACCATGCCGGACTCAGAGCAGATATGCAGCACCTGAAGGAACAGGTTTTCGAATGCCGCCAGGTGACGTTTGCGAAAGTCACTGATGGTGCGAAAGTCAGGGAATTGGTTGGCTGACAGCATCCGATAGGCCACATTCTCTTGACAAGCCTTCGCGATCTTCCGCGACGAGTAGGTGCCTGTGGAGTACGCGTAGATGAGCACCTTGAGCAACATGGCTGGATGGTACGGTGGAAAGCCTCTGAGCTCTCGCTCGTACACGGACAGAATCGCTGAGATATCTAAACTGTCGACGATGTCGTCGATGAAGTGGACTAGGTGATCCTCAGGCAGCCATTCGTCCAGAGAAGGTGGCAACAGCATGATCTGGTTCGGGTCGTAGGGACGAAACTTTTTGGTCATCTCGAAGCCTCCAAAGGTGAGCTACAGGAGACTTCGACAGTGATCCTTTTATTACCTTTTGGGAAACCGGAAATTACTCGGACACACACCTAGGGACTACCACCGCTCTCATACGGACGCGGCGTAGTCCCGGATTTCGTGGAAATTTGAAGGTGGCGGTCTCCTGATTCCGTTTGGTATAACGGGCTTTGGGCAATGAAGAAAGGAGAGCGCAACCATGAAAAGAGTACAAGAGGTTGCACTGAAAAGCCAGAAGTAGTTTTCGAGACTAGATCCGACACGGAATCTGTCCGTCCAACTAGCCTAACTGGATGTGATGGAGGGGACCAAGCAGGGCTCCCAGGCGTTTCCCGTGCAGGCTGGCCTGCAGGTCCATTCAGGCCATGATGCTGGAGAAAGTGAATTCGCTCGTTGGCGAAGGGGAAACACAATCCGGAGCGCAAGGCGGTTCGTCACGGAACGGAGAAGGGTTCCGTCACGCTCGGCGGGCGCAGAGTGGCTGTGGAGAAGATTCGGGTTCGGAGTGTGGATGGCGTGGAGATCCCGCTGGAGACGTATCAGGCCCTGCAGGATCCCGAACTGTTGACACGGGCCGCCCTGGAGCGGATGATCCACGGTCTCTCTACCCGCAACTACGCATACGGACTGGAGCCGGTCGGTGACGACGTAGAATCCTTCGGTACGAGCAACAGTACCGTGAGCCGCCGGTTCATTGCTGTTAGGCAACTGAAGTCGACATAATATATATTATCGGACGTTATAAATGAAGCTACATTGCAGTCCTGTGTTTCAGCAAGATGCGTCGAATCCCGACTTGGTTATCAAATTGACGCTCCCCTGCCTATGCCGACTGGATACACCGCTGCAGGAGCAACGCCGTGACTTAAAAGTGCAGAGAGAGAAAAAACGCGGCGCTCCGATATACCGCATTTTGCATAACAATCAGGATTGGACGGGCTCGTTGTTGAACTAAAGCACCCGTTGCCTGAACAACACAACACGGAATAGAAAATCCATTCAATCATCTACTTGGTCAAGACACCGACCCTACGAGCCTGTTTAATTCCTTCCGAAGTCAGCTTTCCATCGCCTAATGTGCTTGAGTAGAAATACCATCCCTTGTTATGCCATTTTTGCAGATAGCTTTCAGCTTTTTCTTGGGTGAACGGGAATTCTGAAAGGGACATAATTTCGCTTGGAGTAAGATGCGTCATCGACGCTACCAGGGAGAGAAATCGAATTTCATCACTTTTCACAAGACCACCTCTTTACCCATAAATGTTGGTCTCAACTGCCCGTTAGCGACGACCTATACCATTGCACCGCTCGTCGTTCAATTTCTAATACGAGACGTTCTTTACCGTTAAGATATGAGTCGATGTCATACGGAAACTGGTGAGCCAATTGTCTCTTTAACGTACCATACATCTCAACTGTGTCAGGATGTGTTCTTAGATAATCTCGAAACGCAAGGTGACGTTCGACATCGGGACTTCCAACTTGATAAATATGAACATGGTGAGTACGATTATCTCCGCCCTTTTGGAAGTACCTTCGTCCTGTTATACCATTTTCGCCCATTGGCTCATACCCAATGTTTTGCATGTCATGATTGCATTCATCGACAAGACTAATGTCTCGAACCACTGGCATTATGTCGATGATTGGCTTGGCTTCTAAACCCGGAACAGATGTACTACCAATGTGGTGAACATCAATTAGTTGCCCTGCAAAGATGCCCCGTAGATAGCCAGATTCTTCTTCAAACATTGAAACCCATTCTTCGTTATATGGGTGATACATCAACCTTTCGCATGCTTTGCTCTACTTCCGTTCTCAGCCAACCTGCTCTATAGCGCCGCGTGTTTCTTCAAATTCGAACCGCGGACAACCCGTTAAGCGTACCTTTTAACCGTACCTTATCTTAAAATATCTTAAAATTCTAGATACATTCAAGCGGCAAGTCAACCTTGCAATCCACTTAAATTTCCAACAATAAATGGGCGACCAATGCGGCGCGTTCTGCGAAATGGTCCACGATGACGTGTTCATGCGCCGCGTGCGGGCCATCACCAACACAACCTAATCCATCCAGCGTAGGCACACCCAGGCTTGCCGTGATGTTGCCGTCACTAAACCCACCAGCCACCGCACCCCGTCCAACTGAAAACCCTAGTTCGCAGGCAATCTGCTGTGCAGTTTCGAACATGACCTCTGTGCGCTGTGTTGGCGTCATCGGCGGTCGGTTGATCCCGCCTGCCGTCGAAACCGACAACTTTTCACAGAATGGTTCGAGATGCGTCAACACATGGACCAATCGCTCCGCTTCCGAAGCACTCGTCACACGGAAATCCACTTCGAACTCAGCCTGTTCTGGCACCACATTGTCTCTCGTTCCACCGCTGATGGTTCCAACATTGACCGTCGTACCGATCTCATAATTGGTGAGTCCTTCCAACTCGAGTACCAACCGGGCGGCTTCTCGAATCGCGCTGACGCCCAGATGATGGTTCCCTGAATGTGCGGCCACGCCTCTCACGGAAACCTTGAACTTCCCCACCCCTTTTCGCGACAGTTTCAAATTTCCTGTCTCCGGCTCCGCAGGCTCAACGACCAGGACGGCACTGCACTTTCGTGCCTCCTCCTCGATATACTTCCATGACGTTGGACTTCCAACCTCTTCGTCAGAATTACAGAGAAATACGATTTTTCGATCGGGCATTCGCCCCAGTTCCTTCAGCGCCTTGACTGCCCAAATGGCTTGCACAATCCCTCCCTTCATGTCAAAAATCCCGGGACCATGCATGCGGTTCGCCGCTCGACGGAACGGAATCCTGCCCGGTTCCCAAACCGTGTCGAAATGCCCCAAGACCAGAATTTGATGCGGTCCCGTCCCAACTTCGAACCTCAAATGGTTTCCATACAGGTCCTCCGCCAAGACTTGGGGTTCCGCACCAAGGTGTTCATGAAACAGCTGTGTCAGCACTTCTCCGCAGCGGTCGACCAAAGCTTTATGCGTCGTAGGAGATTCGGCACGGACCAGCCGTTCGACGTCCTCCTCTATCCCGCTTTGATTCGCTTGCAGGTAGTTCAAAATCGTTGACATGTGGAATGTCCCCTCAAATTTCGTGTATGAAAACAGCAACCTGCGCACACATTTGCCGTTTCGTTGGCGCTTGGTCCATCCGACCGCAAACTGAATCACCTTGATTCAAGCAGCGACAAGACCGTCCGGAGCAGAACGTTCACGCCTTTCTCACAGTCCTCGTACGATGTCAATTCGTCCTCGCAGTGGCTTCGCCCGCCCACACTCGGGACGAAAATCATCGCCGATGGCAGAAAGCTTGCGACAAACTGGGCATCGTGCCCGGCGCCGCTGACCATCCGTTGGTACGAATAGCCCAGGCCTTGCACGGCTTCTTCGACGTGCTGACAGATCTGTGGATCAAACCAAACCGTGTCTCTTCCCCACACCTTGGCTGCTGTTACATCGCACCCTCCCCGTCTGCCTGTCACACCTTCCATGATTCTCTCTACCGCCTGAATCACATGCGCGTGCTTGTGCCTTGCTTCCACTGTGAAAACCACTCGATTGGGAATCACTGTGTGAATGTTCGGGTACACGTTCACCCGCCCCATGGTATATACAAGATCGCGATCGCCCAAGGCGTCAAATTCCTGTCGAAGTTGCTGGACCACTTCAACCGCCGTGAAAAATGCGTCTCGTCTCATATTCATGGGGGTCGTGCCGGCGTGATTGGACGCCCCGGTCACGACAAACTCGTAGCAAGTCATGCCGACCACACAGTCCACCACACCAATCGACAGGCGCTCCCGTTCGAGAACCGGCCCTTGCTCAATGTGAAGCTCCAAATACGCCGTTGCTTCCTTGACCCGATTTTCGGCATCGCCCTGATACCCGCTTGCCGCAAGCGCCTCGCCGAACGTAACACCAGCTCGGTCTCGCTTCTGAAACATCTCGTCTTTGCTGAACTTTCCAGCCAGAATGCCGGACGTCATCATCGCAGGTTCAAACCGAGCGCCCTCTTCATTGGTGAAATTCATGACCGTTACCGGACGGCGAGGCTGGATGCCATGGTCTACCAGCGTTCGAATCACTTCCACCCCGGCAATGACGCCGAGCACGCCGTCGAACCGCCCGCCTCGTTCGACGGAGTCGAGGTGCGACCCCATGATGATTGGCTTGGTTGTTTCAAGCCCATCCAAAGTGGCATACATACATCCGAGATCGTCCACTTGCACCCGCAAGTCTAATTCTTCAGCACAAGCCCGAAAGTAATCCCTTGCCATGATGTCTTCTTGGCTCAAGCTCAGCCGCGTAACCCCATGGTTGTCTGTGCGTCCGAATTCAGAGAATTTTTCAATTGTGCGTCTCAATCGAGCGCCGTTCACGACAAGATTTTGTAGATTCACTTTGCATTCCTCCAGGCAGGTGGAATTCTGCGTCACTCCTCATACCAAAATATTCAGGCGCACTCAAATTTAATCCCTCGCCTCTCTGCCCTTCCCTTTCGGTTGATAGATGCCAAATTCCCTTCCGCCCGCAAATGCCTCTGCTACGATATCCATCCGTTCAAATGTAAGTCCCATGTCTGCCAGCTGGTCGAGCCAGCGTTCAAGTCCCAACAATCGGTGTCCACGACCGATTACCTGCGGATGAAATGTGATGGTACATACACCATCTTCGAAGTCACGAATCATATATTCCAGGTCGGCCGTCCAGTTTTTAAAGACAGAATCCACTTCGCGCAATCCAGGCATCACGATGCTCTGCGTCCGGAAGTACTCAAAGTGAGGATAGTCATCCAACGACCAGGAAATTGGCATCTCCACAATCGTTGAATTCGGCCCCAGCTGCGGCGGGTCGTTCGGATAAATCACATCTCCTTGCCGACAGTAGTAGAGCGCATAGTCATGACCCATTTGACTGCTGTCATACAAGAGACCCAAGTTGGTCATAAAATCGATCGTTCGCGGGCTCTGGTCAAATCCTGGTCCTCGAAACCCCTTCGGCTGGATGCCCGTCAAGTTTGCAACGAGATCGTACGACCTGCGAAACATCTCTGCTTCTTCCTGTTCGGTCAACTTGTCCATATTCGTATGATTGTAGGTGTGCAGGGCAACCTCATGGCCCGCCGCAACGATCTCTTCACATACCGACCGATAGGTCTCTATCGTATGTCCCGGAATGAACCATGTGCTTTTGATTCCGCGTTCCTCCAGGAGGTACAGGATTCGAGGAACTGCCACGACACCAAACTCACCGCGCGAAATTGGCGTCGGAGTAAACAGCCCGCGGGACATCCAGAGCGACATTGCGTCAAAATCGAAGCTCAAACACACCGTTCCTTTGTTTTCCATGTTGCATCCCCCAAACATTCATGAAATAAATTCAAGACGAAATCTGATGAACCAGCGTCATCAGCTTGCAATTTCCGTCAGTGATTCGCCCTTCGTACGGATGCCCCCGGCGTAAATGATGAGACCGGACACGAGGACAATGCCTGCCAGCAGCCAAAACGTTCCGCGCGCCCCGATGGAACCCAGCGACGCAACAACGATGAACGGAGCAATGACGCCTCCGATATGCCCCACACCGTCGCCAATGGAAGTAGCGGTTGCCCTGGCTCGCGTTGGAAATGACTCAGCTGTGTAAACATACCCCACAGAGTTGGCCGCGACCATCATCGAGCTGAAGAACGTGCCGATAAACAATACAACGCCATTGTGACTTGTGGCCATGAGAACAAGCCCAACCGCAAACACAACGGTTACCAAGGCGAGATAGGTTTTGCGCTCAATCAGGTCGACCACCAAGTACGCAATCACAGCCCCAATCGGAATCGCAATGTCTCCCAAGGCACTGTAGAGCAGCCCGGAAGGCGTGGAGGCGCCCATTTGAATCAACATCGTAGGCTCGTAACCTAAGTACGCATACACGGTGATGTACCACACGCCCCAGAACCCCAACGTGACCAACATGCGACCGAGATACGGTTTCTTGAAGAGAGAAAGTGTTGGGAATCCCTCCGGCCTGTGTTCGGCAGGGACATCCGGCACCTCGGGTAACAGGTGTCCCGCTTGTCGGCAGCACTCTTCCATCACGGCTATCATTTGCTCCGCTTCGCTTTCACGCTGGTTCAAGACGAGCCATCGAGGCGACTCCGGCAGCCAGCGCCCGCGGAGAAACACGAGCATGACCGCGACCACGGCCCCGAGCGCAAAGACCAGCCGCCAGCCGACCCCCGGCACACTGACCAAGGCAACGGCCACAAAAGGGGTGACCGCCAACCCTAACGCCCCCCATAGATAGTTGTACTGCATATACTTCCCCCGGAGTCTGGAGGGAGACAGTTCGGTAATCACGGTCGCCGCCAGGGAGAGTTCTGCGCCCATGCCCAGCCCGGTCATGAAACGAAATGCAGTCAGCGACCACACATCCCAGGAAAAAGCGCAAAGCAGTCCGCCAATGGCCAGGATGACAACCGTGATCATCATGGCCTTCCGCCTGCCAATCGAATCTGCCAGATTCCCGATGATGTAGGCGCCAATCATGTATCCAAGAAGATTGGCTGTCACTGGATAGGCAGTCTGTGCTGTCGTTAAATGGAACATCTTTGTCAAAATCGGAAGCGTAAAACTGATTGCACTAATATCGTAGAACGCGAAAAAATAGGACAGCCCTACGACAATGAACACCATTTTACTGAGTCCCCATACCGGCAGCCGGTCGATACGAGCGTTTAGGCTTGCAATCCGATCTTTCGCGCCGATCTCCGTCGAAACAGCCACACCAATCCCCCCCTGATTCTCATCACCCATCGGATTTCAACTTGTTTTCACTTGAACGCCGCAAAACCGTCATCAACTCTGACCACGGTTCCGTTGATCGCGGACGCATCGTCCCCCGCAAGAAAAGCGACAACGCTCGCGACTTGTTCGGGACGAATCACTTGATGACGCATATGCACATCCTGACTCAGGCGCTTCCAGGATTGAGGATCCGTGTTCATGGATTGGACAAGCGGCGTGTCCACGAATCCAGGCGCCACCCCCACTACGCGTATTCCGTATTTGCCCAACTCCAACGCGGCGACCCTCGTCATCATGTCGACCGCTGCCTTTGACGCGTGATAAGCAATTCTGCGCTCGGAAGCGAGATACGCATACACCGACGACGTGTTGATGATCACGCCCTGCGTACCGGCCGCGATCATCCGTTTTGCAGCACCGCGCATGCCGTACAGCACGCCAAATTGATTGACCTTGGTCACCTCTTCGTATTCCTTTGCCGACATGTCCAACATCGACTTTCTGACACTGATTCCAGCGTTGTTCACCATCACATCCAACCGATTGAAGATTTCGACTGTTTTTGACAAAGCAGTTTCCACTTCATCCTCTTGAGACACATCGCACAACATCGCCTCTGCACGACCGCCAGATGACCGAATCACGTCCACGGTTTGTTGAGCACGAGCGAGATCGACATCCGCGACGACGACTGCCGCGCCTTGTGCAGCCATTTGCTGTGCGGCCGCCTGACCGATTCCACTTGCGCCGCCCGTAACAAACGCGACGCAGCCTTGAAGTGTCATGTTGCCACCTCCTTTGCGTTCTCTCTTGCCGCTGGTCCGAGGCAATCTCGGGGCTTGAACGTACACCGCGCACCATCAGGCGGGATCGTATACACCAAACGCCTCTCCCTCACGAAACCGAGCAACAATGTCGTCCATGCGCGCAAACTGCATGTCCATTTCGCCCAACGCATCCAAAAATCGTTCGAGTCCCAACAGGCGATGGCCCCTGCCAACCACCTGCGGATGAAGCGTGATTGTGCATACGCCATTCGAGAAATCACGCGCCATATATCTCACGTCATCCAGCCAGTTGGCATATACACTTTCGGTTTTGCGGAACCCTGGCATCAGCATGGTCGATGTGCGAAGGTACTCAAAGTGAGGATAGTCGTCCAATGACCAGGAAATTGGCATCTCTACGATGCCGGAGGTCTTACCCTGCACAATCGAGCCATCCGGATGGACCGTATCTGCTTCTCGGCTGTAAAAGACCGAATAATCTTGCGACATCAAACTACTATCATACTGAATTCCAAAGGTGGACAAGAACGCGATGGTGTGATCCGAGAGATCCCACCCGGGGGAGCGGAATCCGCTGGGCCGCTGACCAGTGAGTCTTTCAACGCACTGAATGGACCGCTCAAAAACGGAACGTTCGTGTTGGGCATCCAACGTCGCATTGTTTTCGTGCAGGTAACCATGCAGCGCGACCTCATGCCCCGCCTCTACGATCTGCTGACAAGCTTCGAAATACGTATCGATCGTATGGCCCGGAATAAACCACGTCGACCGAATCCCCTTCTTTGCAAGCATCCGTAATAATCTCGGCAGGGCATGAACGCCGAATTCGCCTCGTGACAACGGTGTTGCCGTCGTCATGCCACGAGATATCCACAGCGACGTTGCATCAAAATCAAAGGTCAGACAAATGTTTCCGGCATGCATACGTTTCAGCCTCCCTTGTTTCAAGTTTGCGAATTCGCCATGAAGAGGTCCTGCAGCGATATCGATTCGTATTCGTGTTCGCATGGGGGACCTTGCGCGATCAGGAACTTGCGATCGGTCAAGTCCATCACCGTCGAAAAGGCTGAACATACCCGTTCGTTTTCCGGGTCTCGTTCGTCCACGTGCCGGCAGATGCCATTGGGATAGCTATAGTGATCGCGGAATACATCCTGAATCGCTTGAATGGAAACGGTTCTTGATGCAATGTGCGGGTTGAGGAGCCTGCGTGCCCGACTTGGACGGAGAATGGTCAGGGCCGAGTGCGCCTTCTTTAAATCCTTCACAGGAAGCGAACTCAGGAAGTGGTTGGAATGGATGAGGACCCCAGCGTCCGGAAGAAGGTACCCGAAGTCATTCGGACAGGCTTCAATGTCAACCGCTTCACTCTCACCATCAGCGATGAGAAAGTTTCCAGAAGAACATCGAGGGGGGTCAACAGCGGCACGAATTGCATCTGCCATCGATCGCGATTCCAACACGCCTCTGAGCAGCACATGATAGGGAACGCCATCCAGTCCACCGTCTGCACTGCATACCAATAAATTTGCGCATATCCCAAGCCCCGCTGAATTCATCCCGCTTTTCGCGACCATCCCTGCCTCGGTCAACGTCAAAACCGTAAAGCCGCTTTCATCCTTTGTCGCAAGCAGCAGGGTGACATCACACTGCTCTGGGTGCCAGTCCCAATTCTGACCCAACAGCATATGGCGTGTCTCGGTCACTTCGGGGAGTGCCGCAATGGAAGTACAGCCTTCTTCTCCCCGCGTTCTCGCACCATACAAGATTTCCGTTCGTGCATTGAGCGCGAAGATATGCGCAGCTGGATGTCCAGCCCCCTCCCCAATTCCGTCGAGCATTTCGCCGATGCCAGCGTTGTACCCGTACGTAAGACTTCTGAACGCCTCGCCAATGGACAACACTTCGGCATTTGTCAGTCCTACGACATCTCGAAATCTACGCAGATAGTCTTCCAAATTCTTAGAAATCATTTCCCGCATTTGTTTCCCGTACGTAACTCCCATGCTGCCATGTTCTCCTTCAAGAAAAAGAACCGGTAATGCAGTGATGCTTTCCATCGTGCGCCACCCCTTTCGTCTCTCATGTGGTGTTCAGCCATGACACCACACGACCGGACCCGTCAAAAATCTTAACAACGTTTGTCAGCTAATACTTACAAGCACCTTACCACAAGGCTCCACCTGCCGCATCGTACAATCTGTAGCATGTCAATGCAGAAATTCATCCGTTTTTGTCCAATGCACATACGTGAAATGTTACATTACTTGTCATCGCCGGAACCATCACCGTCTCGACCGCCTGCAGCGCGCTTCCTCGCCACACACAATCGTGCATCGAATTTTTGTGTTCGTCCGGGATAAAACAGACGGTCCCAATCCAATGGATTGTGTTTCGCCGTGATTCTGTCTGGCGTCAGACGGTATACGGCCACATGACTTCCGGCACTAGATAGATAAGACTTCACATGGTTTGGATGAAGCGGCGCCTCATAGTATCCGGGCACATACTTCGTCAGCATCGCGTCCAGTGCCGCCGTGGACTCCTCCAAGTCGGGGACCGCGCAAATTCTTCCAAACAGCATCACACTCAAATATGCGGTATCCGTCTTCGCCGGGACCGGGTCGGCTAACGTGCCATTGTCCTCACTGACTGTAAAGGTTGACCTTGGGGCTCGTGACAGCAGAGCGGCCTTCCTCCCGGACTGGGCTCCATGAATGTACAGGCAATCTCGGTACCACACGAAATTCAGCGGAATGACGTATGGCTCGTCATCGTCCACCAACCCTAGATAGCCGACACGACTCTTTCGCAGCAACGATTCTACGAGCGCCATGTCATCGACAGCGAGACGCTGCTTTCGAATGCCTGTTTTGAATACCTCCATGCTCAGACCTCCGCTGTTTGGGTTTCAAGGAGAAGGGGCTGCACGGGTTTCCCTGACATTGCGTCCGGCGGCGAACGCGTCATCCACGTATGCGTCAGCTGCAACGCTTACTTCATGAAGTCCACCCCGCTTCCTCCGCTGTCTCAGCGACAGCATCCGAAAGGATTTGTAGTCCTTGCTCTAAATCTTCATCTGTGATGATGAGCGGCATCAGAAACCGCATCACGTTGTTGTAGACACCGGCCTTGATGGTCACCAAACCATTTTTCAAGCACTTGTCGCTTACTGCAGAGACCGCCTCTGGGTACGGCTCTTTCGTGTCCCGGCTTTTCACAAACTCCATGGCAACCATTGCACCCTGCGCTCGAACGTCTCCAATCACCGGATACCGCTTCTGTAACTCCAACAACACTGCGCACATCTTTCGGCCAATCTCGACTGCTCGCTCGGCTAGCCCCTCTCGTTCGATCACTTCAATCACTTTCAATGCCGCGACGGCTGCGAGCGGATTACCGCCATAGGTGCCCCCAAGCCCTCCAACTTCCGTCGAATCCATGATTTCCGCCTTACCGACAACAGCAGAAATCGGCAGTCCCGCTCCAAGAGACTTCGCCATCACGACGATGTCTGGGTCGAGATTGGTGTAGTGATTCGTGGAAAACATTTTCCCCGTCCGTCCAAATCCGGTCTGAACTTCATCCACAATGAACAAAATCCCGCGGTCGGCGCATATCTTTCTTATCTTCGGCAGGTAATCCGGGGGAGGAACGATGAACCCTCCTTCCCCCTGTACGGGTTCCACAATCACGGCGGCCACATCATTGGCGTCAACATAAGTGTCAAAGGCCTGAATGATGGCAGTCACACATTGGTAACCGCAGTCACCATAGGTCTGTCCAAACGGGCAACGGTAACAGTTTGCAAATGGCAAACGATACACTTCCGGGACAAACGGTCCGAACCCGGCCTTGTACGGATGAACCTTGCTGGTGAGAGCCAAACCCATGTTTGTCCTGCCGTGAAACGCATAGTCAAAAGCCATCACAGCACAACGGTTGGTGTACGACCTAGATACCTTGATCGCATTTTCTACTGCTTCTGCGCCGCTGTTGGCCAGCAGAGCTTTTTTCTCGCCATCCATCGGCGCAATCCGGCAAAGTTCCTCCACAAGTTGAAGATAGGGTTCGTTCATCGCAACGTGAAAGCACGTATGAAAGAACCGTTCCGCCTGCTCTTTCACTGCCGTGACGACTTCGGGATGCGAGTGACCAACATTCAGGCATCCGATGCCGCCTGCAAAATCGAGGTACTCCATGCCATCAGCATCCCACAACCTCACCCCTTGCGCGCGAGTGACGGTGATTGAATTTTGCACGGAGACTCCCTTTGGGACATACTTTTGTCGACGCTCTATGGCAGATGGTCGAACAAACGGCTGAGATGTTGACAAACTGCTCCCCCCTAGAAAGCAATACAAGTTGGCGAACCTATGAATGCTTCACGCAAGAGTCATGCCAACCTGACCATCAGCGGTACGTCCGTCACACGCCGGGACTTTTCCCTCACGGGATTCACACCTGCATGTCATACGTGTATAGTTAATTCAGTATTGAATTATTTTTCACACAAAAGGAAGATAGCGCATGATTCCTGCATTCCTCGCGTTGAACGTCCTAGATACCCCCATCCTCTTTTTTAACGAGCACGACCAACTCACGTGGGCCAATGATGCAGCCCATGCGACATTCTCAGAGTTGAAGATGGGTCAAGTATGGAATACAATGCCCTTTCCCGATGGATACCTCTACCAGCTCCATGCCTTTTCGCATGAATTCACAGTCGGAACGCTTGTTGAGTGCATCCGAAACGAAGACATTTCCATTCGTTCGGAAAACCATGTACTTCAGGCTCGCAACCGGGAGCTCGAACGGCTTCTGGACGCGGCATCCGACGAACTGTTTGTCACCGATGGGGACGGGCGGATTCTCTTGGTGAACCAATCGACGGAATCCTTCTATGAGATGAAACTAGAAGACATCATCGGAAGAACTGTGTTCGAATTGGAGGAACAACGCGTCTTCTACCCGTCCGTAACAGCCATGGTATTGCGGGAGCGGCGCCGGCAAACCATCCTTCAAAAGACACGGGACGGACGAAACCTCGCCGTCACTGGCACACCGGTCGTCAATGATAATGGAGATATTGTACGGGTAATTTCAACAGCCATTGACCTGCATCAACTGGCATTCTTCCAACCTGAAATGAGACAAAATGGCAACCCGTACGACTTCGGTGAAGCACCGGCAGAAGCACCGTTTGACACGAAAATCATCGCGGAGAGCCAACCCATGCGCGACTTGCAAAGGCGCATCAATCGCCTTGCGTCTTTTGACGCAGCCGTTCTGCTGATGGGCGAAACCGGCGTGGGAAAGAATGTACTCGCAAATCACATCCACAAGATAAGCCGACGCTCCTCCGAACCCTTCGTAGAAATCAACTGCGCAACCATCCCCGACGCTCTGTTTGAAAGCGAATTGTTCGGGTACGAGCGGGGTGCCTTCACTGGGTCAAACAGAAGTGGAAAACCTGGAAAAGTGGAAGTTGCCCATGGAGGCACACTGTTCCTTGATGAAATTGGGGAAATTCCGCTTCACATGCAATCCAAACTACTCGACCTCGTACAGAATCACACCTTTACTCGTGTGGGAAGCGTTCATTCAAAAACAGTCGATGTACGAATTATCGCGGCTACCAATCGAGACTTGCGAGAGATGGTGGAGAAGGGCCTGTTTCGCGCGGATCTTTACTATCGGCTCGATGTCATCAAGCTGCACGTGCCGCCGCTGCGTGAACGGTTGGCTGACATTCCGGCATTGAGTATGGCGATTTTGTCAGACTTGGCGAAGCGGCATCGACAGCCGCCGAAGACGCTGCATCCATCCACGGTTTCCGTTCTACAGTCGTACCCTTGGCCCGGCAACATTCGGGAACTGCACAACGTTCTCGAACAGGTGGTTGTGTGGCAGGACGCACAGATCATATTGCCCATCCATCTCCCAGAACACGTACAACACCACAGCCAGCAACCGTCGATGGACATACACCATCCAGGAGGGGACGACGACATCCGTCCGCTCGAGGGTGGACTGTCAGAATTACTGAATCGTTACGAGCGCCAAGTGCTGCAGCATGCGCTGGCGCGGTGGGGGACGACCTACGCGATTGCTGAGCAGCTGAAGGTCAGTCAACCAACGGTGTCACGAAAGTTGAAAAAGCACGGGCTGATTTGAACAAAGGCGTTCCTGTTTGCAAACCAAGGTGGATACTGCGTCCGGCGACTGACCGGGCTTCCGAGATTGCATCGCGTGCCTCCATAGACCCGCCGGAGACGCAAAGGTGCCGCAATGTTGGGTGCCTGGCTGTTTGCCATCACGCCTCCCTGCCCCGCCTCCGCCTTGACTTTCGGCATTTATTTTCGTTAACTAAATAATATAATCAACAAGGAGCGCGATTGCCCGTGGACAGTGGCTACATGGACCAGTTTCTGACGTACTGGCAGGCCATCAACCGGCACCTGCGACGAGGCATGCTGTCGGCAGGCACGGAACACATCACCCGCCTTCAATGGATGTTGCTGCGGCATGTGCACAAGGCGTCGAACACGACGATGGGCAGCCTGGCCGAGAAGTTTGGTGTTCGCCCCAGCACCGTTTCACAGATGACGGACCGCCTGGAAAAAGCGGGCCTGGTGACTCGCCTGTCGGGAACGCAGGACGCCAGACAAAAGGTCGTGCGGCTGACGCCAAAGGGCGAAGAACTGATTCATCAGGTGGAAGCCGTTTGGGCAGAGCGGCTGGTCCAAGGACTCAATCACTTCACGGACTCAGAGCTGGCGCAGTTGATTGAACTGCTCGGCCGGTTGGCGAATGCCATGCGGGATGCCAACACAAACGATGAGACCAACACAAACATTGAAACCAACTAGACCAGAAGTGCAGGTGTGGATGCCATGCTGCTGAGAAGATACAAAGATAAAACCGTGCTGCATTTGCAAATCGCCCGTACCCTGCGCAGTATCACGCAAGGCATCGCCGTCGTGGACTTGACGCTCTACCTCAAGGACTTGCATTGGTCGGGCGCCGCCATTGGCGCCGTCATGTCGGCGGCCGGGCTG
Source organism: Alicyclobacillus cycloheptanicus (assembly GCF_028751525.1). Lineage (GTDB taxonomy): Bacteria > Bacillota > Bacilli > Alicyclobacillales > Alicyclobacillaceae > Alicyclobacillus_L > Alicyclobacillus_L cycloheptanicus. Next base: position 3,562,682 of record NZ_CP067097.1, read on the forward strand.
GTGGGTGCCGCGCTGATCTTGCTCGTCGGCATCATGAGCGATCGACTCGGCCGCAAGCCGTTTCTCATCGTCTACGAAATCCTCACCGCCATCGCCGCGTTGCTCATGGTTTTTACAACCCAGCCCGTCATTCTGACCCTCATCATCGTACTCACGGGCTTTGGCCGCGGTCAAAACGGGGCTGCTGGGCCGTTTACGCCTGCAGAACAAGCATGGATGGCTGCCCGCGTCCCCCAGTCTGAGCGCGGCAGCGTATTCAGTACCAATACGGCACTGGGCTTCTTTGGCATGGCCATCGGCGCGCTGGTCGCCGGCACCCCGAGTCTGTGGCGTGAACAACTGCCAGGTGCGCTCGGGTTCCACCCGTTGTTTGTTCTGATGTTCTTGATTTCGCTGGCCTGCGTGACTGTCATTGCGACGGCACCCACCGGCAAGACGGTGGACACGGCTTCCACGCACACGCGAAACCCAGCACCCCCCGCGCCAGCGCTCAGCAACAAAGCGACCGAGTCCACGATTCGACGCCAAGAGAATCGCAACATGGCAAAACTCGCGGCGGTCAATGTACTCAACGGCCTCGCCATCGGTTTCATGGGGCCGATGATGTCATACTGGTTCTCTACGAAGTTCGGCGTGTCCTCATCGGAAATCGGCACCACCTTGGCGGTGTCCTTTCTGTTGACCGCATTGTCTTCACTCATCACCGGCTTTCTCACCCGGCGGTTCGGCATGGTCCGGTCTGTCGTCTGGCTGCAGTTGTTTGGGATCGCGATGGTTATCCTGCTCCCCCTGGCACCGACGTTCTGGCTGGCATCCGCGATTTACGTCATCCGTTCCGCCTTCAGCCGCGGGACGCAAGGCGCTCGGTCGGCCCTCAGCAGCAGTCTCACGCGCGACCAGCGGCGCGGGTTTTCGGTGAGCATGAACTCGCTGGCGATGCGTCTGCCGTCCGCGATTGGGCCGACGCTCTCAGGTACGATGCTCGATGCGGGGATTTTCACCGTCCCCTTCCTGATTACGGGCGCCCTGCAGCTGTGCTCGACGCTGTTGTACGGACGGTTGTTCCGAGGCTTTGATGTACACGGCAGCGATGAGGAACGCCCAGCCCACCCGGACGACCAGCGGAAGGAGTCGACGTAAATGCAGGAAATGCGCGAACTTCGTGCAGGCGCCGGCCTTGGCGGACACGGCGGCGGCAACCGATGGCAGATGCGGGAACTTGCGAAGGGCGAACACTTTGACTGGCCCATCATCCGACGCGCGCTCGAAGCGTTTGTTCCTTACTGGAAACACGCCATTCTCGTTTCCTTTGTGATTTTGGCCACATCCGTGGGCGGCGTGGTGCCAGCCTGGCTGACACAGCAGATTATCGACGAGGGCATCGACAAACGCCGCATGTCCGTCGTGATCTTCTTCACCCTGGCGCTCATCCTGACCGCGATTGCGACGGGACTTATCAGTGTGCTGCAGACCTGGCTGAGTAACCTCATCGCCCAGAACGTCATGGCGGACTACCGGATGACGCTGTTCCGGCACCTGCAGCGACAGACCGTCAGTTTTTTCGCGTCCAGACAGGCGGGTGACCTGGTTTCCCGTGTCACCAACGACGTGACGGCCATTCAGAACGTGGTGACAACCACCATTGTCGGATTTCTGAGCAATCTGCTGAGCATCGCTGCAACCCTGTTCATGATGTTCAGCATGAACTGGAAACTGGCCGTCCTCGCCGTGATTGTCGTGCCTGGGTTTGTCATCCCGACCCAGCGCGTTGGGCGCGCACGCCAGGAGCTTCAGGCGAAAATTCAGGAGTGGCTCTCGCGCATGACTGTACAGCTGAGTGAGTCGCTCGGCGTCAGCGGCGCGCTGCTCATCCGCATTTTCAACCGTCAGGCGGCCGAAGAAGCGCAGTTTGCCGAGTCCAACGCCAGATTGCGTGACCTCCAGGTTCGTCAGGCCCTCATCGGCCGCTGGCTCTTCATGTGGCTTGGCATGTTTTCGTCCATCGGTCCGGCGCTGTTGTGGGGCTATGGCGGCTGGCTGGTGATTCATCACCAGATTGGCCTCGGTGTCATTGTGGCCTTCACCACCTTGCTCTCCCGCCTGTACGGGCCGCTCAATCAGCTGGCCCAGGTGCATGTGAGCGTCCTCTCTTCCGTCGCGCTGTTCCGGCGGATTTTCGCGCTGCTCGACACCGAACCGGAGGTGCGCGACGGCGATGTGTCGATTCCGCCAAACAGCGTACAGGGACAAATCCGGCTGGAACATGTGTGGTTCTCGTATCCGTCAACCGGCGAGGCAAAGGCACCGCAGGACGCGCCGGTTCGGTGGGCGCTCAAAGACGTCAGCCTGACGATTGAACCCGGCGAAACCGTCGCCTTGGTCGGCCCAAGCGGTGCTGGCAAGACCACGCTGCTCAATCTGATCCCGCGTTTCTCGGACGCCTCGCGGGGGCAGCTGTACCTGGACGGGATGGATGTCAAAAGCTTAACCTTGACCTCGCTCCGCTCACAGATGGGCCTGGTCCCGCAGGATCCGTTCTTTTTCCACGACACCGTGGTGAACAATTTGCGTCTTGCCAAGCCAGATGCAACCCAGGCGGAGATGGAGGCGGCCTGTCGCGCCGCGCAAATCCACGACACCATCGCGGCGCTGCCGCAAGGGTATGAGACGGTCGTCGGCGAGCGCGGATATCGCCTGTCCGGCGGCGAACGCCAGCGCCTTGCCATTGCGCGCGTGCTGCTGCAGAATCCAAAAATTGTCCTGCTTGATGAAGCCACCAGTTCGCTGGACACGGTGGTCGAACGACAAATCCAGGAGGCGCTGGCGGTTTTGTTACAAGGACGTACCGCGGTCATGATCGCGCACCGGTTGTCGACGATTTTAAAGTCGGACAAAATTGTGGTCATGGAGAAGGGACGGGTCATCGCCGTCGGAACACATCATTCTCTGGTCCATCACAATCCGCTGTATACCCGATTGTACGAGACGCAGTTTCAGGTCGAACCGTAAACAGCAGGACCCTGGCAGGTGCGTACGTAGGTTTCATAGTCTTCGACTTCCGCCGCCATGCGGTTCGCATCCCAGCCGAGCAGTTCTGCCATGACCTTTGCAATCGGGTGCGCGACCGAGCGTCCGTGCCCAGCAGAGAAATGGTAGTAATCCGTGCGGCGGACCAGGACATCCTCCAAGCGCACCGCCATTTCGTGGCGGACGAGGTAGGCAATTTCCGCGGCGACGAGCTGGCGCGGCGCATCTAAGCAGGTTTGCATCGCCTTGTCGGACGCATAGAGGTCGCACAGGCTGGGCCATGCAGAACCGAAGGTACTGACCCACCGCTTGGCCACCGACGCTGGCACGCCCCGGTCAACGCACGCCTCCAGGGCGTCTTGGCCAATCTCGCCGCCCCCCCCGAGCGGTTCCGTCAGCGAAGCCTTCAGCGGACGTGCCCACGCGGGCTGCATGCCCGCGTGTTCAGCCGCAGCCGCCCACGCGCGTTCGGCCATCTTGCGAAACCCGGTGAGTTTCCCGCCCGCGACGGAAATCAACCCGCTTGGACTGACGATGATTTCGTCCCGCCGCGAGATTTGCGACGGGGACTTACCGGGTTCGTGCAGGAGCGGGCGCACGCCGGCCCAGCACCCGATGATGTCCGCTGCGGACACATCAACATCAGGAAATACTTGGTGAATGCAATCCAAGAGATAGCGTACGTCGGCGGGCGTGACGGTCGGTGCCCCCGGGTCGCCGTCGTAGTCTGTATCCGTCGTGCCCACATAGGTGCAGTCGCCGTGCGGAATCGCGAACAGGGTGCGCTCATCGACGCCCGGAAACATCACCGTCAGGTCGAGGGGGAACCTGGCCTGTGAAAACACCAGGTGAATGCCCTTGGTCAGGTGCAGCCGCTTGGCATTCATGGCGGCATCCCGCTGTGCGGTGTCGAGGGACCGAACGTGATCGACCCACGGGCCAGCAGCGTTCACCACCGCACGCGCTCGCAGAGGATAGCGTTCACCGGTCAGGACGTCCGTCACCACGGCGCCGGTGACGCGCCCGTCCGCATACGTCAATGCATCGACGCGTGCGTAGTTCATCGCGGCGCATCCGCGCTGGCAAGCTGCTTTGAGGGTCTCCACCACCATCCGCGCGTCATTCGTCGAAAACTCGTCATACTGCAGCCCGCCAACGAGGCGCTCTGTCCGCAGGCTGCGCACCTTCTCCAGGACCTGCGCCCGTTTCAGCGACTGGTGGCGGTGCTCACTGTCTACACCCGCGAGACGGTCAAACAGGGTCAACCCCATCCGGGCCGTCAACGGACGCATGCCGATATCGGTATACAGGGGAATCAAAACGGGCTGGCGGTGCACGAGGTGCGGCGCGATGCGCTGCAACACATCCCGCTCTCGGCTCACCTCTCGCACCAGGGCCACTTGGCCTTGGGCGAGGTAGCGTAACCCACCGTGAATCAATTTGGACGAACGGCTGCTCGTGCCGCTGGCAAAGTCGCCCTGCTCCACGACCAAGGCGCGCGCCTGACGAAGCGATGCCTCACGCAGCACGCCTGCTCCCGTGATCCCGCCGCCAATGATGAGCACATCCAGTTCTCCAGCCGCGGCTTGCTGCAAGTATGACCGGCGTGCAGCGGCCGAACATGCCCCCGCGAATGGCCCCGCCGATGCTTCCGCCGCAAAGGACGACTCCGTCAATGCATTCGCCTCCCTGCCGTCTCGACACGTTCATGGCTCAGTGTATTCTGCGGCAGCACCGAAACATGCCGGGACAACCGGCGGAACTACAGGCCGGGGCGCTGCACGGGGCGTGACGGAATGCGTCCATCCCCGTCCGTCGTGTCTTTCCGCGTGATCGCAAGATAGGTCACGACGATCACGATGAGGATCGTCAACACGAGGCTCACCGGACCCCCGCCCACGCCGAGTCCGCCGGCGCTTTTGGACACGCCGAACCAGTCCGCAAACGAGGCGCCGACTGGCCGCGTCATGATGTACGAAAACCAAAAGGCAAATACGCTGTTGAGGCGAAACTTCCAGTACCCGAGGGCAGGTAGTAACAGCAGGACAGAAAAGAGCAGCCCAGACGTCAAGTACCCCAGGTGCAGGGTCGTCGCCGTCATGTCTCCCGCGGCTGTACCCAGCGCAAACGTGGCCACAATCGTTGCCCAGTAGAAGGCTTCGCGCCGCCGCGTCGTGATACTGTGAATCGAAAGCGTGTGCTCCGTCCGCTGCCACACCGTGAGAAGAACGAGCAGCGCCAGGAGGAAAAACGCCGTGGAGATGGCATATGGAATCCCGAGGACAATGTGAACGGCGTCTGCGGCCATCGTCCCAAAAATACTGACCATCACCACGGCCAGCCAATAGACCCATGCGATATATTTGCGCACAGCGAACTGCAGAACCAGTGCGCCAGCAAACAGCACGAAACCGAGCAGAACGGCCGCGTAAGGGCTGATATGTGTCACCAGGTAATCAGAAGTCGCCTCTCCCATCGCCGTCGAAAGCAGCTTCACAATCCAGAAGTACAACGTGATTTGCGGCACTTTGACGAACCATGGATGCCCGGGTGATGTGGGTGTCTCGCGAACATGGCGCATCGCAGATCCTCCTTTGGAATTCGCACAACGGATTTCGCAGAACCGCCGCAAGGGAAAGACGACGGACGAGCGAAAAAAGTTCACCGCAGGCGCCGCGTGAGGACACCATCGGCGCGCAACCCGCGTGCGCCGGTTGATACAGGGAACGCCCCGCCCGTCAACGGAATCGGTCAACCGAACCGGTCAACCCGGCCGCCTGGCCGCAGCATGTCCGCGTTCAAGGCAAAAAGGCCGGGTGGCCCACAACCTCTCCTTCAAACAGGGCGCGCAATTCGTCGACATGTCTGCGGTCCGACAGAACCAGCAGGTGGTCGGCCGCCTTCAGGCGTGTCGCCCCGCGCGGCACAATCACGCGATTGTCGCGGACGATGGCGTAGCACAGCGTGTTGTCCGGGAAAGGGATGTCCACCATTTTACGGTCAATCAGGCGAGACTCCGGCGCGATCTCGATGGGCACCACGATGGCATTCTCCCGCGCGATGGCGACCAGTTCAATCAGCCCTTCCGACGGGGACGGCTCCAGCAGCGACAGCTTATGCGCAAACGGCTTCACGGTCAGTCCCTGCACCAGCGTCGAGGCCAGCACGACGAAAAACACCGCATCCATCATGGTGTTTGGGGTGTAGCCCGGCGCGAGCGTCGCCGTCAGGACCAGGACAATCGGCACCGCCCCGCGCAGCCCCGCCCAACTGAGGAACAGTTTTTCGCGCCAGTGAAAGCCCATGCCGAGCGTGGACAGCCAAACCGCGAACGGCCGTGCAAACACGAGCGCCCCGAGGGCGAGGCCAATGCCCGGTAGAAAAATGGTGACGAGCCGATGGGGCACCATTTCTAGCCCCAGCACCACGAACATCAGAATGTGCATCGTCCAGGCGAGGCCTTCATGAAATCGCATGATGCTGTGCCGGTGCTCCATCCGTCGATTCCCCATCACCACCGACGCGACATACACGGACAGGAACCCGCTTCCGTGCAGCAGGTTTGCGACCGCAAAGGACAACAGCGCGAACGCTAAAGACAGGGTCGGATACAGACCGCCCGTGTCCAGTTTGATTCGCTGGTTCGCGAACGAGCCCAAATATCCAGTCGCAATGCCAACGGCGAGGCCGACCAGCATCTGCAGTGCGAACGTCCCGAGGACAGCGCCTGTTGCAGTCCAGAAGGGCCCCGTGCCGTGGACCGACCACTGGATGAGCACCAGCGTGAGAAAAAACGCCATCGGGTCATTCGTACCCGATTCGACTTCCAGCACATCGACCAGCCGCTTGCGCAGGGGTTGTCCACCCAGCATCGTGAAAACGGAAGCGGCATCTGTCGAGCTGACGGCGACGCCCAGCAAGGCGGATGGATAGAACGGAAGACGCAGCAAGAAATACGCCAGCGCCCCCATGACCAGCGAACTGAGCAGCACGCCGACCGTGGCCAGCGACAGCGCTGGCGCCCAGACCCCGCGAATTCGTTCGATGGAAGTGTGCAGCCCGCCTTCGAACAGAATCAGAATGAGGGCCACATAGCCAATCGCATGCGCCCAAGTCAGCGGGACCGCCGACGCAATGTGGAATCCGCCGGGTCCTAACAGCACCCCAATGGCGACAAAGACAATCAGGACAGGCAAGCCCAGTCGGCTTCCGACACGCGCTGCCCACACGCCCGCCAGCAGAATCACGGACAAGAGGAGGAGAACCGACTCCATCGCCCGCCTCCTTTCGATTCAGATTCATTCCCAGATAACCCTATCGGGCGCGATGCAGGGGCTGCGCCAGCGCGGAAACGTCTTCCTCCACTCGTTCCATGCCCTGGAGCACCACGTCTTTGGCGTCGCGAATGGCCTGGTTGTAAATGTGCGGCCCCAATTCCTGCAGCATGAAATCCAGGAGATTGCCTGCGGCAAGTTCTCCGATGGATTCTCCCCATTCCGCCTCTATGTACGCCTGAATATCGCTGATCAACAGCTGCTTTTGTTCCCTGGGCAGTTTCAACAAAATCACGATTTCTCATCTCCTACCCATGCGCTATCAACGAACTTCCGCCCGTAGTATACCGCATGTTGTCTCGGCTTGACCTGTGCACAGTCCATGTCCTGCCGACCTTCACGTGCCGGGCGCGGCAAACGGGCAGTTCACACTGCCCTTTACCGAAACACCCGGTCCATGCCTGCGAAGGAGGGGAAACCATACGGTCGGAGGTTGTACCGCAGGGATGGGATAGCGTATGATCGATGGCAATCCGCAGACACGGACAAGCATCTCGTATGGACCAGCATCACACTGCGACAGGAGGAGCTCTACACATGGCAACGGAAAAACCCTGTAAGGAATCTAGATGCGTCAAAATCAGCCGCGTGTTTCCCGGAGACTACAACGACCACAACACCCTGTTCGGCGGCAAATTGATGGAGTACATTGACGACATTGCCTCAATTTCCGCTTCGCGGCACTCCCGGGCGAAAGTCGTGACCGCCTCCACAGACTCGGTCGATTTTCTGACGCCCATCACCCCGCATGACTCCGTGTGCTTGTTCGCGTATGTCACGTGGACGGGCAGAAGCTCGATGGAGGTCTTTGTGAAAGTGGTGGCGGAGCACCTCCGTACGGGTGAGCGCCGCATCGCGGCGACGGCCTTTCTGACCTTTGTCGCGATCGACGAGGACGGAAAACCCGTCCCCGTACCCAGGGTGATTCCCGAAACGGCAGAAGAGAAAATGTTGTACCAAACAGCGCCCAACCGCGCGGAAATCAGGCGGCGGCACCGGGAAGAGAGCAAGAAGCTGGCGGCCCACCTGAAACCGGACAAAATCTGGGAGATTGAGATGTGACCCAAGCCCGGCTAGGCGTGTGATGGGAATCGACCCGCGCGAAACTGCGTCAGGTCGTGATTGGCAGTTCCCGTCTGCAGCACCTCCGCCAGCGCTTCGCCAATCGCGCTGGCAAACTTGAAGCCATGTCCGGAGAATCCGGCAGCCAGCCAGACATGCGCATGCCCGGGATGATGGTCGATGAGAAAGTGCTCATCCGGTGTCATCGTGTAGAGGCATACCGTCCCGCGGACAAGCGGCCCGCCGGCTTGGGGAAACGTCTGGCGCAAGAACGCGTGCAAGGGTGCCTCGTCCTCCGGATGAAAGGCGCGATCGACATCCTCAGGACTGCACGGGGTGCCCCCGTCGTGGCGCCCGACCTTGACACCCTGTCCGAAGTCCGGAAACCCGTAGTACATCGCCCCCGGTCCATCGGCGTAAAAGGCGGGAAGCCGCTCGGCCGTGTACAAACGCGGCGCGGTCGGCTTGAACCAGGCCACGGTTTTACGGATGGGCTGCAGGGGCACCTGCCAGTCCGGCAGCCACTGCTCGAGCAGCCTCGGCGTGCCGGCGCCGGCCGCGATGAGCAGGTGGTCCGCATGTGCTTGCATGCCGTCCCAGGTCACCGTCACGCCGTCTTTGTGCACATCCAGGGCGTCCAACTCCCCGCCGAACCGCATCGCCGCGCCGTACACAAGACACCCGTGCTTCAAGGCGCGCAGACACGCTTCACTGAACAACACGCCGCCCAGCAAGTCATGGTGGACCCGTTCGTCATCCGTCGGCATGAGGCCCGGCCAACGCTTGCGCGCCGCCTCCGCCGTCAGCCACTCCGACGGCAGGTGATGGGCCGCCACACTGGCCTCGACCTCGTCGAGCATGCCGGACTGGCGGTGTAAGATGCCGATCACGCCGGTTGGCGCAAACAAGCGCTCGGGTGCGAAGGACGAACCACTCGGCAGCGAAGCGCCCAAAGACGGACCGCCCAGCCCATGCCTTCCCGCGCCCCAGGTGCGCGATTCCGCCTCCAGCGCTGTCCACAGTGCCCGCGCGCGCAGCACCAACGGCACGTACGAGGCTCCTTCCCCGTACGCGGTGCGCAGCAGCCGCGTGTCGCCATGATGGCTGCCGTACGAATGCGGAGGTTCGAACCGGTCGAGCAGCAGCACGGACACTCCGGCGCGCGCCAAGGCGTACCCGGCCGCCAGCCCCATGCTGCCGGACCCGAGGATGATGGTGTGATAGTGCGCCGTCGTGTGAACCTGTGCCATTAGTTCGTCCCTTTCTGCGCCAGCGCCATCCATTCCAGGCCTTGAAACGACTGGACGCGGCCCGCTTCCTGTGCAATCGCAAAGAACGCCGCCGCCGTCTCGTCCGCTTGCAGCAGCCACTGTTCGACGGCTTCCACCTGCTCTTCCGATCGCGCCATCCGCCGCACCCAAGGCGCGAATTCAAACGTCTTGCGGCGTTCCTGACTTCGTACGACGGTGAAGCCTGCCGCCTGCATCCACGTCTCCCACTCACGACTCGACGCACAGCGCACGTGACTCTCGTCGCGCAGTTTTTCCAGGTGGTTGTAGAACGTGCCGAGCGCCGCATCCTCCGGCACAATGTTGTCCACCAGCAAAAACCGGCCTCCCGGCTTCAGCACGCGGGCCGCCTCCCGGATGAACTGCTGCGGGTCCGGGAAGTGGTGCGGCGCGATGCGGCAGGTGACCGCATCGAAGGAATCCTCCAAAAACGGCAAATCTTCCGCGTCCGCCACCACGAAGCTGACATTCTCGATGGCGGCGGTTCCCAGGTGCTCGCGCGCCGTTCGCAGCATGCTCGGTGTGATGTCGGTCGCAAAGACGTGCGACACGTGCGGTGACAACGCCTTGGCGACGTGGCCGCCGCCGGTGGCGATGTCGAGCGTGATCCAATCCTGTGACGGGGCTAACCACGTGACCAGCTCCGCCAATTTGTCCGCGTCTGCATGCATCTCGCTGGTGACGTACGCGCTGGCACTGCGAGAAAACTGTTGCTGCACCAATTGCTTTTCCGGCTGCAATGGCCGATCACGCCGTCCCTTCGTCTCGCCGAACGTTTCTGTCATCGCCGTTCCCCCCTGCCTTGGGCTGCTGCAGGTGCCTGCATGACCCGTCTCGGTGTGCGCGTCGGGCCGCCAGGCGGCCGCAAGCGCGGCCTTTTCCTGCCGCGTCAGCTGCTTAATGGCCCACTCCCGCCGCATGGCACTGGATTTGTCCGGGCACAGTTCGACGTAACTCAACTCGACAGGCCGCCGTGCCCGGGTGTACTTGCCGCCGACGCCGCGCTGGTGTGCTGCCAGCCTGCGCGCCACGTCATTCGTGTACCCGGTGTAAAAGGTCCCGTCCCGACAAGTCAATATGTAGACGTAAAACATCCTCGTCGCCCGCTTCCAAAACGCCGGTGTTGTTCGGTGCAATCCGCAGCATCCACCGCGGCATCTGCTGAGGATTCCACTCCGGCATCTGCCGCGCCTGTGCGTCTAATGGCACAACAGCGAGTACCCGCCGTCCACAATCAGCGTCTGGCCGCGAATCATCCGGGCCTCCGGCGAACACAGGAAGAACACTGCGTTGGCGAGGTCCTCGGGCTGCAGCATCTGGCCGGTCGGATTGTTGCGGCCCGCTTCCAGGAGCTCGTCTCGATTGGGGAAGTGTTTCAGCGCATCCGTCTCCACCACCCCGCCGGAAACCGCGTTGACGGCGATGTTTTGCGGTGCCAGTTCGACCGCCAGGTACCGCGTGATGGCCTCGAGGCTCGCCTTGGAAACGCCGACCACGGTGTAGTTGGGGAGCACCCGCGTGGAACCGATGCTGGACAGCGCCACCATGGCGCCGCCGCCCGTCCGCTCCATCAACTTCGCCGCTTGCTGCGCCGCAAAGAAGAACGCCTTGGCGTTGATGTTCTGCGTCCAGTCCCAGTGCGACTCTTCCAGTTCCAGAAACGGCCGCTGTACGCCGGACGCGGCGTTGCTGATGAATACATCGAGGCGCCCATAGACGCTGTCCACCTCTGCAAACAGCGACTTGATGCTCTCCACATCGCCAACGTTTGCCTTGATGAGGTGCACTCGTGCGCCCGTCTGCTCAAGTTCCGCCTTCGCTTCCTGCGCCTTGCTGCGGCTGCGCAGGAAATTGAGGGCGAGGTCGTAGCCGGCCTCTGCGAACTTGCGCGCGATGGCCTTGCCAATCCCGCGCGTTCCCCCCGTGATGAGTGCCACTTTTCGTGCTTGTGTGCCTGTTGACATGTCCTTCGTCCTTTCCTATGTACACTTGCCTCGTGCCGTACGCTTGTTTCGGATTCGCGCAGGATTCAGGACCCGCTGCCTCCATTGTATCATCCAAAGGCGTGCGCGGCCGCCCACTCCACCACTTCCGACACCGTCTTCAGGCCGAGTTGTTCGCACAGCACCTGCTCGCGCGCCCAGACTTCAGCGGTCATCGCGATGTCGGCGTCCGCCCGGTGGCGGTTGGCAACCGGGATGTCGAGCGCACAGCACACCGACTCCAGCGTCGGCACCGACGGTAAACGCCACAGCGCACGCGCCACCACGGATGTGTCGATCACGATGGGACGCAGCGGCATTTTCCAGATGCGCCGTGTGTGCCGCTGCAGGAACGAGAGCTCGTGTCTGGCGTGGTGGGCCACCCAAACGCGGTGCACGGACATCGCGAGCGCGCGGTACAGCACATCGTCGAGCGGCGCTCCATCATTGACCGCTTCCGGCGTGAGGCCGGTCAACGCCCAGACGCGCTCTGGGATGCGCCGCACATCTTCGGGCCGCACCAGTTCATACAACGTCGGGTCAAGCTTCGGATTCGACCCGCACATACACCCCGCAGCCAGGGAGAGGATGACATCCGAAACCGCGGAAAACCCGCTCGTTTCAATATCAATCACAAAGTAGGCAGCTTCTGCGAGTGGCAGTTCCCAGACGCTGGCGCCAAAGTCGCCGTCCGCAAACAGGTCCCGTTCTGCCATGGCGCCGATGCGTTCGGACCGTCCGGCCCCCGGGAACCACTTCACAGCCGCTCCCCCCTCGGTTTCGGGAACTGCCGACAGACCCAGCGTTCGAGTTCCTTCGCCGTCTGCAAGTGCGACAACAGCGCATCGCGCCAGCCGCTTGGCAGCATGTCGATGTCGATCTCGTCCGTCATCGGCCGCCCCGCCAGCATCGCCTCCGCCTGCGCGCGCAGGCGGAGGCGCCACCCAAACGCGAGGGCGGACGCGAGGGCCTGTGCCCGCTTTGCCTTCCAAACGCCGTTCTCCACCAAACACCGAAGCCGTGCCAGCGTCTCCGTCTCCGGGCAGCCGTGGGCGATGCTGACCAGGCGAATGGCGTGAACCAGCGGTGTGACGAGCCCTTCCTTGATGTTGATGCAGGCGCGCCCCCCCGCCCGCCGCACGCGCACCTGGCCAAATCGACCAAGGGCCACCGTACGGTGAATGCCGAGGTGCGCCATTTCCCAGCGAATAAACGCGGACGCCCGAATCCCCTCCCCCACCTGCGACACCAAGCGCGCCCACTGCGATACGTCGTCAAGCGGACGGCCGTCCGTCATCATATACAGAAACCGCGCATGGTCCCAGTCGGGGCGTGCAAAGTAGTGCCGGATTCTCGCTTCCCACTGCGCCAGCGTGCCGCACCAGCGCTCGTTTGTCGCCATCACGAAGCCGTCGCACGGCGGGCACCCGAACGTATGCATGACGCGAATCACGTTGTACAGGTACGGCCGAACCGCCTCGGCGACGGCCTCGTCATCCACCAGCAGGGCATTGTCCAGGTCACTGCCCAGCAAGTCCTCGCGGCGCCCGCCCGACCCAAACCGGATGTAGTGGGCAGCGGCGCGCAAGTCAGCCGGCACGGCCCACGTCCACACCGCCGCCAGCAAGTCGTCGCGGACGGCCTGGTAGGCAGCCATCCACACCGTCAGGTCCACGCCTTCTTCCACGGCCGTCCATGCATCCTCGGCAATGGCCAATCGCCACCTGCGAATGGCGGCGTCAGCGGACGGCTGGCCAATCCACGCCGGGTCGATGTCGGGAAGCCTGACAGCGCAGCGCACAGACTCCTGCAACGGGGTTCCTCCTCCGCAGTCATTTACTTCAGGTTAGGTCAAATCTACCTGGCGCGGTGCGGTTCGTCAACGCATCCGGCGCCGCAGAATTTCACGTCGCCATGTCGGAACCACTGACAAAACAGGCCCAGTACGGTAAGATATGCACAGTTGAAGTTCGATCACTCGTCAACTCACTTGACATGAACGTGCCGTACACAGCCCGCCGCCGCGGTGCGGATAGAACAGGAGGTCGACCTTCGCATGAACCCCGTCAATTCACCGGACGACGTGCTGGAATCAGCTGAGGCAGCGGACGTACGCTTTGTGCGGCTGCAGTTCACCGATCTCAACGGGATGCTGAAAAGCGTCGAGATCCCGGCGCATCAGCTTCGCGTTGCGCTCGAACACGGCGTCATGTTTGATGGCTCGTCGGTCGAAGGCTTTGTCCGCATTGAAGAGTCCGACATGTACCTGGCCCCGGACCCGGCCACCTGGCACGTGCTTCCCTGGACAACTGGAGACCGGCGCGTCGCCCGCCTCATCTGCGATGTCTGCTTGCCGGACGGGCGGCCATTCGCCGGCGACCCGCGAACCATCCTGCGCATGGCCCAAAAGCGCGCAGCACAACAGGGATTCTCAGACTTTCGCGTCGGCCTCGAAGCCGAGTTTTTTCTGCTTGCCCTCGATGCCAGCCGCCGGGCGAGCGTACGCCCCAGCGACCGCAGCGGCTACTTTGACCTCGTCACCACCGATGTCGGCGAGCGGTGCCGTCAAGACATCGTGATGACCCTGCAGCACATGGGCTTCGCGGTTGGCACCGCCCACCACGAGGTGTCTCCCGGCCAGCACGAAATTGACCTCCTCCCCCTGTCAGCGCTCGCTGCGGCAGACCAGTACATGACGTTCAAACTGGTGGTCAAAACCATCGCCCGGCGGCACGGTCTGCACGCCACCTTCATGCCCAAACCCCTGTACGGGACCGACGGTTCCGGACTGCACTGCCGGCAGTCGCTCGTCCAGGACGGACGCAGCGTCTTTTCTGATGCCGCGGACCCCCTTGGCCTCAGCCCCCAGGCCAGACACTACGTGGCCGGTTTGCTGGCGCACGCCCGGGCGCTGACCGCGATCACCAACCCGGTGGTCAACAGCTACAAGCGCCTTGTCCCCGGCTATGAGGCGCCCGCCTACATCACCTGGGCCGCCAACCACCCGAGCCCGCTGGTCCGAACCACCGTGTTGGCGGACGATGCCTGGATTGAACTGCGTTCTCCCGACCCCGCGTGCAACCCGTACCTCGCGTTCGCGGGGATGCTCGCCGCGGGCCTCGACGGCATGACCTCCGAACAGGTGCCGCCGCCCCCAGCCAACGTGGATGTGCACGCGCTGTCGGACGAGGAGCGGTTGAGCCGCGGCATTTACCGCCTGCCGGCCAATCTCGAACAAGCGCTGGAGGCGTTGGAAGAGGACTTCATTCTGCAGGAAGCCCTTGGCGACCATGCGATCTCGCGTCTGGTCCGCACCCGCATGCTGGAGTGGGACGCTTACCGGCGTACAGTTCACGCCTGGGAACACGAGCAGTACCTCGACCTCTGAGTCCCTCTACCCCTCAGCGGCGAAAGTCAGACGTCACGCTTGCGACCCTTTTTGTGCAGCCCGAAACGCGCGCCGCACCGCCCGCCGGAGGCCCGGACAAGCGGTGCGCCAGTGACTGGTCTATCGATTTGTCAATGCCGATTCCCCTTTTCTTTCCAGTCACTGGCTGTGACGCCTGCGCTAGTGGTCGATGGAGGCCGCCTCCAGCGCTTTGCCGGTGCCAAATATTTTGGGCAGTTCATCCGGTGACAACTGCTCCGGGTACGCGGCCTCGTTGTGCAGAACCAGGTCCAGCCCCATGATTTCTTCCTCTTTCGTGACCCGAATCCCCATCAGGAGGTCGACCACCTTGAGCAGGATGTACGTACCCACACCGGAAAACACCCACGTCGCCGCCACGCCAATCAACTGCGTCACGAGCTGGTGCGGATTGCCGTAGAACAGGCCGTTCTGGCCGGCGGAGTTCACCGCCGTTGTCGCCAGCAAACCCGTGCCAATCGCGCCCCACGTGCCGCCAATGCCATGACCGCCGAACGCGTCCAGCGCATCGTCGTACCCGAGCTTGCGCTTCATGAACGTCGAAGCCAAGTAACAAATGATGCCGCCGATGAACCCGATGACGATGGATCCGCCCGGTGAAACAAAGCCGGCGGCCGGTGTGACGGCGACCAAACCCGTGACAGCGCCGGCACAAGCGCCGACCAAGGTGACGTGCCCCGTGTGGATCCGTTCAATCAGGATCCACCCCAGCGCCGCGGCGGCTGTTGCCGTGTTCGTGGTCAGGAATGCGGAAGCGGCCAGCCCGTTTGCAGCGAGCGCACTGCCGGCATTAAACCCGAACCAGCCGAACCACAGGAGCGCCGTGCCCAGCAGAACGAACGGTACATTGTGCGCGCGGATGGATTTGGAACCGTGTTCGGCGCGTTTGCCCAAGTAAATCGCCGCAACCAGTCCCGCGACGCCGGAGCTGATGTGCACCACGGTGCCGCCCGCAAAGTCCAGCACACCAAGCTGCGCCAGCCAGCCGCCGTGACCCCAGACCCAGTGGGCGAGCGGGTCGTAAATCAACGTCGCCCAGGCGGTGATAAAGACCAGGAAGGATGAAAACTTGACACGCTCAGCCAAGCCGCCAACAATCAGTGCAGGCGTAATGATGGCGAACATCATTTGGAAGATACCAAATGCAGAGCCCGGAATCGTGGAAGCGTAGCTGTTCGGCGCATCGCCAACGCCGTTCCACAATACCCACTGCAGGTTTCCGAACAAGTGATGAACGTCGGGCCCAAAGGCGATGCTGTAGCCGACGACGACCCATTGAATCGAGACAATCAGAATGACCGAAACCACTTGCAGCATGGTGGTAATGACATTTTTCTGACGAACCAGTCCCCCGTAGAAGAACGCCAGTCCAGGCGTCATCAGCAGCACCAGTGCGGACGACGCAAGCACCCAAGCGGTATCCCCGCTGCTGATCGGCGAAGACGTGGTTGTGTCAGCAAACGTCACAACCGGTGCCAGGATGACGGCCAAGCTGCTGAGGGCGGCAAACCACCATCTATGCAGGTGCGACTGCTCTGTTTTTCTCCACAAGAACACGTTCTCTCTCCCCTTTCTTACCGCTGCTTCCACAGTAGTCGGGAATCGAGAACGCGTCAACACACGATGTTATATTTTATAACACAAACCGAATATTTTTCGTCAAGAAAGCCTTTACGTGTAAATCTATATTACATCAATCAAGTGTTGTCCGATGACCGTCGATCCAACGCGGCCGTCAGCCGATCTAGCCCTTCCACCAACAAGGCACGCGGGCACCCGATGTTGATGCGCTGGAAACCGGCGCCTTCCTGTCCGTAGATGTGCCCCGGTTCGAGGCCCACCTTGGCGTCGTGGACAATGAACTTGTCCAGTTCTTCGCGCGCAAGTCCCAGCCCGCGGAAGTCAAGCCACACCAAGTACGTCCCTTCCGGCTCGACCACCTTGACCTTGGGCGCGTACGGCGCAAGCCGCTCCTTGAGCAGCTGCAGGTTTCCCTGCAGATAGTCCAGCAGCGCGTCGAGCCACTCGTCCCCGCCGTTGTACGCCGCCTTCAGCGCTTCCAGGCCCAAGGCCGGGATGGATGCCGCGGACTGAAGCGCCAGCATCTGACGGTACGCGTCGCGCAGCCCCGGATTCTTGGCGATCACCACCGCCATATTGAGGCCCGCGATGTTGAACGTCTTGCTCGGTGCGACGGTCGTGACGGCATGCATCGCAAATTCGTCCGAAATGGATGCAAACGGGATGTGGCGATGCGGCGTGTACACCAGGTCGCAGTGAATCTCGTCGGCAATCACGGTCACGCCGTGCCGGACACAAATCTCACCGACCCGCTCCAGTTCCGCCCGGGTCCAGACCCTGCCCACCGGGTTGTGCGGACTGCACAAAATAAACAATTTGGCACCTGCGGCGGCCTTCTGTTCGAAGTCGTCAAAATCCATCTCGTACCGACCCTCCCGCTCCAGCAGCGGGCTCTCGATGAGGGTGCGGTGGTGGCTGCGAATCAACCGCGCAAACGGATGGTACACCGGCGTTTGAATGATGATGCCGTCGCCCGTTTCGGTCAAGGCTTGAATCAGGTAGTTGAGCGCAGGCACCACGCCCGGCGCATGCGACACCCACGCCGGTTCCACCGCCCACTGATGGCGCCTGGCAAACCAGCCGACAATCGCATCGTCATACCCCTTGTCACGAATCGTGTACCCAAACACGCCGTGCTGGACGCGCCGCGCCAGCGCCTCAATGACACTCGGCGGAGACGCAAAGTCCATGTCGGCAACCCACATCGGGAGGACGTCTTCCGTCCCAAACTTGCCCTTACGGCCGTCCCACTTCGCGGAGGCCGAGTGTTCGCGTGAGATGACCTGGTCAAACGAGTACGTCATGGATGATTCCCCCTGTTTGTCTGCGCCTGCTGTCCTTGTCACGGTGAGACCCGTACCGCCGTGACGGACTGAAGCGCCAGCTGCTGATACGCGGCGAAGAGCTCCGTGCAGCACTGTTCCCACGCCGCTGCCGCCGTGATGGACCCCTCATCGACATCGCCCAGCACCGGCTCGGCCAACAGCTGCGCAAAGCGTTCGCCAAGGTCGGCAGTCAACGACGCGTCCGCGCCAGCCAGCACGTCCGCAATGAACTCCTTTGTATCGTACCACGAAGCGGCGCGCTGCAGATCACGGTAGACCTGCGTGAGCAACAGGTTTTTGGGCCCTTCCCACAGCTCGTTGACGGCTGCGTCCCGGAGCAGCCGCGGCAGCGCGGAAAAGTCCTCCATGACGCCATGACCGCCAAAGATGGACATCGCTTTGCGCACCACATCCACGGTCTGCCCTGCCGCACACACCTTCTGCAGCAGAATCAGCTCCCGCAGCTGCCACTGGCGTTTGCGTTCCGCCAGGGACATGTCAGTGCGCGCGGCCAGCGCTTGGCGCCCTCCGCACCGGAGATACAAGTCAAAGACCGCGAACGCACCCGCCGTCGTGCGTTTGGCCATGTCGTCCAGCCAGTTCAGTTCCCGCGCAGACAGCGGGTAATCGACAATCCGGCGGCCAAACACCGTGCGAAATTCAGCGTACATCCGGGCTTCGCGCGCGGCGCGCGTCATCATCGCGGCACTGGCGATGCCAATGGACAACCGCGAAAGGGTCAGGACGATGCCGACGGCATTGGCAAGGCCGCGGTGGAGCGGTCCGACCGGATAGGCCAGCGCTCCCTTGTACTCAATCTCCCCTGTCGGGAGTTCAGTCGTCCCCATCTTCCATTTCAAGCGCTGAATTTCAAAGCCGTTGCGGCGCTCCCGCGCCTTGTCCCCCGGCAGCCAGGAGGGAACGACAAACACGCCAATGTGGTCGGTCCCCTTCACCCGCGCCGTGAGGACCGCGTAATCGGCGTGCGCGACGGAGGTGAAGAATTTTTTGCCATAGATACGATAGGCCGCGCCGTCCGCGACGGCCTCGACCCGGTTGGCCGGAAGGTCGGATCCGCCCTGAATTTCGGTCATGAACTGCGCGCCGACGCCGAATTCGCCGTCGATGCCTTCTTTACAGTGGCGCAGAATGCGCGCAAGTTCGGAATGGCTGGGGTCGCCCAGGAGTTCGAGGATGCCAATCAGGCCCTCGGTGCAGGTCATCGGGCAAACCACGCCGAACTCCCCGAGCTGGTTGATGACGAATCGTTTCACGAACATTTCCCAAGGGGTGACCCGGTTCGAAAACAGCGCTTCCGCAAAAATTTCCCGTTCCAGCGTCTCGGTTTCGAGCGACCGGACGACGCGGTCGATACGGTGATTGTACGCGTCATAGTGCAGCAGGCGGGGGTGATACTCCGGCCGCGCAGCCTGCTCGGACAACGCCCGCCAGCGGGTGCGTACCTTGTGCGACAGGACGGAGGCGGTTTCATGAATCCGCGCGGCTTCGTCACCCGCATAATGTGCCACCAAATCTCTCAAAAACTCATCATCGTTGTAATAGTCAAAGCCGTCTCGTTGTTCCAGGAAGGTGTCAAACGAGTACGGGTTCGAACCAGGCTGGTCCAGCGCGTACTCGGAACCCTTGGTATGTTCTTCTGTCACAACCAGCATCTCCTTCCTCAATCTCACCTGTTGATACGCCGCTGGTTCTGGCGCATGCGGTATACTCAAGCTAGTGCGTCGATTGCGAAGCAGCATAGATGAGCGTTTCGCGTGCGCGCTTTGGAACCACAGCATCGGACGAGCGAAGCCGAAGGCGTTCGCCGCGGAGGAACACATGAAACATCCATTGATATTATACTTCAGTAGTGAGATTTTTCTGAGCACAGGCATCGGCATTGTGCAATACGCGCAGCCCTTTTTCTATGTATCCCACCACGCAACCGACGGAATGGTGGGGACGCTGCTGGCCGTCAACGCCATCTGCGGCGGTCTGGCAGCCCTGCTGCTGGGTCCTGCCGCCGACCGGATCGGCGCATCGAAGGTGTGGAAGCTCAGCAGCGCGCTGCTTGGGCTGGGGTACCTGCTCACCAGTCTGACACACACGACCCCGCTGTGGATGCTGACCTCCGCCCTGGTCGGGCTGGCAGCGGCGCTGTTGATGAGCACGGAGAACGTGGTGCTCAGTTCACTCAGCCAAGAGCGGGAGAAAGCGGGCATTCTCAGCAAGTTTGTCGCCATGTATATGTTCGTGATTGGCGCGGGCAACGTGCTCTCCGGATGGATGTGTGCGGCCTGGGGGTACCAGAGTGCCCTCGCCGCAGGGGCGGTGGTGGCCCTGTGCGCCATGCCGCTGCGCTGGTTTGTGAAGGCACCCGACGCGATTGCGCCCACGGCCTTCCGCGCGCCCTCGCGGCGCATTTTGGCGATGAGCGGATACGCGTGCCTGTTCGGGATGGGCAGTGCCCTGCTGAACCAGTTCGCGACCCTGATACTGCACAATCAGTTTTCCCTCGGCACCCATGCCACGTCGTTGGTGTCTGCCGCAGCCACGTTCATGGTGTCGCTCGGCTCCCTCATGGTCTCGATGCTGATTCGCCGGTTTCGGCGAAACACCACCCTGGCACTTAGTTACCTCTCCTTCATCGGACTCACCGCCGGGCTGGTGTTCACCCGTACGCCTGGGCTGTTCAGCGGGCTGTATCTGGCCCGCACGGTGACGACCTCGATTCCGGGGCCCATTGTCGATGCGACCTTTCTGGACTTGACGCCCTCAACCGACTTTTCGCAGATGTTCGGCGTCCGCGTGTTTGGCACCAACGTGGGCACCGCGGCGGGGTCGTATGCGGGCGGGGGGCTGCTCGGTCATCACCAGGTGGCGATGATTTCCTTGCTCAGCGCCGTGACGTTCGCCGTGGCTGGCGCGTACCTGTTCGTCCTGCTGCGGCAACTCTCGCGGCGGGCGGAGCAAGAGGCGCTGGCCGGGGCACTGGACCTCCCGACGAGTGGTTAGGATCGCGTCCGACAAGTGCAGGGCCGCTCCTGCAAGGCCGGGGCCGCGCACCGCCTTGCGGCGGACGCGGCCCCGTCTGCATGCACGCGGCGCAGGGGCGCTGGCGCAGCGCCCCTGCCAATTCTCTGCCGACGTTTGTCCCTTCCAGCGTCCGCAGGTCTCAGGCCTGGGTTGGCTGACGAAACGGCTTGCCCACGGGCAGCACGGTGTGACCTGCGGTGGTGTTGATGAGCGTCGCGGCTGAGGTATACAGGGCCAGCAGTCCGCACAACAGGCCAACCCAACCGCCGGCTTGCGAACTCATCACGCCAAACCCATTGAGGGCGAGGAGAACAAACGCGATCCACAGCGTGAGAAACACCCAGAACAGGGCTTGATTGAGATAGAATGTGCCGAACCAAAGGTAGAAGGTAAGGAGGCCAAAAAAGAGCAGAAACCAACCCAGCGGTGCCTTCGGCGCAAAATGAAGGATGAGCCAGAACGCAATCCAGAAGGCACCATATGACGAGAACGCCGTCGCCCCGAACGTGTTTCCTTTCCGAAACTCCCAGATGCCCGCCAACAGCTGGCAGCCGCCGCCGTAAATCAAGGCGAGGCCGAGCACCACCCCAAGCCCTTCCGGACTTGCCACCTTGGCGTTAATGAGGCTCAGAATGCATGTCGTGATGCCAAACCCCGCGAGTCCGAGCGGCCCCGGGTCAGCAATTTTGACTTGATCGGACATGGCACAGACCTCCTCTTCCGCGATTGTGCAGGAACGTGGGACAAGACCTGAAACCGTTTACATACAAAAACGTCGTTTCCCCGCGCACCACCTCCTTCACGGAAGCCGACAACGCCGCAGCGCCTGCGCTGCCGCCGAACAGACGGTCGTTCGACGACACAACCCACGATTCGACAAATGGACGTGTGGATGGGGGCGCCGCCGTCGGACGACGCCCGTCATTGCCGTGTTGACGCCGTGATGTCAGTCCTTGTAGAGGGTCTTGAGTTGTTCCACGACACTTGGGTCCGCGAGCGTTGTCGTGTCGCCCAGCACGCGGCCCTCCGCGATGTCCCGCAGCAGCCGCCGCATAATTTTGGCGCTGCGCGTCTTCGGCAGTTCGGCAGTGAAGATGATTTCCTCCGGACGAGCCATGGCGCCAATCGCCGTGGCG
Organism: Alicyclobacillus cycloheptanicus; assembly: GCF_028751525.1. Classification (GTDB taxonomy): domain Bacteria; phylum Bacillota; class Bacilli; order Alicyclobacillales; family Alicyclobacillaceae; genus Alicyclobacillus_L; species Alicyclobacillus_L cycloheptanicus. The sequence goes on from NZ_CP067097.1 coordinate 3,584,881, forward strand.
ACGTGCTGCTTGAGTTCTGCCACCAGCGCGTCGTTGGCTTCAATGCCTTCCTTGACCGTCACGAATGCTGTGATGGCCTGGCCCTTGACGTCGTGGGAACGGCCAATCACAGCCGCCTCCGCGACCGACGGGTGCGCGACCAGCGCACTCTCGACTTCCATCGTCCCGATGCGATGGCCGGAAACATTGATGACATCGTCGATGCGGCCGAGAATCCAGATGTAGTTGTCCTCATCCAGGTGCGCGCCGTCTCCCGGCAGGTAGATGCCTTCAAACTTCCCGAAGTAGGTGTTGCGGAACCGCTCGTCGTCGCCCCACACCGTGCGGAGCATGGACGGCCACGGTTTCTTGATGACCAGATAGCCGCCGTTACCCGGTTCGACCGAATTGCCCTGCTCATCGACCACATCGACGAGAATGCCCGGAACCGGACGCGTCGCCGAACCTGGCTTGGTTTCCGTGATGCCCGGCAGCGGCGCAATCATGGCGCAGCCTGTCTCCGTCTGCCACCATGTGTCGACAATCGGGCACTGTTCCTTCCCCACATGTACGTGGAACCACATCCAGGCTTCCGGGTTAATCGGCTCGCCGACCGTTCCCAAGAGCCGCAGCGTGGACAGATTATGCTTTTCTACATACTGAGGTCCCCACTTCATAAACGTCCGAATCGAGGTGGGCGCCGTGTAGAAAATCGTGACACCGTACTTCTCGACGATGTCCCAGAACCGGTCGCGATCGGGAAAATCCGGCGCACCTTCATACATCACGACGGTCGCCCCGGCAGACAACGGACCGTACACGATATACGTGTGCCCCGTCACCCAGCCAATGTCGGCTGTGCAGAAGTACACGTCCTCGTCTTTGATGTCAAAGACGCTGCGCAGCGATGTGTTTGCGCCGACGAGATAGCCGCCTGTCGTATGCACAATGCCCTTCGGTTTGCCGGTCGTGCCAGAGGTATAGAGCAGGAACAAGATGTCTTCGGCATCCATCGGTTCGGCTTCGAACGGCGTGGCAGGCTGCTGTGCCATCAGGGCGTTCCAGTCATGGTCGCGGCCCTCCACCAGCTGGACACCAGCCTTCTCTCCCACCCGCGGCACCACCACAATCGTGTCGACGGAGGTGCCTTCGACCGCCTCATCCGCGTTCTTCTTGAGCGGGACCAGACTGCCGCGGCGCCAGCCAGCGTCCGCCGTGATGAGAATGCGGGAATCCGCATCCAAAATCCGGTCGCGCAATGAATTGGCGGCGAATCCGCCAAACACGACCGAGTGGATCGCGCCGATTTTTGCGCAAGCCAACAGGGTAATCGGAAGTTCCGGAATCATGGGCAGGTACACCGTCACGCGGTCACCCTTTTTGACACCCAAACTCTTCAGCATGTGTGCCGCTTTATCCACCTCGCGGCCCAGCATGTCGTAGGTGTACACCTTGCTGTCGCCCGGTTCGCCTTCCCAGATGATGGCCGCTTTGTTCTTTCGGGGACCTTGTCGATGGCGGTCAACGGCGTTGTACGCTGCGTTCAGCTTCCCGCCGACAAACCACTTGGCATGGGGCGGATTCCACTCCAGCACCTTGTCCCACGGTGTGAACCACGACAAATTGCCTGCCTGTTCGGCCCAATAGGCCTCTGGGTCTGCGGCAGCCCGTTCGTAAATCCCTGGATCGTTGAAATTCGCTTGCGCGCGAAACGCTTCGGGCGGCGCAAACCGCCTGTTTTCCTTGAGCAACGTGTCCAGCCGGTTGGAATCAACGGACATATGGATAGCTCCTTTCATCGATCGCTTCATGGGAGCGCGCGCTGAATCCGTCAGCACGCGGCATCGAACACGGGGAGAGACGCCTGGGACGACTTGACGAGATGAAAGCGCTCACTGTCAGTATATCACGGACTTGCATAAAAAGAATATCTTTCCTCTTTATTTTTTGAGAATATTCACGACGTGCGGCACCCATCCCGTGTACCGCACGCCCTGTGCTGCCCAGCGCCCTTTGCCTGCCAAGGGATTAGGCGCGCACCTGGATGTCCGCGCCTTCGCGCTCGCGCGCATAACTCGTCAGCCGCGCCGTCAATTCGTACCGGAGAAACGGCGTGATGAAGTAGAGTCCGCGAAAGTACTGCGCGGCCGTATCCACAAGCTCCATCGCGACCGCCAGCCCTTCCTCCGCGGCAGACTCGGCAGGTGCCATTTCCATCCGCGCCAGCACCGGCGCTGGAATTTGAATGCCCGGCACTTCATTGTGCAAAAACTGCGCATTGCGATGACTCACCAGCGGCATGATGCCAATGAACACGGGGACCCCGAGGTCTTCGGTCGCCAGCGCGATGCGCTCGAGCATGCCTTCGTCAAACACTGGCTGGGTCATCACAAAGTCGGCCCCGGCTTCGACCTTTCGGCGCAGCCGCGCCAGCGCCTTGTCAAACTGCACCACATGCGGGTTGAACGACGTGCCCACGACAAACTTCGCTGGATGCCGCATGGCCTGCCCGGAGAACGCAACTCCTGCATTGAGCCGCTTGACCATGCGCGTCAATTCCATGGACGATACATCATACACGGCTGTCGCGCCGGGCAGGTCGCCGAACCGCGTCGGGTCCCCCGTGACCAGCAGAATGTGGTGCACGCCGAGCACATCCAGCCCCATCAGGTGCGACTGCTGGCCCAGCAGGTTTCTGTCGCGGCAGGTCACGTGGACCAGCGGCTCAATCCCCATCTGCTTCAGAATCGCCGCAAGCGCCATGTTGCTGACCCGCACGTGGCCGAGCGAGTTGTCCGCCATCGTGATGAGGTCTGCGCCAGCCCCAGCGAGCGCTTGTGCGCCCGCAAGGAACCGCGTCACATCCAGCGTCCGCGGCGGGTCCAGTTCGACGATCACGGTGGTGCGCCGCGCCACCGCCGCCAACAGCGGCGATGGCACCGCAGCCTCCCCCGGGGGTGTCGTCTCTACCGCTGCGACGGCCCGCGCCGCACGGACAGAACCGGCCATCCCAGTGCAGACCGGCTGCCCCGCGCTGGCTGCCGCCCGAGTGTCCCCCGCGCCATCATCAGACAAGGCCTCGCGGACACCGTTCGCGAACACCCGCTCCGCCAATTTCTGCACATGCGCTGGCGTCGTTCCGCAGCAACCCGCCCAGAAGACGCACACCTTGCGCAGCCAACCGGACCCCGGTCTGGGCAAAGTAATCGGCGCTGCCGGTATAGGCGTAGTCTCCCTCCACCACATGCAGCAAGCCCGCGTTCGGCACGGCCGCGTACAAGCCTTCCGGCAGGGCAGGCTCCGCTTCGTACGTGCGCAAGATACCTGCCGGGCCCAGCCGGCAGTTGAGCCCGACCACATCTGCCCCCGCCGCCTGCATGCTCAAAAACGCCGCACGCACGGAAACACCATCGCGTGTCACGCCCACCGCTTCCGGCGACAAATTCGCCACAATTGGAAGGTCGGTGAGCCGGCGCGCCACTTCGATGGCGAACACCATTTCCTCCGCGTCCGCAAAGGTCTCCAGTAAGAGCCCATCCACACCGGCCTCGAGCAATGCAGACATCTGTTCCTCGTACTCGCCGCACAGGTCCGCGCGCACCTGCGCATCGAGCAGACCGGCGCCGGCCGCCCGCGCACCGACGATGGACCCCACGGTCCCAAGGACAAACACCTGCCGTCCCTGAAGGTCTTCCGCCGCCCCGGCCACAGCCGCCCGCGCCGCGCGCACCGCCGCATGGTTGAGGCTCGCTACCTCGTGCGCCCGCCCATACCGGCCGAGCCCGCTGCGATGCGCACCGAACGTATTCGTCTGCAGCACGTCGGCACCCGCTGCCAGGTACGCCGCGTGCACCTTTTGCACCGTCGCCGGTGCTGTGACCGACAGCGCCTCATAACACGTCCGAATCGGCACGCCCCACTGATGCAGCAAGGTCGCCATGGCGCCGTCGCCAATCAAAACGCCTCGACGCAGCCGCCCGAGAAACGGATGACTCCGATGTTCCACGTCCCAGTGCCTCCCCCCGCGGTGCTCCACCGCCTTCATCCTTCTGCCGCCTGGTCGTCCCCGGCGCCGCCATCCCCTGCTCCGGATGCATCGGCGTTGAAATAACGCGCCTCCGGATGCGAGAACACCATGGCCGACACACTCGCCTCCGGCTCCATCATGAATCCGTCCGTCAGTTCGATCCCGATGTCCTCCGGCCGAATCAACTCGAACAACCGGGCCTGGTCCTCCAGGTTCGGACAAGCCGGGTAGCCAAACGACACGCGAATCCCCTGATAACGCGCGATGAACCGCTCCCGCATCGTCATCTCCACCGCATCGGGGAAGCCCCACTGGTCGCGCAGCACGTGGTGCAGCCGCTCGGCGAACGCCTCGGCCAACTCCAGGGCCAAGGCCTGGACGGCGTGCGCCCGCAGGTAGTCCCCTTCCGCTTTCCACTGGTCGGCAACCGCGCGGACCCCCCGCCCCGCGGTGACCGCAAAGAACGCCACGTAATCCATGACCCCGCCGCCCTTTTCGCGCAGAAAGTCCGCCAAGCACAGATGCGGCGGGCTCGGCTGGCGCGGAAAGTCGAAGATGGCGAGCGGCTTGGAGACGTCTTGCGGGTCGTACACCTCGACACGGTTCCCGTCCGCCAGAGCCGGGAAAAACTGATACACCGCGTGTGCCTGCAGCCACCCAGCCCGGCTGCCTTCCGCCAGCAGATCCTCCACCAGCTGCAAGAGTCGAACCGCCTGCTCGTCGCCGTCCGCGAGCCGTTTCTCGACATTGCCGCGAACCCCCAGGTGCTTGCCCAGCAGCATCTGCAGGTTCACATAAGGACGGATATAGGCGAGCGGGTAGCTGCGCAGCACATGCCGGTCGAAGTCCGGCGGCGGAAACACCGGCGCGGTACGGTTGATGGAAGACGTCTTCGCCGTTGACCGGCTGCCCGCGGCCGCCGCCGAAGCGGCGGTCGACACCGCCTGCAGCATCGATTCGCGTTCCGCCTTCATTCGTTCGACCAAGGCGTCGCGCTCCACCGGCGACACCAGCCGGTTGGCGATATCGAGGCCGTCCATCGCATCCTTCGCATACAGAACCGGCCCAGCATACTCGGCGGCAATCTTGGTCAGCGTAAACCGCTTGGTCAGCGCCGCCCCGCCCACCAGCAGCGGCAGGTCGATGCCGGCCGACTTCAAGTCCTGCGCGGTGACCACCATCTGCTGTGCAGATTTGACCAGCAGGCCCGACAGGCCAATCATGTCGGGCTGGTGCTCACGCACCGCCTGAATCAGCTGTTCTGGCGGCACCTTGATGCCCAGGTTGACCACATCGAAGCCGTTGTTGGACAGGATGATTTCCACCAGGTTTTTGCCAATGTCGTGGACATCCCCCTTGACCGTCGCGAGCAGCAACTTGCCTTTGGTGGCCGTCTCCGCCTTCTCCATATGCGGTTCCAGGTAAGCGACAGCTGCCTTCATGACCTCCGCGCTCTGCAGCACTTCCGCGACAATCAGCTCGTTGTTGTTGAACAGCCGGCCGACTTCGTTCATCCCGTCCATCAGCGGACCATTGATGATGTCGAGCGGCGGCGCGGCGGCCAGCATCAAGTCGAGATCGTCCGTCAATCCCTCCTTGCTGCCTTCCACAATGCGCCTTGCGAGCCGCTCTTCCACGCTGAGGTTTTCTGCGGGCCGTGCGTCAGACTGCTTTTTTTCGCGATAGAATGCAGTGAATTCGGCCACGAGCGCCTCACTGGTCGCAAACAGCAGACGTTCCGCCAACTGGCGCTCCGGTTCCGGGATGGAGGCATAGCGTTCGAGCTTCTCGCTGTTGACGATGGCGTAGTCGAGACCCGCCTTTGTACAGTGAAAGAGAAACACCGAATTCAGCACTTCCCGTCCAGCCGGCGGCAGACCAAACGAAACATTGCTGATACCGAGAATGATGGGACACTTAGGCAGGTGCGCCTTGATGAGCCGGATGCCCTCCACCGTCTCGAGCGCCGAACCAAGATACGCTTCATCGCCCGTGCCCACGGGAAACGTCAGCGGGTCGATGATGATGTCCTCTTCCACCATGCCGTACTTCTTCACCAGCAATTCGACGGACCGCACCGCAACCTCCAGCTTGCGCTCGCGGGTTACGGCCATGCCCTGCTCGTCAATCGTTCCGACGACCAGCGCCGCGCCGTATTTGCGCGCCAGTGCGGAAAACTCGGCCAGGCGGTGTTCCCCGTCTTCGAGGTTTGCGGAATTGATGATCGCCTTGCCCTGTGAGTGCTTGAGGCCGAGTTCAACCACGCGCGCATCGGTCGAGTCAATCATCAATGGCACCTTCACCCGCCGCACAGCCTTCGGCAGGAAGCGGGCCATGTCTTCCAATTCGTCGCGATCCGGGTCGGCCAGACAGATGTCGACAATCTGCGCCCCCGCCTTCACCTGCGCTCGGGCGACCTCGGCAGCCGCTTCAAAGTCTCCGTCGGCAATCAGGCGCCGAAACTTTCGGGAGCCAATGACGTTCGTGCGCTCACCGACCAGCAAGGGCCGCGCATCCGGCTCGAGCACCACGGCTTCCAGTCCAGAAACCGCATGCGGGTGCCGTACCGCCGGGGTGCGCGGTTTGCGGCCGCGCATCGCCTGTGCCAGCGCGCGGATGTGTTCTGGGGTCGTCCCGCAGCACCCGCCGACGAAATTCAACCAGCCTTGGTCGGCAAACCCTGCCAGTTTCGCGGCAAAACTGCTGGGCGTCTCGTGATAGCGGCCTTCTTCGTCTGGCAGCCCGGCATTTGGGTAGCAGCTGACCGCGCAGGTTGCCAATTGGGAGAGGGCACGGACGTGATCGCGCATGAACTCCGGCCCAGTTGCGCAGTTCAGCCCCACAGCAAGCGGCCGCAGGTGTTCGACAGCCACGTAGAGCGCCTCAATGGTCTGGCCGGCCAGTGTGGTGCCCATCGGCTCAATGGTGCCGGAGACAAGCAGCGGTACTTCGCGGCCCGCCTCGCGAAACGCGCGCTCGATGCCCACGCTGGCAGCCTTCACGTTCAACAGGTCCTGGGCGGTTTCGAGGAGCAGCACATCGACGCCGCCTGCCAGCAGACCGCGCACCTGCGCGGCGTACGATTCCGCTAATTCGTCAAACGTCACGCCGCCGGTGACGGAAAGGTTTTTCGTGGTCGGACCCATCGAGCCCGCAACAAACCGAACTTTGCCGTCCGCCGCCATCGCCCGGTCCACCGCTTCACGGGCCAGCCTGGCCGCTTCCCGGTTGATTTCTTCCGCGCGGTGGGCGAGGTTGTACTCCGCAAGCACCAACGGTGTTCCGCCAAAGGTGTTGGTTTCGATGAGGTCTGCGCCCGCTTCCAGGTACAGTGCGTGAATCTGGCGAATGACATCGGGGCGCGTGAGATTCAAGTACTCATTACAGCCTTCATACGCAGCGCCGCCAAAATCGGCTTCGCTCAGGTTTTGCTGCTGCAGCATGGTACCCATCGCGCCGTCGAGAATCAAAATGCGCTCCTCTATGGCTGCTCGCAGGCGGTTCTCACTTGACATCTCTGTTCTCCCACTCTCTGTCCGCTGTCGCGTCGGACAGCGCTCTGTTTCCTATGATGATACCATGAGGACGTCTATCATGACCGAGCAAAACATTTACAGTTTGAAAGATTGCGGTACACCTTGCGAGGCGGCGCCGCACAGGTCCGGCCCCCTTACAATGCGGGACCCATTGCGGGCGGTTCAAGAGGAATGGCAGCGTCGCGATGGGGCAGCACCACCCGCAGAAACACGGCCAGTCCGGCCATCGCCAACGCCCCGCACCAGAAGGCCGCGGTCGCGCCCAGCCGCTGCATCAAAAAGATGAACAAGGGTGACCCGAACGAAAAGCCCAGCATGTACGCAGCGTTGTAGATCCCGTTCATCGCCCCGCGCACCATCTCCGGCGACTCGTCGCCCACCAGCCAGGTGAACAGGGTGCACAGCAGCGCCGAACCCGCACCCCAGCCCACGCCGATGACCAGAATCAGCCACACCGCATGCGCGTACGCCAGCCAAACCGTCAACCCGGCCAGCCCCAGCGCGCCGAGTGTCAGCACCTGGCGAACGCGGACCAGATGCGGAAGCCGTGCCAGCCATGCGGTGAACAGCACCCAGGCGAGGCCAATCGGCAAAAACAGCGTGCCGCCGAGCAGCCCTTGGACGGGGCGGCCCACGGCGTACGGCAGCAGCGAACAGACGCCAAAGTACACGACGCCGTACACAATGGCACCGAAAATCGCCGCGTACAGCTTGGGGAGGCGCAGCGCGACATGCAGACTGTCGACATAAGCGCGGAGGTTGACCCGTCCGTCCTTTGCGGAGCGCCTTGGCGGCGGGGAGATGAACACGCACAACAGAGCGGCCGGCAGCGCCAAGCCGTACAACGCGAACACACCTTGCCAATGCCAGGCGTCCACCGCACCGCCCAAGAACGGCGCGAGCGCCTCCGCGACCGCCACCGCGGCGCCGAACCCGGCCAAGGCGCGCCGCCGGTCGGGCCCTTGCGGATACGCATCGCCGATGAGACTGTCCACCATCGGCATGATGCCTGCTGAGCCAACGCCCATCACGACGCGGCCGGACAGCACCACCCATGCCTGCGTGGTCCACAAGGGTACGCAGCCCCCGACGAGAAATACCAGCAGCCCCAGCACCAGGACCCACTGGCGGCCCAGGTAGTCTGAAATCACTCCGAGTAAGGGCGTCGCCAGGACGTACGCGAGCGCGTAACTCGTCACCATCCATCCGACGAATGTTTCGGCTTGGTGCAGGTGGACCGAGAGGTCATGCGACGCGGGAAACAGCACAGAGTTCGGAAACATCGCGACCGTCGCTGCGAACAGCAGGGCCATCAATGTAAACCGCGTCGAACGTGTGCGAACCTCACGCCGCTCGGATGCATCCATGTTCACAGCGCGCGCACCAATCCTCCGTCAACGAGGATGGACTGCCCGGTCAAATACCCGTTTGCAGCCGACCCGAGGTACAGGGCCGTGGACGCGAACTCATCCGGCGCACCGTAGCGTCCAAGCGGGATGCCTTGTTCGGTCTGCTTGCGGACTTCCTCCACACTGGTGCCCAGCGTATTTGCGCGAATCTCATCCAGCTGCGCGACGCGCTGCGTTGCAATGCGCCCCGGGCCAAGCACGTTGACGAGAATGTTGTCCGGCGCAAACTCAATCGCCATGCTCTTGGACAGGCCAACGATGCCTGCTCGAAAGGTGTTCGACAAAATCAGGTTGTCGAGCGGCTGCTTGATGGACGAGGACGCGAAGTTCACAATCCGCCCCCACTGGTTTTTCCGCATGTGCGGCAGCGCCCGCCGGGTGCAGCGGATGATGTTCATCAGACACAGTTCGAAGGCGGCCTGCCACTGGTCCTCGCTGACCTTGTCGAACGTCCCCGCCGGCGGTCCCCCCGTGTTGTTGATGAGTACATCCACACCGCCGAACAACGATTCAGTGCGGGCAAACAGGTCCTCGATGTCCGCTGGCCGAGTCACGTCCGAGACACAGTACGACACGTTCTGGTTCCCCGTTTCCTCCTGAATCTGCCGCGCCGCCTGCGCGATCCGCTCTTCGCTTCGGCTCGACAGCATGACTTTCGCGCCTTCTCCAGCGAACGCCTTTGCGGTCGCGTACCCCAAGCCTTGACTGGAAGCTGTGACGAGTACGGTCTTCCCTTGCAATCCAAAGTCCATGGTGGTTCGCCTCCTTCAGATGATCGATGACCTGCATGATTTGACACGGCTCTTTTTTTCCCACGGCTCTTTTATTGTAGCAAACTCAAACCACAGTGTCTGAGTCGTGACGCCGCAGCCCGTTCGTGCCACGGCCCCGGCGTGCCGCGCACGCGTGCGATACATATTCCCCGGCGTTCACGGTGAACCTATCCACGTATACCAAGTTTGTCCTGCTGAAAACCAGCAGAATTTGGTGTTGTTCTGGATGCCACCCTGGGATGACGAGGTGATGAACCCAATGAGACCCCGAACTTTTTCTGCCCTCGGTTCCGTCTTACTGACACAAGCCTGCCTGTGGCTCGCTCCACACACCGCCTGGGCGGCAACGCAGGGCGCCGCCGTCAGCACGGGCGCAGGACCTCAGACCGTCCATGCGGTGACCCCCGTTGCGGATTCCGTCCGGCCAAACCCCTTTCAGGGCGTTTTGGCAGCGACGGCGCACGACAAATCCGGTTCCGCGAACGAGGCGGCGACGAAGATCGTCGTGATTGCCCGCGACTTTCAGTTTGTGCCCATGGTCGTCACGGTACGAACGGGATCGACCCTGACGCTGGAGTTGAAAAACGAAGGCAAAACGCCGCACAACTTGACATTCCGCAAGCTCCCGCAGCACACCGAAACCATCGGTCCGGGTCAATCCACGCGTCTCACCATGACCGCGCCCGCCCCTGGGCGGTACCCGTTCTACTGCAGCGTCGACAACCACGCCCGCCAAGGGATGACGGGCGTGCTGGTGGTCAATCCTTGACGGCAGCGGTCCAAGCCCGCCTGGCAGCACCTTCGCACCGCGCGTGAAAACCGTCAATTTTGTGATAAGGGAGTGTCGTTGTTGGGTGACAGTGTCGCGATGAAAATTCTGCGTTCCCATCTGGTCTCCGACCCGGCCCGCATGAAGCCGGGCGAGGAAATTCTGATTCGCGTCGATCAGACGCTCACGCAGGACGCCACGGGCACGATGGCCTACCTGCAGTTTGAGGCGATGGGCGTGCCGCAGGTCCGAACCAAGCGCTCAGTCAGTTATGTCGACCACAACACCTTGCAAACCGGCTTTGAAAACGCGGACGATCACGCCTTCCTCCAGTCGTTTGCCGCCAAACACGGCATCTACTTCTCGCGCCCCGGCAACGGCATTTGTCACCAGGTGCACCTGGAACGGTTCTCGTCCCCCGGTCATGTCCTGCTCGGTTCCGACTCACACACCCCGACGGGCGGCGGCGCAGGCATGATCGCGATTGGCGCAGGCGGCCTCGATGTGGCCGTGGCGATGGCGGGCGGTCCGTTTGGCCTGCCGATGCCGAAAATTGTCGGCGTTCATTTGACCGGCAAGCGCCAGCCGTGGGTGGCCGCCAAGGACATCATCCTCGAGATGCTGCGCCGCCTCACGGTCAAAGGCGGTGTCGGGAAAATCTTTGAGTACTTCGGAGACGGCGTCGCCGACTTGACCGTTCCCGAACGCGCGACTATCTGCAACATGGGGGCGGAATTAGGCGCGACCACGTCGCTGTTCCCCAGCGACGACGCCACCCGTGCGTTTCTGGAGAAACAGGGGCGCGGCGGCGAGTGGACACGCCTTGTGGCGGATGAGGACGCACAGTATGACGAAGTCATCGAGATCGACCTGAACACGCTGGAACCGTTAATCGCAAAGCCGCACAGTCCGGACAACGTGACCACCGTCAAGTCGCTCGCCGGTTTGAAGCTCGACCAGGTCTGCATTGGTTCGTGCACCAACTCCTCGTACCACGACCTGGCCATCGCAGCGCACGTGCTGCGGGGAAAACACGTGGCGGAGAACCTGTCGATGACGTTGACGCCGGGATCGCGTCAGGTGTTCGCGACGATTGCGTCCAACGGCGTCCTGGCGGATTTGATTGCGGCGGGGGCGCGGGTCCTCGAGTCCGCCTGCGGTCCGTGTATTGGCATGGGGCAAGCGCCGAAGTCGGGCGGCATCAGCCTGCGCAGCTTCAACCGCAATTTTGAAGGCCGGTCTGGCACCCCGGACGCCAAAGTTTATCTGTGCAGCCCGGAGACAGCGGCTGTGTCGGCCCTGCGCGGCGTCTTGACCGACCCGCGGGAAGCCGGCGAGTATGTCGTCACCAAAGAGCCGGACACCTACGACACCAACGACGAAGGCATGATTATCCCGCCGTCCGAACACCCGGAAACGGTCACGGTGGAACGCGGTCCCAACATCAAACCGCTGCCGGTGCGAGGGCCGTTGGAAGAAGTCATTGAAGGGGACGTGCTCCTCAAGGTCGGCGACAACATCACGACCGACCACATCATGCCCGCGGGCTCGAAAATCTTGCCGCTTCGGTCCAACATCCCAGCCATCAGCGAGTTTGTGTTCGTGCGCGTTGACCCGAAATTCCCGGAACGCGCCAAGGCGCGGGGCGGCGGCCTGATTGTGGCAGGCTCCAACTACGGGCAAGGGTCCAGCCGCGAACACGCGGCACTGGCGCCGATGTACTTGGGCGTGAAAGCGGTGCTGGCCAAGTCGTTCGCACGGATTCACCGGGCCAATCTCATCAACTTTGGGATTTTGCCGCTGACCTTTTCCAACGAAGCAGACTATGACATTCTGCAGCAGGACGACGTCCTGACCATTCCGAACGTCCGGGACCAGCTCCGAAAGGGCAGCACCATCGAAGTGGTGCAGAAATCGTCCGGGCAAAAAATCACGTGCACGTGCGAACTGTCGGAACGTCAGCGGGAGATTCTCTTGTCGGGCGGTCTGCTCAACCACGTCCGGCAGGGACACGCCGCAGGCGGCAGCGCCGTGGAGGATGCGGCCGCCCACTTGGCGACAACCACGATGGTGTCGACGAACGGACAGTTTCGTCCCGGCAAACCCGCCGTGTAAGGCCGAAAAGGCCGCGGCGACGGTATCGCTGCCCGAAAAAAATGTCAAGCGCGGGCCTTCGAGCCAGGCGCTTGACATTTTTGTTTTCGATGGTGATGCACCCGCTGTTGGCGCGGGCTGAGTACCCGCGCCAACCCGGGACTGGGTGTGGTGCTCACTGCCAGCTATCTGGAGTGCCGTGCCAGGTGCGGGATGTTCGCACGATGGTACTGCTTCCAGGGGATCGGTACGATCACCGCATCATCAATCACGCGATTTCGTTCACTCACGACCATTTCAAAGTGACGGTTGTTCTGGAGCGAACCCGCAAATGTGAAAGATTCGTTGTGGTTACTCGTATGCTGGTTGGACATGTGACAGCCACCCCCCAGCCGTAGCCTTTCCAAATCGACAGCCCATTCATACCTCATACAGGCCTCGTGCTTCGGCAGGCGTCATACGGCGAGGTTCACACGACGTGCTTCTGACGGATGGCGCATCCAGGCGAAAGCTCAGAGTGCGGTCTTTTCACGCAGCCAACCCGTCAGTTCTGCAATCGGAAGCCGCACCTGTTCCATCGAATCGCGGTCACGCACCGTCACGCAGTGGTCCTCTTCCGACTGAAAGTCGTACGTAATGCAAAACGGTGTACCAATTTCATCGTGACGCCGATACCGCTTGCCAATGGAACCCGAGTCATCAAAATCGACGGTGAACTCCTTGGCCAGCTCACTGTACAAGGATTGCGCAGGTTCCGACAGTTTCTTCGACAACGGAAATACGGCTGCCTGATATGGCGCAAGTGCCGGGTGGAAGTGGAGCACCGTGCGCACGTCTCCGTCTTCCAGGGTCTGCTCTTCATAAGCGTCTGCATACACGGCCAGCAACAGCCTGTCCACCCCGATGGAGGGTTCGATACAAAATGGAATGAAGGGCTCCTTCCCCTCCACTTCCACGAGGAAATCCTCATGCGAATGTGCGGCGTGCTGAGACAAATCATAGTTCGTCCGGTTCGCGACGCCGAGCAGTTCCCCCCAGCCGAACGGGAAGTGATACTCAACGTCGGTGGTCGCCTTGCTGTAGTGCGACAATTGCGCAGCTTCATGGTCGCGCAGACGCAGGTTTTCGGGTCGCAGACCAATGGTCAGCAGCCAATTGTGGCAGAAGGAACGCCAGTGCTCGAACCAGTGATCGTCCGAACCGGGTTCACAGAAAAACTCCAGCTCCATTTGTTCAAACTCGCGCGTCCGGAACGTGAAGTTCCCAGGCGTAATCTCATTTCGGAAGCTCTTGCCGATTTGCCCAATCCCAAACGGCAGCTTTTTGCGCATCGTGCGCTGCACGTGCTTGAAGTTCACAAAAATACCCTGTGCTGTTTCTGGCCGCAGGTAAATTTCATTGGCGGCGTCATCAGTCACCCCCTGGTACGTCTTGAACATCATGTTGAATTGACGAATCGGGGTAAAGTCCTGCGCACCGCAATCCGGGCAGTGAATGTCGTACGATTGCATCAGCGACTCCATTTCCTGAAAGGAAAGGCCGTCGACCACCTGCTCCACACCCTGCTTTGCCATCGCTTCCTCAATCAATTTGTCCGCCCGATGCCGAGCCTTGCACACCCGACAGTCAATCATGGGGTCGTTGAAGTTGCCAACATGGCCGGACGCCACCCAGACTTGCCGATTCATCAAAATGGCACTGTCCAGCCCGACATTCAGGGGCGATTCCTGAATAAACTTCTTCCACCAAGCACGTTTAATGTTATTTTTGAGTTCAGCCCCAAGTGGGCCGTAATCCCACGTATTCGCCAGTCCGCCGTAAATGTCCGAACCGGGAAAAATAAACCCCCTGTGCTTGGCCAGAGATACCAATTGCTCCATCGTTGCGCCCAAAGCTTGTCCTCCGTTCCGTGCGAAACTTTCCTATTCAGTATAATGGAACACGTAGGGATATCCTAACACAAGCACCACCGCGCTGTGGAGCAAAAGCAACCGCTGTGCAGCATGATGTGCATAAGGGAGACCTCAAGACATGAACATTGAATTTGTCTTTCTCGACATCGACGGAACCTTGGTTAAAAACGGTCATCTGGTGTCCAGTGCGGAACGAGCGGTCGCAAAACTATTGGAACGGGGCATTGGTGTGGCCCTGTGTACGGGTCGTTCTGTTCTGCACACCCGCTCCTTGCAGCGGCGGCTGCACATTTCATACGGCGTATACTTCAACGGTGGACTTGTGATGCACGACCACGAGGTGCTGGCCAAGTCCCCGCTGGCTCACGACACCGTCACGCGAGCCCTGCACTTTTTCCACGACCATGACCTGCCGTTTCTGCTTCACACAGAGGCGCAAACCTTTACCACCCGGGCCATTCCGCGCCGCCTCGAGCCCATCTTGCAGGCGTACAACTTCGAACCCGCAGAAACCGTACCCGCTGAACACCTCTTGCAATCGACACTCGACGTGTACCAGGCCAATGTGTTCATGACCGCCGACTGGGAAGCCCGGGTCCAGCAAACCTTCCCAGAATGCCTCATTTACCGCTGGGATGCAGAGGCCGTCGACTTGCAGCGGCGTTCGAGCGATAAGTCGATTGGTGCCATGGCGCTGCTGAATTACCTCGGCATTGCCCCAGACTGCGCCGTTCATTTTGGAGATGGCGGCAACGACATCGGGATGTTCCAAACAATGGGCACGTCGGTTGCCATGGGCAATGCGGAGCCCCACGTGAAAAAGCACGCGCAATTCCAAACCACGGCCGTCGACGATGACGGTGTACTGCTCGGCCTGCAGCGGTTGGGGCTGTTTTGACGGTCCCACGGCACCATTGGATGCTTGGGAGTACGCGCGTAACCGGGCGTTCTGCCGGTTCGTTCCGCTGTCCCCTGTGCCTCATGAATTTGGATGAGACCCGTACCGGCCTCAATGGCCGGGCAGCACCAGCACCTCGCCCGGTTGAATCGCACCGCTCGGGCTGAGATGATTCAGTGTCATGATTTCATCCATCACGGAACGAGGGTCCTGCCCCGCATCATACTTCGTCGCAATGCTCCACAGCGTGTCGCCGGGCGCCACCACGTACTTGCTGCCCGATGTGCTGTCCGCTGACGCCACACCGTTCCACATGTGAACCGCCAGGCTCGCGCCGATGGCCCAGCACAGCGCCAGCAGCACCATCAACCGGCGCTTTCCTCTGCGCGCCTGTCGCTGCGCCGACTCCTGCTGCAACAGTCTGCGCTTGCCATGTTGGAATTGAGCCAGTGTATACATCCTGCATCCCCCGCAATCGAACGTTTGTTCTGGTACAACTATACGCACGAACACTTGTTCCTGTCAAGCGAAAAAGCGAACAAATGTTTGCGAACGGACGTTCTGTTTGTTATACTCTGTATAAAATACGCGGAGCGGGGGACAAGTTATGCCAAAATTGACGGGACGCCAGCTTGCGATTTTGAACTACATTCGAAAATGCGTGGAAGAGAAAGGGTATCCCCCGTCTGTGCGGGAAATCGGCTTGGCCGTCGGGCTCGCCTCCAGTTCCACCGTGCACGGACATCTGGAACGGCTGCAGAGCAAAGGGTACCTTCGCCGCGATCCGACCAAGCCGCGGGCGATTGAACTGTTGCAGCCGCCGCCGGTTCGTGACAGCGCGGCACGTACAGAGCGTGCGGCGGTCCCGGAGACCAGCACGGTCCTGGCGCCCGTCGTCGGGAAAGTCACTGCCGGCTTGCCCATCACCGCCATCGAGCATGTCGAGGATTTTTTGCCGATTCCAGGCAATCTGGGCAAGGACGGTGAAGTGTTTGTCCTTCGCGTTCAGGGGGACTCCATGATTGAGGCCGGCATTTTGGATGGAGACTATGTCATTGTCAACCGTCAGCCCACCGCAGCCAACGGTGACATTGTCGTCGCCATGACGGAGGACGACGAAGCGACAGTCAAACGATTTTTCCGGGAGGCCGACCACATCCGGCTGCAGCCGGAGAACGCATCGATGGAGGCGCTGCGCTACCGCAATGTCACGATTCTCGGCAAGGTCATCGGACTTTTCCGCCGCATGGACTGAGGCGCGACGGAGCCGCCCGATGGAATTTCCGGCGCGGCAGCAGACGCACCGACCAGGAAACAGGCAGGGCCGCCGTGTCGCCTTCCCAAGGCGCACCACGACGGCCCTGCTTCCGCTCGCAGGCCGATACTGAACACGAGCCCCGCTTCAGTACAACTGCAGGTATTGTTCACGTTCCCACTCGGCAACCTGCGTACGGTAGATGTTCCATTCAATTCGCTTAGCCTCAATGAAGTGCGTCAGGACGTGTTCGCCTAACGCCTCCACCAGTACGTCGTCTTCCGCCAGCTTATCCAACGCTTCCGCAAGGTTCTCCGGCAGCGTCTGAATGCCCGCAATCTCTTTCTCCGCATCCGTCATGCGGTAAATGTTGCGGTTGACGGGCGGCTGCAGCGGCAGTTCCCGTTCGATCCCGTCCAGCCCAGCCGCAAGCATGGCCGCAATCGCCAGATACGGGTTGCAAGAAGGATCGGGGCTCCGGACCTCGATGCGCGTACTTGCTCCCCGCGCAGCCGGGACGCGAACCAGCGGTGAACGGTTCTTCGCCGACCACGCCACATAGTTCGGCGCCTCAAACCCTGGCACCAAACGCTTATAGGAGTTGACAATCGGATTGCAGACCGCGGTAAACGCGGGCGCGTGATGCAGAATCCCCGCCAGGAAGTGGCGTGCCGTCACACTCAGTCCCACTTCGTCTGACTCGTCCGCGAACGCGTTCTTTCCGTCCTTAAACAAGGACAGGTGGCAGTGCATGCCAGATCCGTTGATTCCGTAAATTGGCTTCGGCATGAAGGTGGCGTGCAGTCCGTGTTGACGCGCCACCGTCTTCACGACGAGCCGGAACGTCGCGATGTGGTCAGCCGCCGCCAGGGCATCCGCGTACTTGAAGTCGATTTCGTGCTGTCCTGGCGCAACCTCGTGGTGCGACGCCTCAATTTCAAAACCCATGCTTTCCAGCGTCAGGACGATTTCGCGACGGCAGTCTTCGCCGAGATCGAGCGGCGCCCAGTCGAAATAGCCGCCCTCGTCGTTCACCTCAGCCGTCGGCCGTCCCTGTTCGTCTGTTTTGAACAAGAAGAACTCTGGTTCTGACCCCACATTCAGCGTGTCAAAGCCAAGTGCCCGCGCATGCTCGATGACGCGCTTGAGCACCGTCCGCGGGTCACCGAGGAACGGTTCGCCGTTCGGGAGCTTGATGTCGCAAATCAGCCGCGCGACCTTCCCATGGCTGGTTTCCCACGGGAACACCAGCCAGGTATCCGGGTCGGGCGCCAGATACATGTCCGATTCTTCGATACGAACAAACCCTTCGATGGAAGAACCGTCGAACATGATTTTGCCGTCCAGTGCCTTCCCCAGCTGGTCGACGGGAATTTCCACGTTTTTGATAATCCCGAGCAAATCAGTGAACTGGAGCCGAACGTACCGAACATCCAGCTGTGCCGCTAAGTCCAGAATTTCTTGTTTTTCATAGTGCTTCAAATCCAACACTCCCCACGACCACAAGCTGCGCGATTGCCATCACGCGCTTCCCCCGGTTGATGCTGCTAGCGACGTCGATACAGCCGCGACAAATCTCCTTGAAACAAGGACATTGCACGCTCGGTCTGGCCCGCCTGAAGTTCTTCCTGCAGCCACTTGTACAGCTCCGCATCGGACGGCTCCGCGGCTTTGTCGTTTGCTTTGGCAGCGCCCGCGCCGTCGGGCTGCTTCCCGAGCAGTTTCGCCTTCACGCCCGACATGTTGTAGCCGTCGTCAAGCAAGCTCCGAACATCCATCAGACGTTCGACGTCCGCGAAGGAGAACAGCCGCTGCTTCCCCTCCGACCTCGCGGGATGAATGAGGCCATGCTGCTCATAGTAGCGAATCTGACGCGCTGTCAGTCCTGTCAGTTTTTGCACGATCCCGATTGAAAACAACGGAAGCTGCCGGCGAGAACTCAAATCCATTGCGGTCACCCCGCATTCCAGTGGTGTATGCGGTTCCATCTTACCATGCCTTTACGGCGTGTAAAAGCGTGCCGATGTCACGATCTTTAACATATTCACATGTCAAGGAACACCGTCGCGATCCGTTCCAACGCGATGTACACATGTTCGTAGGTCAGTCCGCCCTGAAAGTAGCCAATATAGGGTTCGCGCAGCGGCGCGTCCGCGGACATCTCCAGGGACCCCCCTTGAATGAACGCGCCGGCTGCCATCACCACGTCTGATGCGTACCCGGCCATCGGCGCACCGTACGGGCGAACGAACGCGTCAACCGGCGCACTCGCCTGAACCGCCTCGCAGAACGCCAGCAGGCGTTCCCGGTCGTTGAACCGAACCGTCAAAATGAGGTCTGCTCTCGCTTCGTTCCACTTCGGCAGCACTGAAAACCCCAGTTTTTCAAACACCCGGGCCGCCAGAATGCTGCCCTTGAGCGCCTGCACGACGACGTGCGGCGCGAGAAACAGACCTTGATAAAACAGCCGGAGAAAGCCCTGGGTGGGGCCGACTTCGGCGCCAATGCCCGGTGCCGTCAGGCAGGCCGCAGCCTCTTCGATGAGGTCGGCGCGTCCCACCACATAGCCGCCGGTGGGCGCAATGCCGCCGCCCGGGTTTTTGATGAGCGACCCCATGGCGAGGTCCGCCCCCAGGTCGCACGGTTCGCGTTGCTCCACGAACTCGCCGTAACAGTTGTCGACCGCGATGACCACATCGTTGCGCGCTTGGCGGATGGACTGCCAAGCGGCAGCAAGCTGCGCGAGCGGCAGCGCCGGCCGGTCCGCATAGCCTCGGGACCGTTGAAAGAACACCATTTTGGTGTTGGGTAAAATCGCATGGACCACCTGGTCCACATCGATTTCTCCGGCAGCGGTCAACGGGACCATCGAGTGGGACACCTGAAACGCCGCCAGACTGCCCGGCGACGGGCGAATCCCCACCACTTCCTCGAGTGTGTCGTACGGAGCCCCTGTCGCAAACAGCACGTGGTCGCCAGGGCGGAGCACGCCGAACAGCCCCAGCTTCAACGCGTGCGTACCCGAGACGATTTGAGGACGCACGAGGGCGGCTTCGGCGCCAAAGACGCGGGCGTACACGCGCTCCAGCTTGTCCCGTCCCTCATCGGACAGCCCGTACCCGGTCGAGCCGTGCAAATCCGCTTCGCTCACACGTTCTGCCCAGAACGCCTCCAGCACTTTCTCTTGGTTAAAACGCGCCGTCTTTTCCACCTGTTCGAAGGCACTGGCCGCTTCTTCTGCCGCCTTGGCCACGAGTTCCCTGGCAGCGGTGGTGACGGTGCTTGTGTTGTTGTTCATGGCTGTATCTCACCTGATTCACTGGATTCGCGCCACAGCCCCTCTGCCTCTGCCGTCCCCGACGAAAATGCCTCGGGCGGCGGCCCGGATGCACTGCGTTCAGCCGGCTGCAAGGAAGCGGCGTAGCGACGGGCGATCTCGACTGTCACCCGCATCGTGCCGTCCGCGTCGGCAGGCTCAGCGGAAATGACTTTGCCGCGGCGAGCAATATCTGACCAGAACGACGGCGAGCGCTCGGGTCCTTCCAGCACAATGCGCACTGGGTCGAGATGAAGCACACGGTCGACCGCCTGGTACAAGTCGGCAAGTCCCTCCCCGGTCGCAGCCGAGCCGTACATCGTGACGGCCGCCTCGCGGTCGGGCGGCGGCGGTGCGGCGCACAGGTCCATTTTGTTGTAGAACGTCACAATTGGCTTGCCGAGGGCCCCGATTTCGGACAACACCTGGTACGTGGTGCGCGCCCGTTCATGCGGGTCCGTGGCGCCGTCGAGGACGTGCACAATCACGTCTGCCGCGGCCACTTCCTCGAGCGTCGCGCGGAAGGCGTCGACCAGTAAATGCGGCAGTTCCTGCACGAACCCGACCGTGTCGAGCAGCACGAGTTCGCTGCCGGCGCCGGCTTTGACGCGCCTGGCCAGCGGATCCAACGTATCAAACAGCCGGGCATGGCCGCTGTCGACGTGCGATGAGCCGCGCTCGCTTGTCCACTTTTGCAGCAAGGTGGTTTTCCCCGCGTTCGTGTACCCGACCAGCGCCACCGTCGGCACGGACGACAGCCGGCGCTGGCGCTGCACACCGCGTCGTTCCCGAGCCGCTTTCAATTGCGCGCGCAGGTGCGCCATTCGCTGGCGGATCCGGCGCCGGTCCATTTCGAGCCGCGTTTCGCCGGGGCCCCGCGTGCCAATGCCCCCGCCCAATCGCGACATTTCCACACCCCGCCCAGTCAGCCTCGGCAGCAGATAGGTCAACTGGGCAACCTCGACCTGCAGGCGTCCGACCTTCGACCGCGCCCGCAGCGCAAAGATATCCAAAATCAGCTGGGTTCGGTCAATCACCCGGCAGTTCAGCTGATTTTCCAGGTTCCGCAGCTGCGCCGGACTCAGCTCGCCGTCAAAGATCACGAGATCGGCTTCCTGCGCTGCCACCGTCTGTGCAATCTCGGCGACCTTGCCGCGGCCCAGGTAGAGCGCTGCATCGACCTCGAGCCGCTCCTGGGCATGCACGGCCACCACCTGCCCCCCAGCCGCTTCACACAGGCCAATCAGTTCATCGATTCGTTCCTGGAGGTGCGCATCGGACTCCATGGGCCGTTTGCGCACGCCGAGCACAACCTTGTTGTACTGTTCAACGTTGGCCACCCGCTCACCCCTTTTGGCACATTGTACCACGCTCTTCTGCCGCTGTCCCGCACACCGGGCAGCGCCCGCTTTCGTAAGCCTGCGCCCGCAGTTCGATGGGCGCCAGCGCTTTGTGTTTGGCGCGTCCCTGCCGAACGCCGACGCGGCGTCCGACCGCATAAGAAATGAGCACGGTGATGCACAGGCCCGCAGCCAGAAACAGCATCGTCTGCACGAGCGAAGTCATGCCTCCATCCCTCCGTCCTCGTCACATGACTCCCAAACGCGCGTGGTCGCCAACTCTGCAGCCACACTCAGCACCGTCAGCGCGATGAAACCAAGGCCGGTCAGTTTGGCGTTGCTCAGGACCGCCGTACACAAGGCCATAAGCACCAACAGCAGCGTCTCTGCCACCCCAAGCCGCGCCGCCAGGTTTGATTGACCCGTCTGCTTGTCGCTGGTCACGTCAATCACGTCGTCGAGCCAGTCGATCACGGCCATCATCGCGATGCCCCAGAGCGCCAGCTGCCACCCGGCAAACGCCGCGGAGATCGCCGCCGCAACCACCATTTCGACGTACGCTGGCACGCGCGTCGGCAGTGTCTCCCGCCACGTCGAAAACATGCCAACCACGTAGCTGCCGAAGAACACGGCGACAGCCAGGTGCACATCAATGGCGGCACCAATCAGGCCCAGTGCAACGGCGTACGGCAACGTCGCCCGGCCGAACCGGACCGCAAGGGTGCGCACGCCGCGGCACTTGTCAAAATCCGCATCCAAGTAGTCGTCCATCAGTTTGACTGCGGCGCCGGCGCACAACATGCTGGCGAGCCACACGAGCCATTCATGCCATGCGCCAAACATGCTGTTTCACCTCACGGAAGCCGCTTTGATAGCGCGCCGAAATCGGGATCACGCGGTGTTTCGTGAACCGCTTGACGAGCGCGCGGTACCCTGCCTTGGCAAAGCCCAGGTCCATTTTGTTCGCCAGGATGAGATACCCGTCCTTCTCTTGACCCAATTGGGCAATCTGGTCGTCCAGCAAGCTCCATCCGGACTCCTGCCCATCGTCGTCCTCGGCGCCTGCGTGGGTGTCCCGCTGCTCGCGGCGGCCAATGCTCGCCGCATCCACCAGGTGCAGTACCACGTCGGCATCGAGGATTGCCTTGAGGGTTTGTGCCATGGCCGCACGCAGCTCCGGTTCTGGGTGGATACCATCCACCAACCCCGTTGTGTCGGTCAGCAGCAACTGCCGCGACCCCTTCCCGCGCGCAAATTCCAGGCAAATCGACTGCAGACAGCGCGTTGTGTGAGGCATCGCGCCAGAGAGCAGCGCTTCCGCTCGGCTCGGAGACATCCGGACTTGCTCGGTGCGGCCGTCCGCGCGTTCGAGCAGCCAGGTCATTTCCTTCACGCCGATGTATTGTGCGAAATGCACACAGAACAAGGTTTTCCCAACGTTCGTCTTGCCAATCACGACACTGCGTCTCATCCCAATCCCTCCCATCGGAGGTCCTGGGCTTCCAGCGTGATCATTTGCTCCCGCGTCGGCCGATGCACATCAAACAGCCGGAGCGCATGCAGCCGAATGGCTTCCTCCAGGGTATTGCGCACCCAGCGCGCGTTGCTGAAATGGCTGTCGCCCCACGACCGTGCCTTGAGGTTCTCAATTTGGCGCTTCAGCTTGAACTCCGCTTCCGGGCTCCACTTGTACTGACGGTCAGCTGCCATCTTCCGCGCAATCGTCAACAGGGCCGCAGCGTCGTAGTCGGGAAACGTCATGTGAATGGGAAAACGGCTGGGCAGCCCTGGATTCGTCGCCAGAAACCACTCCATTTCCGCTTCATATCCAGCAATAATCGCGACAAACTGGTTGCGGTAGTCTTCCATCCCTTTGACCAGACAGTCAATCGCCTCGCGGCCAAAATCCTTCTCGCCGCCGCGTGCGAGCGAATACGCCTCGTCGATGAACAGCACCCCACCCAGCGCCTTTTTAATCGTTTCTCGTGTCTTCTGCGCTGTGTGTCCAATGTATTCCCCGACCAAATCCGCACGTTCAACCTCCACCAAGTGTCCCTTCGACAAAAGGCCGCACTCGTGAAACAATCGGGCCAGGAGCCGCGCCACCGTCGTCTTTCCAGTCCCTGGGTTGCCTTTAAACACCATGTGAAGCACCACCGGTTCCGTCTTCAACTGCGATTGACGGCGTCTCTCCTGCATATACAAAAAAGCGAAGACCTGCCGAACCGTCTGCTTCACTTCTTCCAAACCGACCAGTGTGTCGAGTTCTCTGAGCAGTTTGTTCAGGCGTTCTTTCGTAATGGCTGGCTCGACCTGCGGGCTAACCGCCGGGCGCTCGCCCGACAGCCGGGCCAACGCGTCGGCCAGCGCGATCTGACCGTCTTGATACTGTGCGATCACGGAATTTGGGCGGGAGCCCCATGTGGAACGTCTGGCGTTGATACGCAACGACCATCACCTCGACCTTTGCACAGGTTCGGCGCTTGTGCAGGGCTGCCCGGCTGACAGCCTCCGCACCGTGCGCTCAATAACCTATGCAGCGGAGTGAAACTGGGTGATCGCCTAGGGGACGAGGGGCCGCATTTACGCTTTGGAGCGTTTGCGCAGAATGCTGGGGATGCCGTGCAGATTGGTGGACGGTTCTCGAAACAGGACGTCACGCAGTCCTTGCTTCCAACGAAATGGAATGAGCGGCCAAAAATACGGAATGCCGAACGACTTGGTAAAAACCATCAGCAGCAGCCAGGAACCACTGCCAATCAAAAAGCCGATCCACCCAAGCGGTGCGGTCCAACCCATAATCCAGAGCCTCGCCAATTGATTTGCACTGGCCAGTTCAAACGACGTCGTCGCGTACTGGGCAATCATCACGAAACCCATGTAGACCAGAACCTCTGGCTGCAAGAGCTGAATCTTCGACGCAAATTGGCCGAACAACAAGGCTGCCACGATGCCCACCGATGAACCGAGCGCCGTGGGGGTATTCAACACCGCCAGCCGCAGCATGTCGAGCGACACTTCCGCGACCAGCAATTCTGCCCAGAGCGGCAGCGGGTCCCCGCGCTGCGCAACGAAGAACGACAGCCAATGCGGCAAATGGTGCGGATGCCCGTTGATGACCAGGAAAATGCCTGGTAAAAAGATGCTCAACATGACGGCCGCCAGGATGGTCCAGCGCATGTAGGTGCCAGGCAGCGGATACGAGTGGTATTCATTCGGGTTCTGCAAATGCTGAAAGAACGTCGTCGGCGCAATGATCACCTGCGCGGTGGCATCGACGACAATGGCGACCTGACCTTCCATCAGCGCCGTCGCGACCACATCCGGCCGCTCCGTATAGCGGGCAATCGGGTACGGGTTCCATTTGACCTTGCCAATCAGATCCACGACCTGCTGCTCTCCCATCGCCAGGCTGCCTGACTTGATGTTCTTCAGCCGCTGCCGAATTTGGTCAACCAAGCCCGGGTCCACCACGTCTTCGAGGTACATCAAACTGACGTCCGTCAAGGAACGGTCGCCGATTTGCATCAGTTCGACACGCAGCCGGGGGTCGCGCAGCCTCCGGCGAACCAGCGCGGTGTTCATCAGCATCGTCTCGGTAAAGGCGTCGTGATTGCCTCGAATCACGTGTTCGACTTCCGGCGTGGAAATGCTGCGCATGGGGTAGATACGGGTGTCGATCAGGAACGCTTGGTCGAAGCCCTCAATGAAGGTCACCATCGGTCCGGACAAGATGAACCGTACCGCGTCAGCCATTTGATTCACCGGTTGAACCTGCACAAAGGCGATGTGGTTGTCCAGGTAGTCGATGAGTTCATGAATCGTGAAGTCGCGATCGCCACGTTCGTGCTTGAACGCGATGATGTTGGCCTGCAGATTTTCCAGAATCAAGACCATGTTCATGGTGAGAAAAAAACCGTTGGTGACGTACGACATCATCTTGATGCCGCCGAACTCGAAGGGTTTGGCGAGGATGTCCCAACTGGTGCCAACACCAATCAATTTGTTGATGTAGTCGACATTCTCCTGCAACTTCGCAGAAATAGGGTGCTGCTTGATTTCTTCGGTGATGGATGGCACAAGTAAACCCTCCCGCTGGTTGGTCAACAAGTATACAGTGCCCGGAGGGTTGTTCTGCGATACGACATCCACGCTTGTGTACGACATCTGCGCCTGTGCGGACAGACGAAAATTGCCCTGCTGCCTGTGCGTCTTCCGACGACACAAGAAACAGGGCAATTCCCATTGGCTATGGCGGAGTGAGACGGATTCGAACCGTCGATACGCGATGAAGCGTATACTCGCTTAGCAGGCGAGCGCCTTCGACCAACTCGGCCATCACTCCACGCTGGTGGGCGGTAACGGGCTCGAACCGCTGACCCCCTGCTTGTAAGGCAGGTGCTCTCCCAACTGAGCTAACCGCCCGCACGACCGACAGTCTACCTGTGCGGGACCCATGCAACAAGTCACGGTGAAACACCATGGAGCTCCCAATCGGATTCGAACCGATGACCTCATCCTTACCATGGATGCGCTCTGCCGACTGAGCTATGGGAGCATGGCTCCCCGAGTAGGATTCGAACCTACGACCCTCCGGTTAACAGCCGGATGCTCTACCGCTGAGCTATCGAGGAAAATTGGTGGAGGTAGTCGGATTCGAACCGACGGCCCCCTGCGTGCAAGGCAGGTGCTCTCCCTCTGAGCTATACCCCCATCGTACGGCGTTCATTCGCGCCGTTTCATTCCCGCGGAACGATACGAACGCTGGTCGGAGCAGCGGGATTTGAACCCACGACCTCCTGCTCCCAAGGCAGGCGCGCTACCAAGCTGCGCTATGCTCCGATGGCGTGCCCGGAGAGATTCGAACTCCCGACCTCTTGATTCGTAGTCAAGCACTCTATCCAGCTGAGCTACGGGCACCCTTTGGCTGCGGATCCGCTTCGCATCTCTTCGTCACTTCGATGCGCCACCTCGCTCACGTACATCTTTGTACGCTCATCTCGGCGTCCCATCTTGTTCCTCGAGCTGCTCGCGGCTCCTTGCCAACCTGATTGACATCCGCTTCGCATCTCTTCGTCACTTCGATGCGCCACCTCGCTCACGTACATCTTTGTACGCTCATCTCGGCGTCCCATCTGGTTCCTCGAGCTGCTCGCGGCTCCTTGCCAACAACCGAACGGCTTGGACAATACCAACTCGCAAAAGGTATTGTGGCTGGGAGGGAAGGATTCGAACCTTCGCATGACGGAGTCAAAGTCCGTTGCCTTACCGCTTGGCTACCCCCCATCAACTATGGGGTGAGTAGTGGGAATCGAACCCACGAATGCCGGA
Source organism: Alicyclobacillus cycloheptanicus (assembly GCF_028751525.1). Lineage (GTDB taxonomy): Bacteria > Bacillota > Bacilli > Alicyclobacillales > Alicyclobacillaceae > Alicyclobacillus_L > Alicyclobacillus_L cycloheptanicus. The sequence goes on from NZ_CP067097.1 coordinate 3,611,521, forward strand.
ACCACAATCCGGTGCGTTAACCACTTCGCCATACTCACCATGGCAGGGGCGGCAGGATTCGAACCCACGACATGCGGTTTTGGAGACCGCCGTTCTACCAGCTGAACTACGCCCCTATTTCCGCTTTTGCGGACGCCGCCAACGACGTGCTGCGCGCACGGGTCAGACCTCGAAGAGACTGACCGTGGTGGAGGGGGAAGGATTCGAACCTTCGAAGCTTCCGCAACGGATTTACAGTCCGCCCCATTTGGCCACTTTGGTACCCCTCCGTAAACTGGAGCCAGCGACAGGAATCGAACCTGCGACCTACTGATTACAAGTCAGTTGCTCTACCTGCTGAGCTACGCTGGCGCCCCATTCATCGGCGACATGACCTAACTTATCACACTCAAATCTCCATTGTCAACGCCATTTCTGCAGGGAGGTCAGGCAAAAATTAACTTCCGAAAAGTCTGTCAATCGAGCCGATTCCCGCGGGACTTTGCCCTCCCCGAACCGGGGCCGCAAGTCCGGCGATTACGCTCCGCCGTTCTCCGCAGCCTCCGGGTTGAGCGACACCGCACGCATCGGAATGAACGTAGAGATGGCGTGCTTGTAAATCATCTGCTGCTTTCCCTCTGCTTCCACGACAATCGTAAAATTGTCGAACGCCTTGACAGCGCCGCGGATCTGAAAACCGTTCACCAGATAGACGATGACCGGAATTTTGTCTTTTCGCACCTGGTTTAAAAACGTGTCCTGAATGTTGACTGGTTGTTTTGTCATGCCGGTTCCTCCACTCACCACATGATGCGCAATTTTGTTAGCTTTACAGAATTCGCGGCCGCCCTCAAAATTATGGCCCTGGCAGCCTCGCTCGATTCCACCATCCGCCTGATGCCGTGTCTCCATCGCCCAACAGGACAACGTTCCATCGCTTCTTCCATCGCTTCACAGGCCTTTCAGGCATACTGCTATGCTATTCGAGGCGTGAAGCGGGAATTCCTGCCGCCAGCGCTGCCATCTCCATTGTTATTTGGAGCGCATCCCCTGCGTCTTGCTCGGCCGCACCAGCGGTCTCAGACCGGTCCATCCAGCGAATCCGCGGATCACGCCGGAACCACGACAACTGCCGCTTCGCAAAGCGCCGGGTCGCGCGTTTGGTGTCCTCGACCGCCTGCGCCAAATCGACTTCCCCGCAGACATAGGCGGCGATTTCCTTATAACCGATGGCCTGCATCGCGGTGAGCGTCCGGGGGTAACCCGCATGCAGCAGCCCCGCCACCTCATCGACGAGCCCGAGGGCAATCATATGGTCCACACGGCGGTTGATGCGTTCGTAGAGCACCTCGCGCTGGACGGTCAGCCCCAGCTGAACCGTGTGGTAGCGTCCGCCCCGTACGCGCCAGTCGTAGGTCGCAGACAACGGCTGCCCGCGCGTCTCGGCAACCTCGAGTGCCCGCACCACGCGCCGCACATCGTTCGGATGCAGGCGGAGGGCGGTGTCTGGGTCAATTTTCTGCAGTTGTGCGTGCAGCGCTTCTTTGCCGTGGGCATCGGCAAATGCCTGCCAGCGCTGCCGAATCTCCGGCGACCCAGACTGCCTGCCAAAATCCAAGTCCTCGACAATCGCCCGGATGTACAGCCCTGTGCCCCCGACAACAATCGGAAGCTTGCCGCGCCGGTGGATGTCCGCGATCACACGGTCCGCACGCGCCGTCCAGTCCGCAGCCGTAAACGGCTCGTCGGGATCGACAATGCTCAACAGATGATGTGGAACCCCCTGCATCTGCGCGGGTGTCAATTTGGCCGTCCCGATGTCCATCCCGCGATACACCTGCATCGAGTCTGCCGAGACGATTTCCCCGCCAACCGCCTTGGCGAGCAGAATGCCAAAGTCACTCTTCCCCACCCCGGTCGGTCCGACGATACACAGCACCGGTGGGCGCGTGTTGGCCATCGCTTCGTCCACTTGCGCCTACTCCTTCCTCCACACGCCAAAGGCCGTTCGGCCCCGCGGCCGATCTGGTTCCAGCCCAAATCGCTCAAACTGCCCAAATCCAGGACGTTCCTTCAGCACCACGCAGCGGCGAACGACGCGCGCCGCCTCTGTCCAGGCCTCGGACGACAGCGGCGCTGTGGCCGCAAAAGGGCGCAGGCGGTCGACATTCGAAGCCCGTTTGGTCGCGTGGCGAAACATTGGGTCGAAATACACTGCATCCACGCTGGCGTCCGGCTGCATGCGCAGCCACTCCGTATGCGATCCGATGCAGACTTCGATGGGCGCGGCAATCCGCTGCAGCCGGTCCGCCCACGCCGGATACCAGGCGGCGCCGTAGGCGAGCGTGTACTCGAACAAGCGCGCCAGCAGCCATGAGGACTCAATGGCAATCACCCGCCCCATCCGTCCGGCGGCGGCCGCCAAGACGAACGTATCGACCCCAAAGCCAAGCGTTGCGTCCACCAGCGTATCACCGGGCGCGACCTGCATCGCCGTCACGAGCCGGTCGGGCTGGCCTTTCATCAGCCCCCGCGCGCGCTGCCAGGCAAGGCTTGGATGAAAGAACGTGCCGTGTTCGGGGTCAGCGGCGTGATAGACGATGGGCTGGGCATCCGCCACGATGAGGGCCTCCGCCGCTTCGTCCTGCAGCACCTGCAGGACACTCCGGTCGCGGCGCGGCACATACGGACAATCGAACCATGCTGCCAAACGGCTGGCCTCTGCCTCTCTGCGCTCCGTCACCTTCCACGGCGTCGTGACGACCGCACGCTCCCGTCTCACACCGGGCAGGACCCGTCGCCCGCCAACCTGCCGCTCAGACAATGCGTCGGAACTCCTTCTCCAGGTCGTGACTGGTCAGGCGAATGAGCACCGGGCGTCCATGCGGACAGTGGAACGGGTCCTCCAAGTCACTGAGCGCCTGGCACAACGCATCCATCTCCGCGTGCGACAGATGATGGTTGGCCTTGATGGCAGCTTTGCAGGCTTGCATGACCACCCGCTCGCGCAGCGCTTCCGCCGCGTCGCGCGGCGGCTTATCAGCCGCCAGCGACTCGAACAGCTGCTCGGAAAGCTGGGCGATGTCGAGGCCTTCCCACACCTCTGGCACGGTGCGCAGGAGGACATCCGTCCCGCCGAACGGCTCGATTTCGAAGCCAAGCCCAGCGAGTGTCTCTTGGTACGTCGACACCGCCGCGAACTGAACCGGCGTCAGGCGAAAGTTGAGCGGCGTCAGGAGCGGAATGCGGCTCCCGACCCGGTGCTGCACCTGGGCGCGAAACCGCTCGTACAGCACGCGCTCGTGCGCCGCATGCTGGTCGATGACATAGAGACTCTCCCCGTCGTCCGCGATGATGTACATGCCAAGTGCCTGCCCCACCGGGCGCAGCTGCAAGCGGGACGAGCCGCCGTCCGCATCCGCCGCGCTGTCCGTCACAGCCGGCGCTGGCCGGGACACTGACGCCGGCTCTGACCCTGGTGCTGGTTCAACGGTCGGCGCCAGGGTGGCGGCGACCTGCTCGTAAACCGCCCGGGACACCTCCACACGCCGCGGGTCCTGTTCCTGCGGCCGGTCTGCGAACGGCGCTCGCTCCGGCCGATAGGACGCACGCGGACTGTGTGCCACCTGCGATTCCACCGGCGATCCCGCCGGAACCCCACCGCCTGTGCGGCTCGGCCTGTCGGGTCGTCCCTGCGTGGACGGGGCCTTGGATGGGTCCTTGGGGTCCATGGACAGGTCGCGCACCTCCTGTGCAGATGCCTGTGCATGCGCCTGGGCTTGCGGCAGCCGCAAACGTGCCTGCACGCCGCCTTCTCCCTTCGACGCTTCGCGTTCAATGCGGTCGATGTGAATCGACGGGACCAAAAACGCTTCATCCAGCGCCCGCTGCACCGCATCCTGGACGACCCGGGCGACATCCCGCTCTTCGCTGAAGCGCACTTCCGCCTTGTGCGGGTGAATGTTCACGTCGACCAGGGCGGGATCCATCTGCAAATACAGCACGTACATGGGATGACGTTTGGTCATCAAACGTGCACCAAAGCCAGCCATCACTGCCTGATGCAGCGCATAGTTCCGAATCGGGCGGTCGTTGATAAACAAGTGCGCATGGGCGCGCGACGCCCTCGCCTGTGTCGGCCGGCCGATCAGCCCGTGAATCCGATAGTCCGGCGTCGCGCCTTCCACCGACAGCATCTGCCGAGCCTCGCCAGCGCCGAACACGGCCGCGGCGACTTCGAGCAGGTTTCCTCGGCCGCCCGACTGAAACATGACATGCCCGTTGGTCTCCAGCACAAACGCCACATCCGGTCTCGCCAGCGCAGCCTTCTGCACCACTTCCAGGCACCGGGCTTGTTCCGTCGTCACCGAGCGCAGGTACTTCAAGCGCGCCGGCGTGTTGAAGAACAAATCACGCACCTCGATGCGCGTGCCTTCCGGCATGCCGACCGGGGCCGGCGGCGCCGTCTGCCGCGAGCCCTCCACCTGAACGACAATGCCGGATTCGCTGCCTCTTGGCCTCGTCTCCAGTCGTACGCGAGCCACCGCCGCGATGGAAGCCAGAGCCTCGCCGCGAAAGCCGAGCGTCGCTATCTTAAACAAGTCACGGGCACTGCGCACCTTGCTGGTCGCGTGTCGGGCAAAGGCCAGCACGGCGTCGTCGGGATCCATCCCATGCCCGTTGTCCTGCACGACCATGGCGGCGATGCCGCCTTCCTCGAGCGACACCCGGATTTCCGTGGCGCCGGCGTCGAGGCTGTTCTCCACCAGTTCCTTCACACAGGAGGCCGGACGTTCCACAACCTCCCCAGCCGCAATCTGGTTCGCCAGCGCATCCGGCATTACCTGGATGATGCCCATGACAACGCCTCCTTCGCGCTCCGTACGACTTCATCCAGCCGGTTGAGCGCCTCGATGGGGGTCATCCGGGCCACGTCCAGCCGCGCCAATGCCTCCACCCACGCCAGGTCTGAGCCGTTTGCAGCAGCAGCCACAGCGCTGGCGGACCCGTCGGTACGGCCTGCCGCCGCCTCGCGCACCGAAGCCACCAGGCCGTCAACCGGGTCAGCGCCTGGCCGTGCAGCCGCCTCACCGCCCGGCACCATCGCCGACTCCCGCACCTCGAGCAGCGCCAGCGCGCGCTCAATCACAGGCCCCGGGATCCCGGCCAGCCGCGCCACCTGAATGCCGTAACTTTTGTCAGCCGGGCGGTTTACGACGGTGTGCAAAAACGCGATGTCGTTCTCTGACTCCCGCACGGCGACCGAGTAATTCGCGACGCGCGGCAGCTGCTCGGCCGCTGCCACCAGCTCGTGATAGTGCGTCGCAAACAGGGTCAAGGGCGAACGCCCGGGCTCCTGCAGGGCCTCCATCACCGCTTCCGCGATGCACAGGCCGTCGTAGGTACTCGTGCCGCGGCCGATCTCGTCGAGCAGCACCAGGCTGCGGTCGGTCGCCTGCCGGAGAATCTGCGCCAGTTCCACCATCTCGACCATGAACGTACTCTGCCCCGCGCCCAGGTCGTCCGAGGCGCCAATGCGCGTGAAAATGCGGTCGACCAGCCCGATTTCAGCCGACGCCGCCGGTACGAAGCACCCCACGTGCGCCATCAGCACAATCAGCGCGATCTGCCGCATGTAGGTGCTTTTCCCAGCCATGTTGGGACCCGTCAGCAGGATGAACTGCTGCTCGTCGTCCAGCCGCGCGTCGTTCGCAACGAACTGGCCCGGG